>CAZRKH010000013.1:0-14037 GCA_964600785.1 uncultured Chitinophagaceae bacterium
CTGGAGTTAAGACGTGTGCTCTTCCGATCTGCCGGTGCGATAGTCGGCAAGCACCCGCTCCTGCCGACTCATCGGCAGGAGCCCGTCGTCAAATCGCGGCTGGTCGGCCGGCTTGGCTCGCTCGAACAGCGGCAGGCTGCCGGGGCGATCCGCCGCCGCCATCGCCTCCCAGACCGCTCGCCGGCGGTCCGGCTCGAGCGAGGCCAACGCCCCGGCCCGGGCCAGGTGCAGGAGGGTCGATCGCTCGATGGCCGCCCGCTCCGCCAGCCCGGCGATGCTCACGAAGGGCCCGTCGGCGGCGGCCGCCTCGATCCGCCGACCGGCCGACTCACCCAGGCCGCGGATCATCTCCAGGCCCAGCCGGAGTGCCGGCTCGCCGCCTTGCGGTTCGGGCTCGAGCCGAGCGTGCCAGCCACTGGCGTGCACGTCGGCCGGCCGCACCACCACCCCGTGGGCCCGGGCATCGCGGACGAGCTGGGCCGGGGCATAGAAGCCCATCGGCTGGCTGGAGAGCAGGGCCGCGGTGAAGGCCGCCGGGTGGTGTCGCTTGAGCCAGGCCGACACATAGACCAACAGCGCGAAGCTCGCCGCGTGTGACTCGGGGAAGCCGTATTCACCGAAGCCGCGAATCTGCCCGAAGACCTGTTCGGCAAACCGCTGCGAGAGCCCGCGAGCGAGCATGCCGGCAATGAGTTTCTGCCGAAAGGCCTCGATCAGGCCCGGCCGCCGCCAGGCCCCCATCGCCCGCCGCAACTGGTCGGCCTCGCCGGGCGTGAAGCCGGCAGCCACCACTGCCAGCCGCATCGCCTGCTCCTGAAACAGAGGCACGCCGAGCGTCTTCTCGAGCACCTCGCGGATCGCTTCGCAGGGATACTCCACCTGTTCCTCGCCGTTTCGCCGTCTGAGATAGGGATGCACCATGTCACCCTGGATCGGCCCGGGACGCACGATCGCCACCTCGATCACCAGGTCGTAGAAGCAGGCCGGCCTGAGCCTCGGCAGCATGCTCATCTGGGCCCGGCTTTCGATCTGGAAAACCCCCACGGTGTCAGCCCGCGAGATCATCGCGTAGACCTCCGGATCCTCCGCGGGCACCTCGGCGAGCGTCAGCCGGGGGCCGCCGGCCTGCTCGATCAGGTCGAAGGATCGGCGGATCGCGGTCAGCATGCCCAGGGCCAGGCAGTCGACCTTGAGAATTCCCAGTTCGTCGAGGTCGTCTTTGTCCCACTGCACGATCGTCCGCCCCTCCATCGTGGCCGGCTGGATCGGCACGAGATCACGCAGATCGCCCCGGGTGATCACCATCCCGCCGACATGCTGGCCGAGGTGCCGGGGGAAGCCGACCAGCTCCCCCACAAGCCAGACCAGCCGCCGGCCGGTGTCGCTTTCCGGATCGAGTCCCGCCTCGCGGAGCCGGCCGGGCAGGGCATCAAGCTCATCGGCGGCATCGAGGCAGTCGGCGATCGCCCCGAGCCGATCGAGAGAGAGCCCCATCACCTTGCCCATGTCGCGAACGGCCGAACGCAGGCGGTAGCGGATCACCTCGGCGGTCATCCCGGCCCGGTTGCGGCCGTAGGTCTCGTAGATGTATTGAATCACCTCTTCGCGACGGTGATGCTCGAAGTCGATGTCGATGTCGGGGGCCTCCCGCCGCTCACGGCTGACGAATCGCTCGAAGAGCACGTTCATGCGGGCCGGATCGACCGAGGTGATTCCCAGGCAGTAGCAGATCGCCGAGTTGGCCGCCGAGCCGCGGCCCTGGCAGAGGATGCCGCGGCCACGGGCGAATCGCACGAGATCGAAGACGGTCAGAAAGTAGGCCTCGTAGCCGAGTTCGGCGATGACTGCCAGTTCGTGCTCAATCAGCGACCGCACCCTCGCCGGCACGCCCTCGGGATACCGCCGACGGGCACCGGCCCGGGCCAGGCTCGCCAGCTGCTCACCGGCGGTGCGGCCAGGCGGCACGGCGGCATCGGGATACTCATACCGCAGCTCGTCGAGCGAGAAGCTGCACCGGGCGGCCACCTCGAGCGTGCGGGCCACGGCCCCGGGCAGGATCGCGAAGCGTTCCCGGATCGCCTCGAGTGGCTGCAGATGCCGCTCGGCGTTGGCCAGCAGCCGGCCCCTGGCCTCCTCGATCGTGCAGCCGTGCCGCACCGCACAGACCGCGTCAAACAGCGGCATTCTGCCGCGGACGTGGTAGCGGACGTCTCCCGCGGCAAGCACCGGCAGGCCGGCCGCCCGGGCCACCCTCCCACTCCAGGCGAGAACCGCCTCGTCGTGACCCTCGCGAAACGCTTCAGCCAGCGTGTAGAGCCGGTCGCCGAAGACCTCCCGCCAGCGGCCGAGCACCGCCGCAGCCGGCGACACCTCCACCGCAGCCCCGTCGGCTGCGGCGGAGGCCCACAGGCCCGCCAGCGGCACCCCCGCGAGCAGGCCGGAGGCATGGGCGGCCACGTCGTCGACCGTGAGTCGGCACCCGCCGCCCCCCTGGCCGGCCCCACTGCGGCTGGAGCCGGCAGTCAGCAGGCGGCAGAGATTGGCATAGCCCTCGCGGCCGGCCGCCCACACGACCAGCTCGAGCGGACCGGTCTCGACATCCTCGATGCGTAGCGAACTGCCGATGATCAACTGCATCCCGGCCGCAGCCGGTGGCAGCCCGGATTCGACCAGCTGCCTGGCCGCGGCATGGGCCCGCACGATCCCCGCGAGGCTCATCGAATCGGTGATCGCCAAGGCCGAGTAGCCCAGCTCAGCGGCACGCCGCACGAGTTCGTCGGGATGCGAGGCTCCCTGGAGAAAGGAGAAGTTGGTCGTGCAGTGCAGCTCGGCGTAGGCGTCGTCAGGCATCGCGGTGTCTTTGCCATGCAGCGGGCTTGGCGGGATCGGCAGGCGGACGTTTGAGGCGAGGCGGTCAGGCGAACCGGCCGTGCAGGAACCAGGCACGGCTGCCGGAGCGAGCAGGCCGGCGGGCCTGCCCGAGATGACGAAACACCCACCAGCGTCCTCCCGATTCCGTTTCCACAACGTAGTAGTCACGGCGGACGCTCTGGCCCCGCCACCAGGCTGTCTCGATCCGCTCCGGCCCCCAGGCCTCCGTCACGCGGTGGCGAACCCCGTCGATGCCCAGCCACACCGGCGGGCCATCCGGTGCGACCGACACGGCTTCCAGCGGAAGCGGTCGGGCGGCCAGCCAGATCGGGCGGAGCTTCGGCCCACCGCCCGCCGCGGCCGGCTCGGCTCCCTTGCAGGTGAGCTGCGGGGGGGTCGCCACCCAGGCATGCTCCGGCTGGGGATCGGCAACCACCTGTGGCGTGAACACGCCGCCGCGGCCGAGCCGGCCAGCAAGCCGATCGAGCAGCATGCCCAGCTCCGCCTCCTCCTCACCGGGATCCCGCCTGTGCTCCTCCCCGGCGTGTTCACCGGCATCGAAGAGCACCCGCTGCCGACAGCGGAGCGGGCCGGTCGAAACGATCTCCACCGCAATCGATTCAATCTCCCTCGGCAGTCGCATCCGGGCCATTCGCAATTCCGCAAGCCCGGCCAGGTGCCGCGGCGACGTACTTGGCCGGAAGAGCCCGATATCGACCACGCCTCCCGCCGCGGCCCCCGCACCGCCCAGCCGCACCTGCATCGCCGTGACACCCGCCCCGCGGGCGGCCAGCACCGTGGTGCAGCTGCCCACGAGCCGCTCGAGAACCGAGGCAACCGCCTCGAGCGCGGCCGCCGGCGACGCAAGATGGCATTCGGCCCGGGGCAGGGATTCTTCGGCTACCGCCGCAAGCGGCTCGGCCAGGCGGCCCTCGAACGCCGCGATCTTTCGTTCCACGTCGGACCCCAGCCGCGAGCCCAGATCCCTCCGCGAAAGTGATCGCAGCTGGCCGATCGTGTCGACGCCCAGTTCCGCGAGCAGCCCGCGGGCCTGCTCGTCGATCTGCAGGGCTTCAACCGGCAGCCCGGCGAGCCGCTCGGCATGGCAGCCGGCCGGCACAATCCCCCAGCGGCGCCGCTGCCGCCGAGGATGACGAGGCTTCGAACGACCATCGGTCGGGGTGGTGAGCGGCCGGGGCGACGTGGCAGGCTCCCCCGGCAACAGGTCGAGATGCTGGGCCGCAGCCCGGGCGGCCGCCGGCGTGTCGGCTACCGCGGCGCGGGCATGCAGGCCCCGTGCGGCGAGCGTCCAGACTGTGGTGCGAACCACCGCGGCCTCGCCCCCGAAAAGCTCCGCGGTGCCGGTGATGTCGACATGAACGCACTCGGGCCGCTCGGCATCCTCGACGGCCGTGATCGGCGAGAATCGCCGACACCAGCGGGCGATCCCCTCGAGCACGCTGCGATCGGAGGCCGGGTCGTCGTGGTCGATCTCGGCCATCCGGCAGGCCCGCGACCCGCAGGCCAACGAAAGGGCTGCGAGCGTTTCGGCGAGCGTCTGCCCGCAGGGAATTCGCGGCGGGCGGATCCTGGCATCGGCCCAGGCCCAGCCCACCACCCGCATCACGCCCCGGGCCTCGCGTCGACAGACCAGCAGCGGTGCTCGCCGTCGTTGCGGCCGCTCGACGAGCCGACGCTGCACCGGCCATCGCGGCAGCCAGATCGTCATGACGCGCGGCATACGGCCACCTCCCTCCGCTCGCCGCGAGAGGGCCGACCGCCCTCCTGCCGCCTGTCGCGATGACCGGCCGAACCGATCTCGACCCCTCGCTGCAGATCGATTGTCAGCTCGCAGGCACGCCCCTCGCCATGCAGCAGACTTGCCAGCCGCTCGACCCTCCAGCGGCGAGCCGACACCTCGACGATGCCGGACGACATGCCGAGGGGAAGCGGCGTCACCGCGAGCCGGGCCTCGGCCCAGGATGGCTCGTGGGCCGCCGACCAGGGCCGCACGAACAGCCCCACCACGCCGCTGCCGCGGGCGGCCAACTTCCAGCGACGATGCGTCGCCGGGGCGGCCACTGCCGATGACGGCCAGGCCACGACCGCCGCCACGCCGACACACCGCAGCGCCTGATCGATCGCCCAGGCCTCGTCGTCGTCTCGCGAGGGCCTCACCACCACCAGTCGCACCCCGCCTGCGACGATCGCCGGCTCCCGCCCACCAGCGTGCCGACGGGCGGGCCGCGGCTGGAGGGCCGGCCAGCCGAGCACCGCCGGCGGGTGGAACCGGCCTCCGCGATCGATGACGATTATCGCCCTCGGGCCTCTCGGCGCCCCGGCGACACTCGCGGCCACCGCCATCGCCAACGTGACCGCTCCACCCGGCCGGGCATCGAGCCGGCATGCCCCGGCCTCCATGCCGGAGCCGGTGCCGTGAAGCCCGCGACCATCCACCCCGGTCGCGGCGATCCACTCAAGCAGGCTCCCGCGACGGACACCCCCGGCCGGCAGGATCGCATCGATGCCATGAAATCCGCTGCGGACACGCTCGCCGGGCGGCGGCAGCCCGGCGGCCGACTGCAGAACCAGCCGCGGCTGGAGCGGGACCGGCCGCGACGAAGCTCCGGCCGACTCGGCCACAGGCAGGATTGCGGGAGCGGGTGAAACAGACACAGCACACCTCAAAGCATGAACATGCGTGTACTGTACACATGTCACTCATTGGCGTCAACACTCGGCACACTCGCCGCCGGGCGAGTTCTCGCGACGAGCGGGGCGTGACTTGCGGTCGATTGACGCTCGAGTGAAAGCCGGTGCGGGACGCACCGGGCTACCCAGCCGGTGCGGGACGCACCGGGACTACCCAGCCGCTCCGGTCAGGCCTTGTAGCGGCTGCGGCTGATGTCGGGCTTCACGCCCTCGGGCGTCTCGTCGCTGTCGATGTCGAACCAGGCATCCGCAAACTCGATCCGCGGCGACGACTGCGGATTGGCGATCGCGATGTTGCTCACCAACGCGATCACCGCATCGGCAAGGGCCACCGACGGCTTGCACCGCGGTTGGTTCTCCGGGTCGGGATTGCGAATACACCAGGCCCAGTGCTCCATCTCCTCGGTGTAGCCGCGGGAGGGCGGGGCCCCGCCGCCGCTCTCGGCAACCACCGCACCGCCACCCCCGCCGCTTTCGGTGGTGTCGAGGGTGGGCCCGCCATCCTTACCCTTGGTGACACTCACGCGGGTGTCCCGCGAAGAGCCCTTGTAGAGCATCACATCCTGCTCCCGCTCGAGGATCAGCGTGCCCTCGGTACCCATCACGACCTCGCCGTAGCCACCGAAGCCGTTGCCGTTGATCGAGGAGTAGGTGACCACGATCTTCTTGTTGGGGTCGGCCACACTGCCGTCGGCATCGAAGTAGCCGGGGGCCGGATACTCGTAGGTGCAGTAGACGTGGTCGTCGACCTCGCGGTCGGCCGGGAAGATGCTGCGATTGCCCGTGGCGAGCACCGTCAGCGGCTTGACCTTCTTGCCCTCGCCGTGCATCGCCGAGATGAAAATGCCCGAGGCGTCGAGCTGGTGGCTGCCAAGCTCGGCCATCAAGCCGCCGCCGGTACGATTCCAGAGCCGCCAGCGGACCAGCTCTTCCAGCGGCGAGCGAATGCCGCCGTCGGGGAGCGTCTTCTCCTCGTAGCCGAAGCCGGCCGCATCGACCTCGGCATCGAGCAGCTGGGCCTCGAGCTGGGCCACCTTCTTCTGCCAGGCCTCGGCCTCGGAGGGCTTGGCATTGTCGCGGGCCCGCCGCCAGCTGACGAGTTTCTTGGCAAGAGCCTCGTCGCCGGGCAGCGGCGGCTTCCAGCTGTCCTTGCCGGGAAGATTGCCGCGATGCCACTGGGCCCGGATCGAGTGCACATCACCGATCAGGCGGGCCTTGCCGATCGTGTAGACCGCGTCGTCGTAGAGCACGCTGTAGTGCCGCTGGTGGCCGGTGGCCAGGAGCTTGCCCGTTTCGGCGGCGACGCGGCCCATCTCCTTGCACTCATGCACGCTATGGCCCATGAGCTTCTCGGTGAGCACGTGCTTGCCGGCCCGCATCGCCTTGATCGCCGCCTCGGCGTGCAGGTGCAACGGCAGGGCGATCACCACGGCCTCGATTGCGTCGTCGGCAAGGAGCTCCTCGTAGGCTGCATAGACCTTCACCTTCTTGCGGCCCTCGTCCTCGCTCTTCCAGCCGTACTTTGCCATCAGACCCGGTCGGGCCCGGTAGGCGTTGGGGCTCGACATGTCGCCATGGAAAGCGCGGTAGACGTTGTAGGGGCGGATCTCGGCGATCGCCTTGACCTGCATGTAGTCGGGGTTGTGGGCTCCGATGAGTACGCTCCCCTCATCGCCGGTGCCGATCACGCCGATCCGCAGCGGATCGCCCACGCTCGAGCCGTAGCCGAAATAGAGCGAGCCGAGGCCCACCCCGCTGGCGAGCCCGGCGGCCACGGTGCCGGTCAGGAAATCGCGGCGTGTCACGGCCACGGCGTCGGCGAAATTTTCCTTGCCGACTTGCTTCTGCTGCTGTGAAAGGTTCATCGCGTCACCTCGAGGTTGTCTATTTTTGACTTCAAACGTCAGGCCGCCGCGGGCTCACCGCCGTTGCTGCCGATCCCGCAGCGTCGATAGAGCGGGGTCAGGAAATAATCGAGCCCCAGCCAGCCGCCGGCCGGCAGCGTGGCGATCACCAGGAGGGCGGCAAGCTCCACCCATTGATCATAGGTTGCCTGGGCCCCGGGCACCCAGAACGGCTGCGAGGCAACCACGCTGGCCAGGAAGCAGGCTCCGCCGATCGCGTTGAACCGCGTCAGCAGGCCGAGCACGAGGCCTGCACCGATCGTGACGAGCGACCAGCTCACGAAGCGGTCAGCCTTCCACAGCGAGGTGCGATCGACCACCGCCAGCACCCGCGCGGCTGCGTCGTCGGGCAGGGCATCGGCGAAGGCGGCGACGAGGCGGGCCTCGAGTCCGGCGGCATCGTTGTTCCAGCCAGAGGCGACCCCGGCGAGTTCACGACGCTTCGCCGCCACTCGCTCCTGCACGTAGGGCACGCTCCCGGCCTCGGCCGACCGCTCCAGGGCCGCCAGCCGCGCCAGCTCACCGCGGTAGTCGGCAAGATCCGGGCCGATGGCGTCGAGGTAGTCTTGCCAGCTCCGCTCGATTGTTTCAACCGCCTTCTCGGCGGCCGGCCCGGCCGCGGCGACACCGGCGGCGGCCACCCGCTCGTCGAGCCGTCGCTTCCACTGCCGCACGACGCTTTGCGACCAGGCCTCGACCACCTCTGCGGTCGAGCGATCATCGAGCCGGCCGATCGTGCCTGAGAAGTCGCCCGTCTCCGGCAGCGAGCCGCGATACAGCTCGCCCAGCGGGCCGACCGCCGCCCGCCTGAATGCCGCGCTCGACCAGCCAGGGTCGCGGAGATGGCTCGAGCCCTCCAGGAAAAAGTGCATTCCGATCACGACCCGCAGGAGGATCAGCGAGAGCGTCGTCAGCAGGCAGGCTCGCATGCGTGCTCCTCCGTTGACGGCGGTGCCCCGCGGGGCCGAAGCCCCGGAAACTCTCCGCCGGATTCATGTGCTCACGGTAAAACCCCGACCGCGGGGTTTGCCGCGCGGTGGCCGGGAAGGCAGACTCAACAGTAACCATACTATGGCAGGAATGTCCGTCGCCAACAACGAGTTTGCCGCGATTCCCGGTGATGCGAGGATCGTGCTGTGCTACCCGGTCGCGTCACGGCACGTCGAGCAGATCGCGGCGGCGGCGCCCTGGGCGAGCATCATCGACGCCGGGCAGGAACGCATCGCTGCAGAACTGCCCACCGCCGACATCTTCTGCGGCCATGCGAAGGTCCCCGTGCCCTGGGCTGAGACGGTGGCCGCCGGCCGGCTCAGGTGGATTCAATCGTCGGCGGCGGGACTCGACCACTGCCTGGTTGCGGAGGTGGTGGCCTCCCCGATCACGGTCACGAGTGCCTCAGGCGTGCTGGCCGACCAGGTGGCCGAACACGCCCTCGGCCTGGCGATTGCCTGCACCCGCAGGCTGCCCCTGTTTCTCGAGCAGCAGCGGCGTCAGGAGTTCGTGCGGCGGCCCACCCGCGATCTCACCGGAGCCACCGTGGGCATTCTGGGATTCGGCGGCGTCGGCCGGCGGCTCGCCGAAGTGCTCGCGCCGTTTCGAGTGCGAATCCTGGCCACCGATTACTTTCCCGTCGCAAAGCCGGCGCATGTCGCCTTCCTCGGCCCACCGGAATCCCTGCCCCAACTGCTCGGCGAAGTCGACATCCTGTTCCTCGCGGCCCCGCTCACACCACAGACACGCGGCATCATCGACCGGGGGGCACTCGCCCGCATGCGGCCTGGCAGCATGCTCGTCAACGTCGCCCGCGGGCCGCTCGTCGACGCTGAAGCCCTTGCCGCCGCCCTCGAGTCGGGCCACCTCGATTCCGCCGCCCTCGATGTGACCCCGGAGGAGCCTCCCGCGGCCGAGAGCCCGCTGTGGCGGGCACCGCGGCTGCTGATCACACCCCACGTGGCGGGCCAGTCGGCGGACCGAATCGATGCAATGACCGATTTCTTCTGCGATAATCTCGGTCGGTTCGCGACGGGTCGACCCCTGCGAAACCTCGTCGACAAAACGCTCGGGTTCCCGGAGCCCGTTATCGATCACGGCGAACAGACGTCCCGGGAGCCGGAGCCCACCGGCCGCCCGGGCGAGTGGCCGGCAATCGCAGGGAGGCGGACGGTGACACGATGACAACCACGATCTATCAGGAGGGGCGGGCCACGATCTCCGTCGGCGGCGACGCGGTCAGCCGCTGCCCCGAGGAACTGCTCACCCGCTACGGGGAGCTGATCGAGATCGGCCGCATGAGCTGGACCGAGTACCACCACCTCACCCGTCGGCTCGGGGCGGGCGGGCAGGGGGTCGTGTTCCTGACCACCCGCCGCGGAACCGACGGCTTCACTCTTCCGGTGGCGGTCAAGATTTTCTCACCCGAGCGATTCGACAGCGAGCAGCTCTACGACGAGGGCATGGGGCGGATCGCGGCGGTTGCCGCGCGGGTCGCCCAGATCCAGCACGACAACCTGCTCGACGTGCACAACTTCGTGGAACAACGGCGAATCCGGCTGATGGAGATGGAGTGGATCGACGGCTACGACCTCTCACGGCTGCTGGCCAGTGAGATGCTCGACCGCACCCGCAGCCTCGTCAGCCCCGAGCGGCGGAGCTATCTCGACAACGTGATCGTCACCGACGGCCCCGTGCAGTCGCGACTCAAGCCGGGGATCGCAATCGCGATCGTACGGGAATGCCTCGCGGCCCTGGCAGCCCTGCACCGTCACGACATCGTGCACGGCGACGTGAAGATGTCGAATATCATGGTCAAGCGAACCGGCAACGCGAAGATCATCGATATCGGCTCGGCGATCGCACTCGACGACATGCCCTCGCAGCGCACCTGCACCCCCGCCTACGCGGCCCCGGAGGTGCTCGAGGGACGCGAGTGTTCGCCGCGGAGCGACCTGGCGAGCCTCGGCTACGTGCTGGTGGAGATGCTCTGTGGCAAGCCTCCCTTCGCCGGGCTGACCTCCTATCGCGATCTGCTCGAGGCGAAGCGGTCGCTCGTCCACCGTCTGCCGCAGCTGCTTCCGCCGGAGGTGGCCTCGAGCGAACTGCTGCTCAACTTCTGCGGCGGACTGATCGCGGCCGATCCGAGCCGTCGTTTTCCCAGTGCCGAGGCGGCCGATCTGGTGCCCGAGGGCGCCGCGAGCTTCCACCGGCAGCTGATCGTCGGCGGCCTGGCGAGCGAGTACGAAAACGAGATCCGGCTCTGGCTCGAGGAACTCGAGTGAACCGTGATGCAATCGAGAAGCGAGGGTGACGGGACTCGAACCCGCGGCCTCCAGCGTGACAGGCTGGCGCTCTAACCAACTGAGCTACACCCCCGAGGATTCGCAGATCGGCCTCCGCGATTGTTCGGGAAGTCGCGAAGTATACCGCCGAGGTTGGCCTCAGAAAATGCCCCGGCTCGGATCATAACCCTTCTGGGCGGCAAGCCTGAAATCCTCGGCCGCCTGCTCGTCGATTCCCAGCGACTTGCAGACGAGCCCGCGGTGCTGCAGCATCACGGCCATGCCATGATCGATCGTTCGCATCCTCCCCAGCAGGTCGTCACGGCCGATCCGCCCGGCCAGCAGCATCAACTGCCGCCGCTGCTGCCTCACCAGGTCGATCGCCCTGTTCATCTCGAGGAGCGCTTCTTCGTGCCGTCCGAGTCGCCAGAGGAGATAACCGCGGGTGTCGAGCATCTCGGCCGAGGGGGGCCCGATGCGGGCGATCGCGCGATCGATGTCGGCCAGGCCCTCGTCCAACTCGCGATCGACCAGCCCTCGCACGTAGGCTCTCAGGTTGAGCGATTCGGGGTTGCCTTCCCCCGAGAGTTCGACCACCATCGCCGCATCGGCGAGGGCAGCCTCCGGTTCCTCCAGGCAGACCCGGATCAGGGCCCGCACCCGGTAAGGCTCGACCGAGGTCGGAGCCAAGGCCACCGCCCGGTCGGCGTCGGCCAACGCTTTTCTCGCGGAGCGGTCTTCCAGCCGCAGCATCGCCCGCAGACAGAGCAGCTCGGCATCGTCGCCATGCCAGGCAACGGCCCGCTCGAGTTCCTTGACCGCACCGTGGACGTCGTCACGGGCCTCGAGGGCCATCGCCCGCGCCAGCGACCAGCGGACTACCAGTTGGCGGGCCACCGGTGCCACCTCCGGCAGCACGACCGCCGGCACCAAGGCCGCGGCAACGAGCCCGAGCAGCATCATTTTCAGCCGTCGCGGCCGACTGCGGCCCTTGCGAGCGGTCGGTTCGGCATCGTGCAGATCAAACTCGGCCGGAATCGGAAATCCCAGGTCGTCATACCGTTGGGCCATCGCGGCACACTCCTCGCGTGCGATGTCAAGACACGCCAAAAAATGGAAAACCGGTTGTTGCCTGCACCGCGAGGCAGGTGTCGCCCCGTAGCCGTATCATACCGCAGTCGCCGCGGGCGGACATCGGCCGCGTTGACGGTTCACCGTCGGCCGTCGTAAATTCTTGGGATTGTGTCAGTTCGTGGGTCAGGGCGGTGCCCAGCACGCGGAGGCTCCCCATGCCGTTGTTCGAGATTGAAACTGTCGCCCACATCATCATCTCCTGGGCGGCCGACGAGGAGGCGGCCCGGGGCGTGGTGGCGGAGGCCTACCCCGGTGAGGCGATCGTGCGGCTCACCCGCCGGCCCCGGGATACCTGGGTGATTTCGAAGTCGGCCCTCGGCCTCAACGAGTCGCATAACGGGCCGTGCAGCACCGCCCGCGAGTGCCTCTCCAAGGCCGCGGGTGACAAGGTGCACGCCATCCGTTTGTACATGCACGAAACCGGCGACGATCTCGAGCGGGCCCGCAAGGTGATCGAGTCGAACATGGTGATGGGCTGGTAGCTCTGCCCGCTCAGCCAGGCCTGCTGACCCATCCGCGGCGGAGCCCGCCGACCACCATCGCCACCGCCACCACGGCACCCACCGCGGCGACAACACCCACCGACGCAGGCGGCGGGGGTCTGCGGTACTCGAGCACCACCAGGCTGTTGGGAGTGCCGAGCCCACCGTTGTCGGCCACGCCGACCAGCGGCCAGGAGCCGTTGGCCAGCCGCGGCCCGAGGGCAAGGCCCTCGAGGTTGAGTCCCAGTTCGCCCCGCCAGATCAGGTCTTTGGCGACGTGCGTCGCCGGTCGCTCGGCGAGCCCGCCGGTCACGCCGGCCACGTCGATCGCACCCGCGGTGGCCACGGCGTAGAGGCGGTTGGAAAAAGGCGGCAGCCCCGGCCCGCCACTCCGCTCGAGGGCCAACAGCCGCCCGGGCTCGAGCCAGACCAGTTCCGAAAGCCCCGAGATCGCGTCCCCGTCGAAGAGCCGAGTGAATGCGTGCGGCGGGTCGACCGCGTAGGCCAGTTGGATTCCATCCGGCCCGGCCCGCGGTGTCAGCGGCACCCTGGCGATCCGCACGACCGTCGAGACGCCCTCGGCGGACGCCGGCCCGTCGAGAGGAACCGCCTCCTCCGTGGCGACCCAGGCGTGGCGGGCGTCCGGCTCGACCGCGAGTGACTCAAAGCCGCGGTTTGGCCGCCTGCCAAGGAAGATCTCGGGCACCGGGTGCTGGCCGAGTTCACGACCGTTTTCGACATCGAATTCGCGGATTGCGGGCGTATCTTCCTCGGCGAGAAACAGGCTTCCCGGCCGGGTGGGCCGCCAGGCGATCCCCTCGTAGTCGTGCGACGACTCCAACGTGAGCAGCCGCAGGTTCTCGACCCGCCGCGGGCGGCCGACTTGGGAAAGCTGCAGATCGAAAAAGAGCACCTGCGGGCTGTTGTCCATGACGGCGGCATACCGCCCGCCGCCGACCCAGGCGATGCCGCTGAGGCCCGTAATCCGCACCGCATGCCCGAGCTGGTCGGCCACCTCGTCGGGGAGCGAGAGCGTGCCCCGCGGCACGATCCGCTCCTGCGAAGACACCTCCGCGAGGGCAGGGGCGGCCAGGAGCAGGATGATCGTGATCAGGCCGGCGACAAAGTCGGTCGATCTCGACGGTGAAGGCGGCAGACCCGACCGGGACCGCGACCGGCAACGCGTGCAGCAGGCAGCCATGCCGCCACTCTACCCTCAACCGCCGGCGGCGGCCTGAGAGGGACTCGCTGCGGTCCGTATCGGCGAACTCGGCCCGGTCGGCTCGTCGCGGAGAATCGCCCGATCGGGGCGATAGCTCGACGTGCCCGCCGGTCGATAGCCGGGATCGGGCCGACGAGGCGGCTTTGAGTCGATGCCGGCTGCGGGCGCCGCGGGGAACGGGTCGGCTGCCGGCGGCCCAGATGCCGGCGGCTCAGATGCCGGCGGCTCAGCCGGCAGGGGCTGCCCGCTCGGCGGGCCGAACGGCCGGGGGGAGAATGGCTGTTGCGGCGGTGGGGGCGTGACCGGGCTTGCACCGCCGAAGCGGCTGCTTTCGCTGGATGCATAGCGTGAGCCCGCGGTGGGGGAAGCCGAGGCGGGCCCGGCGGGGGTGCCGGCGGGTGGGGTCCTCGCCCTTGCCTTCGATAGTCGCCGGGCCG
>CAZRKH010000014.1:0-23922 GCA_964600785.1 uncultured Chitinophagaceae bacterium
TGGCAAATCGAGTTGTTCTTCAAGTGGATCAAGCAGCACCTTCGCATCAAAGCATTTTTCGGCACGAGCGAAAACGCGGTGAAGACGCAGATCTGGATCACGATCAGCGTGTACGTGCTCGTGGCGATCGTGAAGAAGGAACTCTGGGTCGAGCGAAGCCTCGACGAAATCCTTCAGGTCTTGAGCCTCGCGCTGTTTGAAAAAACGCCGCTTTTACAGGCCCTTCAGGCACAAATTGACGCATCCGATCGGGACACCGATCGTAACCAGTTGAGATTGTTCGACTTATAACCGGACAGTAGTGGTGCCAGCCACCAAATCCAGGGGGTTTGGGAAACGCCCTTTCCCTGTTTACCCAAATTTGGTGGCTGGCACCTTTTCCCGACCCACACTGGACGCTTGTGTCCCCTTCTCAAAAACAACTCTCCAACACCGGCCACCTGGGGCGGCACGTTTCGTGCCGAACAGGATTGCCATGGAAGGCTTTTTCCACGCGCAGTCAGGTGAGCAAGCGTCGACCCGCCGTCGTGCTCGCGTCGCCGCGACGATGTTTCGGTGGATGCTGCCGACCCGCCCGCGCCAGTGTGTCATGGCGACGGACGGGAAGGTCGGCTCACCGGGACGGCTCCAGAACGGCTTGGTCCGTCTCGTGCACAACTGTGAGTCGCTGTGAGTAGCGGCGGCCGGACTTGAACCGGCGACACCAGGCTTATGAAGCCTGTGCTCTAACCAACTGAGCTACGCCGCCAACGCGACGGCCGGCCCACCGAAACCCGGGGGCCGGCCGCAACACATCAGAAGTATACCCGACGAATCCGATGTCGATCAGACGCGGGCCTCACTCCACCAAACTGCAGGAAGCTTCCACGATGGCATCGATTTTGTCGTCGGTCAGTCCATCCTTCGGGAAGGCGTGGTTGGCCACCACCTTGCCCTCCTTGTAGCAGACGACCGTGAGATCGGCCTCGGGGGCGATCGAGAGGTTCGGCGGGCCGTTCTCGGCGTCGTCAGGCACCACAAAGGCGACCCGCTCGATACCGTTGGCCTTCACGAACTCCGCTGCAGCTTTCTTCAGGCTTTCGCCGTCGGTGCCGATCATGTTCACGAAGCTGGTGAGCTTCTCCGCCTGGTGCTCCTCGACCTCCTCCTCGATCTTCTTCACGAGCTTGGCAAGGGCCGCGTCACCGGTGCGGGCGAAGACCATCACCACCGGCTTGTTGCCGGTGCGGCAGCGATAGCAGAGATGCTTGCCGTCATCGACGCCGTCGTCCGGGTTGCCCGCCACCTTCGTGACTTGGAAGGCACCGACCCGTTCGCCCGGCTGAGGGCCGCTGGTGACCTCCGCCCTGGCCGTGGCAGAGGCGAGCACGAGCCCGGTGGCCACGAGCACCGCCGAGCACAATTTCAGGGGTTCAGAATGCATCAGAAATCTCCTTCAGGGATTGCAGTCAATCGGGAAACCATCCCGATACGCCATTACCGTATCCGCGGGGGCCCGGCCGCGGCAACAATCCGCCTATCGCCCGGCCAAGACCTGCCGAAGTCCGCGACCGAGACTTGGCCTCAACGATCGAGTGTCAGTAGACTCCGAGACTGACGAAACGATCAAAAAGCAAGAAAAGAGGAGAACCGATGGCTACGATCACCCGCCCCGCCTCGGCCGCCGAGGTGCCCATCCGCCAGACGCAGTGCTTCATCGGCGGCGAATGGGTGCCCGCCCGCAGCGGTCGCAGTTTTGATTCGATCAATCCCGCCACCGAGGAGGTGATCGCGAGCGTCGCGGAAGGGGATGCCGCCGACGTCGAGGCGGCCGTGCGGGCCGCCAGGCAGGCCTTCGATTCGGGGCCCTGGCCGCGGATGGATGCCCGCGAGCGGGGCCGGCTGATCCTGCGGCTGTGCGACCTGATCGAGGAGGAGATCGACGAGCTGGCCGCCCTTGAAACACTCGACAACGGCAAGCCCTTTTCCGACTCCCGCAAGGTCGACCTGCCGCTGGCGCTTTCGGTGCTCCGCTACTACGCCGGATGGGCCGACAAGATCCAGGGCCAGACGATCCCCGTGTCGGGCAACTACTTCACCTACACCCGCCGTGAGCCGGTGGGCGTGGCCGGCCAGATCATTCCCTGGAACTTTCCGGTATTGATGGTTTCCTGGAAATGGGGCCCGGCCCTCGCGGCCGGCTGCACGATCGTGATGAAGCCGGCCGAGCAGACGCCGCTGACCTGTCTGCGACTGGCAAGGCTGGCCCAGAAGGCGGGCATTCCCGACGGCGTGATCAATGTGGTACCCGGCTTCGGGCCGACCGCCGGGGCCGCGATCGTCAAGCATCCGGGCGTCGACAAGGTGGCCTTCACCGGATCGGGCGAAACCGCGCAGGTGATCATGCGGCAGGCCGCTGATACCCTCAAGCGGCTGACCTTCGAACTCGGCGGCAAGAGCCCCAACATCGTGCTTGCCGACGCCGACATGGCCGCCGCGGCAATGGGAGCCCACGTGGGCATCCATCTCAATCAGGGGCAGTGCTGCTGCGCGGGCTCGAGACTCTTCGTGGAGGACTCGGTGCACGACGCCTTCGTGGAGCGGGTGGTCGAGCTGAGCCGCAGTCGCCGCGTGGGTGATCCCTTCGATTCCGCCACCGAGCAGGGGCCGCAGGTCGATCGGGCCCAGTTTGACAAGATCATGGGCTACATCGAGCAGGGCCGGGCCGAGGGGGCGACCTGCGCCACCGGCGGTGGCCGTGTGGGCGGCCGCGGCTTCTTCATCGAACCGACGATCTTCACCGACGTCACCGACGAGATGGCGATCGCCCGCGAGGAGATTTTCGGCCCGGTGCTCTCGGTGCTGCGGTTCAAGGATATCGACGAGCTTGTCGAGCGGGCCAACGCCACGAGCTTCGGTCTCGCCGCGGCGGTCTGGACTCGCGACGTGGCTCGGGCCCACGACATTGCCCGCCGGGTGCGGGCCGGCACGGTGTGGGTCAATTGTTACGACGTCTTCGATCCGGCGGCGCCTTTTGGCGGCTTCAAGAGCTCCGGCTTCGGCCGCGAACTCGGCGAGCGGGGCCTCGACCCCTACCTGGAAACCAAGACGGTCACCGTGAGCCTGGACTGAGCACACCCAAACTCGACCGCGCAGGATCACGAGTCTGACACATGGCACGAGTGCGAACCGGTGGCGGCTGGCGGGCGATCCGCTACACCTTCCAAAAGGCCCGCGAGGCCGGCGGGCTGTGGAAGTTTTGGAAGGCGATGCGGTCGCGGAACACCTGCAAGACCTGCGCGCTTGGCATGGGCGGCCAGCAGGGGGGGATGGTCAACGAGGCCGGCCGCTTTCCGGAGGTCTGCAAGAAGTCGTTTCAGGCGATGGTTGCCGACATGCAGGGGGCGGTGAAGCCCGACTTCTTCGCCACCTACTCCGTTCCCCAGCTGCAGGGCTTCTCGCCGCGGGAACTCGAGCACTCCGGCCGCCTCGTCGAGCCGGTGATCCTCGAGAAGGGGTCGCAGCACTACCGGCCGATCACCTGGGGTGAGGTGATGGAGCGGATCGCGGCCAAGCTGCTGGCCATCGAGCCGGATCGCAGTTTCTGGTATTTCAGCGGTCGCAGTTCCAACGAGGCCGGCTTCCTGCTGCAGCTCCTCGCCCGCATCTACGGCACCAACCACGTCAACAACTGCAGCTACTACTGCCATCAGGCCAGTGGCGTGGGCCTCTCGAGCGTGCTTGGCAGCGGGGCGGGCACCGTCAAGCTCGAGGACATGGAGCAGGCCGACTGCGTGTTTCTCATCGGTGGCAACCCGGCGAGCAACCATCCCCGCATGATGCGGTCGCTGATGATGGTCCGCCGCAGTGGCGGCAAGGTGATCGTGGTCAACCCGATCCGCGAGACGGGCCTGGTCAACTTCTCGGTGCCCAGCGATCCGTGGAGCCTGCTGTTCGGTTCTGAAATCGCCAGCAGCTACGTGCAGCCCCATCTCGGGGGCGATCTGGCGTTGATCTACGGCATCATGAAGCGGGTGCTCGAGCTGGGGGCGGCCGACGAGCCCTTCCTCGCGGCCCATGCCCACGGCTGGGAGCAGCTCAAAAGCCGTCTGGAGAGCCTCCCCTGGGAGGAGATCGTGGAGAAGTCGGGCGTGGCGGCCGACGTGATCGACGACCTCGCCGGGCAGTATGCGGCGAGCCAGCGAACCGTCTTCGCCTGGACGATGGGAGTCACGCACCACACCCACGGAGCGGCCACGGTGCAGGCGATCGCCGCACTGGCCCTGATGCGGCACATGGTCGGCCGTGCGGGTGCCGGTCTGCAGCCGATCCGCGGTCATTCCAACATCCAGGGCATGGGCACGGTGGGGGTCACGCCGAAGCTCAAAGAGGCGATTTTCCACCGACTGCAAAACCACTTCGGCGTGGGCTTGCCCACCGGCAAGGGCTACGACACCCTGGAATGCCTGGAGGCGGCCGACCGCGGCGAGATGGACTTCGCGATGTGCCTCGGCGGCAATCTCTACGGGGCCAGTCCCGACGCCGCCTTCACCCGGCGGGCCCTGGGAAGGGTGGGGATGGTTGTCACGATGAGCACCTCACTCAACACCCATCATGCCCACGGCCTGGCCGCGGAGGAGACGATCATCCTGCCGGTGCTTGCCCGCGACGAGGAGCCGGAGCCCTCCACGCAGGAGAGCATGTTCAGCTACGTGCGGCTTTCCGATGGCGGAAAGCCCAGGCATGCCGCGGGCGTTGATGCGGCCAGCGGCGAGCCCTACGGGCCCCGGAGCGAGGTGGCGATCATCGCCGAATTGGCCCAGCGGGTGCTGGGGGAGCAGGGGCCGGTCAGGTGGGCCGAGATGGCCCACACCAGCACGATCCGCAAGGCGATTGCGAAGATCGTGCCCGGCCTCGAGCAGATCGGCGAGATCGATGCGACGCGGCGGGAGTTTTCGATTCCTGGCCGGGCCCTCGACACCCCCCGCTTCCCGACCGACGACGGGCGGGCGAGGCTTTTCGTGCACGACCTGCCACCGCCGCCGGAAGGGTTGCAGCTGATGACGATCCGCAGCGAAGGGCAGTTCAACACCGTCGTCTATGAGGAGGAGGATCTCTACCGCAACCAGACGCGGCGGGACATCGTGCTGATCCATCCTGACGACATCGCGCGGCTGGGGCTCTCCGCGGGTGGCCGCTGCCGGATCGCGAGCACCGCCGGCGAGATGCGGGGGCAGGTGGTGGCGGCCTTTGAGGAAATTCGCCCCGGCTGCGTGGCGATGTACTACCCCGAGAGCAACGTGCTCGTGCCGACGACCGCCGACCCGCTCTCGCGAACGCCCGCCTACAAGCGGGTCGAGGTGACGATTCGCCCCGACGAGGGCCAGACGTCGGGCAGCGGTGTCTTCCGCCCGGAGTTGGTCGCCGCCGGCACGCCGCGGGACCGTATGAATCAGTGCGGCTGAGTCCCGCCCCGCGCGCCGCGGCGAGAGCGGTTCGTTGTTCCTGCTAGTCGAAGAGCGACCGCTGGGGGGTGACTGGCCGCCCGCCCGCGGCCGGCCTGCGGCGGGGTCTCACGGTGGCGCCGGCCGCCTCGGTCTCCAGGCCCACCAGCAGATCGCCGGCCCGCTCCACCACCCGCTGGGGCACGCCGGCCAGGCGGGCCACGTGCACTCCCCAGCTTGTGTCGGCGGCGCCGAGGGCGACCCGATGCACAAAGACCAGTTCATCGTGATGCTGCTCCACAAGCACCTGGGCATTACCGACGCCGGGCAGCTTTTCGAGAGCGGCAAGCTGCAGGTAGTGGGTCGCGAAGAGCGTGCGGCAGCCGATCTGGGCCTGCAGGTGCTCGACCACCGCCTGGGCGATCGCCAGGCCGTCGAAGGTGCTGGTGCCGCGGCCGACCTCGTCGAGGATCACCAGGCTCGAGCCGGTGGCCCGATTGAGGATTCTCGCCGTCTGGGCCATCTCCACCAGGAAGGTGCTCGCGCCGCGGGCGAGGTCGTCGCCGGCGCCGATCCGGGCGAAGAGCCGGTCGACGATTCCGATTCGGCAGGCCCTGGCCGGCACGAAGCTGCCAGCCTGGGCGAGCACGCTCAGCAGGGCCGCCTGGCGAATGAAGGTGCTCTTGCCACCCATGTTCGGCCCGGTGACCAGCAGGATCGCCGGAGTGTCGTCTGCGGCCGGCGAGGCCGGCGGGCGGGCCGCGAGGGAAAGGTCGTTGGCCACGATTGATCCGGCCGGCAGCATTGCCTCGAGCACGGGATGGCGGCCGGAATCGATTTCGAGTTCACCGCCCGTGGTGATCTCCGGCCGCACCCAGCCGCGGCTGCGGGCCACGTCGGCCAGCGAGACGAGCACGTCGAGATTCGCGAGAATACCGCTGGCCCGGTCGAGCCGGACCCGGGCGTCGGCCAGAGAATCCCGAAGTTCCTCGAGCAGGCTGATCTCTCGGCGGATCGCCTCTTCCTCGGCCCCGAGCACCTGCCGCTGCCGCTCGTCGAGTTCGGCGGTCGTGTACCGCTCGGCGTTTTTGACGGTCTGCTTGCGGACATATTCCGGCGGCACCTTCTCGGCGTGGGCCCGCCCCACTTCGAGGAAGAAGCCGAACACCCGGTTGTAGCCGACCTTCAGCGAGCCGATGCCCGTCCGCTCCACCTCGCGGGCCTGGTAGCGGGCGATCCAGGCCTTGCCGCCACTGGCAAGCTCACGAAGTTCGTCGAGCCGCTCGTCGAATCCCTGCCGGATGAAGCCGCCCTCTCTGGCAGCGACCGGGCAGCCCTCGGTGAGGGCGGAGGCAAGACGGGCGGCGAGATCGTCACAGGGATCGAGGCTGTCGCGGAGTTCGCCGAGCAGGCCCGTTGCCGTGTCGAGCAGGCGGAGCAGGCCCGGCAGCATCGCCACGGTATGGCCGATCCGTTCGAGGTCGCGGGGCCCGGCCCGCCGGGTGACCACTCGGCCCACGAGCCGCTCGAGATCACCCACGCCGGCGAGACATTCGGCCAGCCCCGCTGCCAACGGTGGGTCGTCCACGAGCCGGGTCACCGCATCGAGCCGCTCGTCGATCGCCAGCTTCTCCACCAGCGGGGATCCGATCCATGCGGCCAACAGGCGACCGCCCATGGGGGTCCGGGTGCGGTCGAGCACGCCGGCGAGCGACCCCTCCCGAGAGCCGCTGGCGAGGCCGCGGAGCAGTTCGAGGCTCCGCCTGGAAGCCTCATCGATCTCCATCCGCAGGCCCGGCCGCCAGGCGGCAAGGGTGTCGATCCTGGCCACCGCCGCCGGTTCGTTCTCCTCGAGGTAGGCCACGATTCCGCCGGCCGCGGCGATACCCGCCGCGTCGTGCGGCAAATCGAAACCGAGGCCCTCGAGCCGACGGTCGCCCAGTCCCCGGGCCAGCGCCGCTTCGGTCGCGGCCGGCTCGAACCACCAGTCGGGACGGGCGGTGAGCACCCGCGACCCTCCGGCCTCACGCAGCATCGTCTGCACCGCCTCACGGTCAGTCTCGCCGCAGAGGCATTCGGCCGGGTCGAGAGCAAGCAACAAGTCGGCAAGGTCGTCGCGGTCGACAACCGCCGCCTCGAAACGTCCTCCGGCCACGTCGATCCAGGCCACGCCCGCGCGGCCCGGTCGGTCTTCACCGCCGCTTTGGCGGGGCTCGATGCGGATCGCCACGAGCCAGTTGCTGCGGGTCGGCTCGAGAAGCGACTCGTCGGCCGCGATTCCCGGTGTCACGATCCGGGTCACCTCGCGGCGGAGCAGGCCCTTGGCGGGTCTGCCGTCGGCCGGTGGCGACTCCACCTGCTCGCAGATCGCCACCCGGCGTCCGGCAGCCACGAGCTTTGCCAGTTGCGGGTCGAGCTGGTGGTGGGGAAAGCCCGCCATCGGCATCGCGTCGGGCCCCTTGTCGCGGCTGGTGAGCGTCAGCCCAAGCAGGTCGGCCACCTCGCGGGCGTCGTCGCCGAAGAGTTCATAGAAGTCTCCCATCCGGAACAGCAGCACCGCACCCGGACAACGGGCCTTGGCCTCTTCGAACTGTTGCATCATTGGCGTCGGCATGACCCGCGAAATGTAGCACAGCACGAGGGGTGTTTTGACCAAGAGGCCCCTCCCGCGTACAACACAGTCGGTCGTTCTCATGGTCCGAGACGTGGCCACGGCCGCCGATGAGAGGCCCCTGCGATGGGGACCTGCGAACCTGGTCAGGGCTTAACCGCAGCAGCCATAAGCAGTCATCCCTTTGTGCGGTGGGCCTCTCATCGGCGGCCGTCCGCTCCCTCCGGAATCACCGCTGTGGCACGCCCCGCCGATGACAACCCGGGCCCGACCGCCGGCGGCTACCGGGTGGTGGCCCGTCGCTATCGGCCGCAGACATTCGGTGAACTGATCGGCCAGGAGCATGTGGCCCGGGGCCTCGCCGGCGCGATCACGACCGGCCGGGTGGGTCATGCCTATCTTTTCACCGGGGCGCGTGGCGTGGGAAAGACCAGCGCCGCCCGCGTGCTGGCCAAGGCTCTGCAGTGCCGTGGGTCCCGCGATTCCTCGGCCGAGCCCTGCAACGCCTGCGAGAGCTGCCGGGACATCGCGGCAGGCCAGGATGTCGACGTGGTCGAGATCGATGCGGCGAGCAACCGCGGTATCGATGAGATTCGGCAGCTGCGGCAGAACGTGGCGATCCGTCCGGCTCGCGGCTCCCACAAGATCTACATCATCGATGAAGTCCACATGCTCACCCGCGAGGCCTTCAACGCCCTGCTGAAAACGCTCGAGGAGCCGCCGGCCCACGTGAAGTTCGTGCTCTGCACGACCGAGCCGGAAAAGCTGCCGATCACGATCCTCTCGCGGTGCCAGCGGTTCGATTTCCTCAACGTCGACACCGCCGCGATCGAGGGGAGGCTCGCCGAGATCGCGGCGGCGGAAGGGGTCGCCATCGATCCGCAGGCGGTGCGGCTGATCGCCGCGCGGGCGGCGGGCAGCATGCGGGACAGCCAGTCGCTCCTCGAGCAGCTTCTCGCGGTGTCCGCCGAGCGGATCGGGATCGATGACGTGCATGCGATCCTCGGCACCGGTCGGGACGAGGGGATCGCGGCGTTGGTCGAGGCGATCCTCGGCGGGAATCCAGGCCGGGCCGTGGAAGCGGTCGCGGCGGCCACCGCCGGCGGGGCCGATGCGGGCGGGCTGCTCGAGCAGCTTCTCGGCGTGCTGCGGGATGCGATGCTCGCCAGCGTGGGCTGCGAGCCGCGTGGCAGCGGCGGCATCGATGCGTCGGCCATCGGCCGTGAACTCGGCACGGAAACGATCCTCGCGATGATGCAAATCATCGACCACACCCTTGGCCGGATGCGACTGGCCGGCCATGCCGAGGTGCTTGCCGAAATGGCCGTGGTGCGACTGGCGAGCCTGGAGAACCTGGAGTCGATCGCCGCCGTGGTGCGCAGGCTCGAGGGGACCGGCGGCGGGTCGCCGGCGGATCGCGGCGGGAAGACGGCCCGCGGCGAGCAAAAAAAAAAGCCTGACCACCGCGGCTCCGACCAGCCAGAGGAGGTCGCGGCCGTCGGCACATCGGTCGGCCGCATGCCGGAGAAGGCGGGAGAGCCCTCGCAGATCGCTCCCGAGCCGCTCGAACTCTGGCGGCAGGTTGGGCAGTCGGTGGGCGGCATCGTGGAGGGCTTTGTCGCTGAGGCTGCCTCTGCATGCTGGCGGGAGGATGTGCTCGAGGTGACCTTCCCGGCCGCGGCGGAGCCGGCCTGTTCGTTTCTGCGTCGGCCTGAGGTGGCAGCGAGCATCGCCGCGGCTGTGGAATCGCTGGCGGGCCGGTCGCGGCACAAGCTGTTTGTCCAGGCCGCAGCCGAGTCGAACGGATCCGACCCTGGCAGACGGCCGATCCCGCCGGCGGGCGGGGCATCGCGGTCGCAGGCGGCCCTCGTACGGGAAGCCCGGGAGCATCCGTTTGTGGAGCAGGTGACCCGCCTGTTCGATGCCGCGATTCGCCGGGTCGATGCCCCGGCGGAGGAGCCGGCGGGGACGACTCCTGCCGCTGACAGGTAGACTGCGACTGCCCTGCGGATGCGGTTTCCGGGGGCCCGCCGTTCCCGTTTCCAGCTCCGCAGTGCCAGACCCGACGCCAGACCCGACGCCCGACCGCCAGCCCGACCGCGGGCGGGGGGGCCAACGCCGTGGCGTGATCGCGACCCTTGTCGAGCGGTTCGCCGATCTACCCGGGATCGGTCGCAAGACCGCCGAGCGGCTGGCCTACCACATGGTGCGAATGCCCCCGCAGGAGGTTGCGGCCTTCGCCGACGCGGTGCGGGCGGTCACCGAGCGGCTGCGGCCCTGCCGAATCTGCTTCAATCTGGCCGAGGAGGCAACCTGCACCATCTGTCAAAGCCCGAGACGCGACCGTACCCTGCTGCTGGTGGTGGAGCAGGTCCGCGACCTGCTGGCGATCGAGGAGGCGGGGAGTTTTCAAGGGCTGTATCATGTGCTGCAGGGACGGCTCGCGCCGTTGGAGGGGATCGGGCCGGAGCAGCTCACGCTTGCGGGTCTTGTCGCTCGCGTTGACGAGGGTGTGATTCGCGAGGTGATCATGGGAACCAGCCCCACCGTCGAGGGCGATGCGACGGCGATGGAGGTCGCGAGGCGGCTCGAGGGCCGGTCGGTCTCGATGACGCGACTCGCCCGCGGGCTCGTCGTGGGTAGTCCCCTGGAGCAGGCCAACCGCCAGATGCTCACCGACGCGATCAGCGGAAGGCACCGGCTTTGACCGTGGCGGGGAATGTGTGGCCGGCATGAGCGTCGGCTGATTGTGAGAAGCTGGGAAACTTTGTTTTTGTTTCCGGCGACGACGGACGCCGCGGGCAGGGGGTATCCTTGGAAGGCGGAGTCGGGCGGCATCCTCGCGGCATGCCGTCGTCGTCGTGAAATTTTCATCTTTCGGAGTCGGATGTCGTGAAGCTCTCCTTCGGCCAGGAAATGCGGATGGCGCAGAAGCAGGTGCTCGCGCCACGCATGATCCAGTCGATGGAGATCCTGCAGTTGCCGCTGATGGCCCTCGAGGAGCGGATCGAGCAGGAGATCCAGAACAACGAGACCCTCGAAGTGGACGAGCCGGAGCCGTCGGTGCTCGACGAGCAGGCCGACCCCTCGGAATCGCAAACGACGCTCGAAGAGCGGCCCCTGGTGGTCGACCAGGAGCACGACAACCAAGCCGATTTCGAGCGGTCCTACGACTGGTCGGCCGAGTATCCAGACACCGATGATGAGCGGCCGCGGGCTTCGGCCTCCCGCATGGAAGAGGCGTCTGATCGCTACCTCGACGTGATGGCCAACATGCAGGAGCGGCCCGAGACGCTCTGCGACCATCTTCACGACCAGCTCTCGCTCTACGAGCTGACCGAGGCGGAGCGGGCCGCGGCGGACAAGGTGATCTACAACCTCGATGCCAACGGCTACCTGCCGATGCCGCTGGAGGAGCTGGTTGATTCCGACGGTCCCGCGGGCCAGCTCGAGCTGCTGTCGAAGGCGCTCGAGGTCGTGCAGGGCCTCGAGCCGGCGGGTGTGGCCGCCCGGGATTTGCGGGAATGCCTGCTGCTGCAGATTCGCAGCGACATGCCCGACGCGGCAAGGATGCGGCGAATCGTAAGCGACCACCTCGAGGATCTCGCCGCCAACCGGCTGCCACTGATCGAGCGGCGAACCGGCTACACGATCGAGCAGATCGAGGAGGTCCGCGAAGCCCTGCACCGGCTGCGGCCAAAACCGGGGGCGGAGTATGTGGAGGCGGTGGTGCCCACGGTGAAGCCGGATGTCTATGTCGAGCAGGCCTCCGACGGCAGTTGGAAGGTCCGGCTCGACGAGATCGACATGCCGAACCTGCGGATCAGCCCCTACTACCGCGGCCTGCTCGCCTCGAGGGAGATCGACCCCGAGACCCGCGACTACATCAAACGGAAGATCAATTCAGCCCAGTGGCTGATCGAGTCGATCGAGCAGCGGAGGAGCACCCTGCTGAAGACGGCCCAGGCGATCGTCGATCACCAGACACGGTTTCTCTCGGAGGGCCCGGAGGCGATCGAGCCGTTGAAGATGCAGCAGATTGCCGACCGGATCGGGATGCATGTCACGACTGTCAGTCGTGCGGTCGACGACAAGTGGCTCCAGACTCCCCGCGGACTGCTCCCGCTGCGGCGTTTCTTCGTGGGCGGGACGGTCAGCGCCGATGGCGAGGAGGTCGCCTGGGACACCGTGCGGATGCGGCTGCAGGAGATTATCGACGCCGAGCCGAAGGACCGACCCTTCAGCGATGACGACCTGGTCGAGCAGCTCGGCAAGCGGGGGATTACCCTGGCCCGTCGCACGGTCACCAAATACCGTAAAGCGATGAGCATTCCCAGTTCGCGGCAGCGTCGGGACTGGAAATTGGCGGGCCGTCGAAAGATTCCGACGGCCGGCCGGCAGGATTCGGTGGAGGCCGATGGTCATGCCGCGGAATCCTGAGCGATCTGCCTTGCGGGGTCCGGGGGGAATCGGCATCCCGGCTTGTCGATTCTCAATTTTGTGGCCTACGATCCTGGACAGGAATCTCCCTTTGACCTTCCTTTTCCGAAAACAGAGCTGAAACGCATGCGATGTCCCTTTTGTCGTGAAGACAACGACCGGGTGATCGATTCGCGGGCTGGTGACGACGGCCACTCGATCCGCCGCCGCCGCGAATGCCTCGGCTGTCGGAGGCGGTTCACGACCTACGAGCGTGTCGAACGGCAGTTGATCACGGTGGTCAAGAAGGGGGGCGAGCGGGAGTCGTTCGACCGCGACAAGGTCAAGCGGGGGCTGGCCAAGGCCTGCTGGAAGCGTCCACTCACCGACGACGATCTCGAGGAAATCATCTGTTCACTCGAGGCCGAACTCTACGGAGGCCTCGAGAGCGAGGTCTCCAGCGAGATCATCGGCGAGCGGCTGATGGAACTGCTACGGGACCGCGACCAAATCGCCTATGTCCGCTTTGCCAGCGTCTATCGGGAATTCAAGGATATCCGCGATTTCCTCGAGGAGCTCGAGCCGATCCTCGCCCAGGTGACCAGCGCCGCGACCGCCGAACTCGTGGGCAGCGAACTCTCCTCGGCCAAGCCCAGGCCCGCGGTGTTGCCGCCCAAAGGCTGAGAGCCTCGGCTTTCAGCCGCGGAGGTAATCCCCCTGCACCCCGCCGGTCTTCTCCACGAGGTGAATCTGCTCGAGGCTCATGGCAGGGTCGATCGACTTGGCCATGTCGTAGATCGTGAGGCCCGCGGCGGCAACCGCCAGCAGAGCCTCCATCTCCACGCCGGTGCGGGCGGTTGCCCGAACGACCGCCGTGATCCCCACGGTGGATTCGTCGGGAAAAGAGAATGCCAACTCCACCGCGTCGAGCGGCAGCGGGTGGCACAGGGGGATCAGGTCCCCGGTCCGCTTGGCGGCCATGATTCCCGCGAGGCGGGCGGTGGCGAGCGGATCGCCTTTGTCGAGGCGGCCCTCTCGGATCCGGGCCACCGTTTCGCAGGTGGCCCGCAGGGTTCCCGATGCCCGGGCAGTACGCCGGGAAACCGGCTTGTCGCCGACGTCGATCATTCTCGGGCCCTGGCCGGCCGGCTCCTGGTAGCTCATGGGCCGGAGAATACCAGAAACGACCGCGGGCCGGTGTGCCCCCCTATGACACACCGGCCCACGGGAAATGGAGTCGGGATCGCTCCGCGATGCTCAGACCAGTTCCTTGCGGGAGCCGATCAGCGTCCGCAGCCGTTCCGCGAGCAGGGCCACGTCGAAGGGCTTCTTGAAGCTCTCGTTGACGTGGGCCCGGTCGACGGTGATCGTCGAGCCGTCGTCGGGAAGCAGCGCGATCACGATCGTCTCCGCATATTCCTGGTTGCGGCGGAGATTCTGGCAGATCTGCTGGGCGTCGATCCGACCGATCGAGTAGTCAACCACGATACAGTCGGGGTGGAAGCTCTCTGCCTGGATGCCGGCTTCAAAACCACTCGCGGCGACCTGAATCTTGAAGGAACTCTCAGCGGGCAGATGCCGCTTGAGATTCTCGATCAGCACCTGGTCTTGGCCGACGACCAGCACCTTGGCCATCGCCTCGTCCTCGAGGTCGCCCAGCGGCATGCCGTGCTCCTTGAGAAACTTGATCAGATACTCGCGGGGGATCCGGCGATCCTGCGAGCCCGGAATGCGGTAGCCCTTGAGGCGACCGGAATCGAACCATTTGCTCACCGTGCGGGGAGCGACTTTACAGATCTTGGCGACCTGCCCTGTCGTGAAGACCTTCATCGGTTTGGACTCCATTTGCTTCTCGAACATCAAACCACGACGTCTCCATCCGAGATGAATCAAGACGATGATTCACCCCGCGAGGAGTACCGCGGCGGACGAGCCACGTATCGACGCGATGTTTGTTCGTGGAACGACCGCGTCGTCGTGCCCCCACGAAGGCCGGCCATGAAAGCGGCGGGGGCTGAGATAGCCGCCGGCCGCACGGGCTTTCGGCCCATACAGTCGACGACACGACTCGCAGGTATCCCCCCCTGCTTTCATCCGCGGAACACCATGGGGCTTGTTCGTGCCCCGGGCGGCCGCGTGATGTCCGTCCACTAGGCGATATCGAAAGATCACGTCGTGCAACTTGAGCCGTTCTGCACGAAGACGCCGGTGGAGCGGGCTCTCCCGAGGAAGCCGGACGGCCGGTGGTGCCGGAAATCGGGCTTCGCACCAGTTGTCAGGCGGCCCGGCTGGCCTGTGAGGCGGCCGCCTCGAAGAGCACGCTGACCCGTTTGGAAACCCCCGATTCCTCCATCGTGATCCCATAGAGGGTGGTCGCGGCGGCCATTGTCTTCTTCGAATGCGTGACCACGATGAACTGGGTCGAGGAGAGAAAGTCCCGCAGCACGCCCGTGAAGCGATCGACATTCGCTTCGTCGAGTGCCGCATCGACCTCGTCGAGCACGCAGAAAGGGCTGGGGCGGGATTTGAAGATCGCCAATAGCAGGGCCACGCAGGTCATCGTCTTTTCACCGCCCGAGAGCAGGGAGATGTTTCGCGGCTCCTTGCCGGGGGGGCGGGCCACGATCTCGACCGATGTCTCGAGAAGATCGGCCTCGGGGTCGAGCACGATGTCGGCCTGGCCGCCGGCGAAGAGCCGCTCGAAGAGTTCGCGGAAATATCCTCGCACGGTCTCGATCGTCTCGCCGAGCAGACGTCGGCTTTCCTCGTCGATGCGGCTGATCAGTTCTTCGATCGATGCCTTGGCGGTGGTCACGTCGGCGAGCTGTGCCACGAGGCCGGCATGCCTCGTCTCGAGTTCCTCCGCCTCGGCGAGCGCCTCGAGATTGACCGATGAGATCCCGGCGAGCCGCTTGCGGAGAGCTTCGATCTCGACTTCAAGCTCCCCGCGGTCTTCGGGTATCGGCCCGTCGGAGGACTCTGCTGCCTCCGCTACCTCCTCGGGGGCGTCGGATCGGGAGGCCTCGAGGGTGATCGAGTCGACGTCGATGCCGTAGTCTTCGCGGATGCGTTCGGTGATCCGAGCGCGTTGGTGGCCTATTTCACCACGTTCGAGTTCGATCGCGTGCTGCCGGCGCTCGATGCGGCTGGTGGTCTCGCGGGCGGTGGCCGCGCGGGCGGTGGCGGCGCGGGCGTCGGCGATCACCCCGTTTTTCTCATCGAGCAGTTCGCGGCGGACCGCGGCGGAGTTCTCGAGGGCCACGGCAGCCTCGGCAAGACAACCCCCCGCCTGCAGCAGTTCAAGTTCGAGGCGACCGAGCCTCGCCCGGGCGGCAACAAGACGCTCCGCCTCGACGGAGGCCTCGGTCTGCCGCGACTCGTGGGCCTCCTCGAAGCGACGGCGGTCCGCCGCCGCGGCGGCCGCCCGTTGGCCGGCCTTCGCCTCCTCGACGGCGAGGCCACGGATCCGTTCGACCAACTCGTCACGGCTGCGGTCGATCGACTCGATCGCAGCCCGGGCCGCTCGCAGCGAATCGGCCAGCCGGTCACGTTCAGCCTCGTGCGTGTCGCAGTCGGCGACCGCGGCGGCCGCTGTCTGCTCCGACTCGGCCCGCAGACGTTCCTCGCGGCGACATGCTTCATCGGCCAGTTCAATGGCCCGGGCAGCCGCGGCCTGCTCGCGAATGATCCGTTCCCGTTCCGCGCGGGAGGTGGCTCGCTCGGCAAGGCCCGACTCGAGGCGGGCACGCAGATCGTGGATCTGTTCCCGGAGGCGATGCTGCCTGGCCTGCTGCTTTTCGATGGCCTGCTCGGCGGTGCGGATCGTGGCAGTCAACGAATCGTGGTCACCCGCCATCTGGGCAAGTTCGCTGCGACGGGCCACGAGGCCGGTGGCATCGGCCGGGCCACCAAGCACGAGCAGGCCCTCTGACGAGAGGAGAGCGGCGGTGGGCGTCACGAACCGGGTCTCCGGCTCGGCCGCGGGGAGCAGCCTGGCCGCATCGGCGAGCGTCTCGACAACCCACACCCCGCCGAGGAGTCGGCGGACGAGATCCGCCCGCTGGGGTGCCGCCGTGACAAGGCGGTCGAGCCGACCGATCACGCCCGGCAGCCCCGTGAAGTCGGCCCGCTGGAGAGGAGAAACGCCCGTCGTTTCAGCGTCGGCCATCAGAGAGAGGCGGCCGCCACCTTGGCGGGAGGCGGCCCAGGCGACGGCATCGTCAATCGAGGCGACGACGAGGCTCGATCCCCTCTCGCCGAGAACCTGGTCGACCAATGCCGCAATTTTCGGGTCGGCGGAGATGAGGTCGGCCACCAGGCCTTGCAGCCCGGGTGGCCCCTGCTTCGCATCGGCGAGAATCTCCGCGGCGGCCTTGGGAATGCCTTCCTGTCGATCGGTGAGTTCCTCCAACACCCGCCGCCGTTCCCGCAAGGCTTCCAGCTGTGATCGCTGATGGGCGATCGATTGCCAGGCGGCGGTGATCTGGCCGGCCAGGGCCTGCTCGGCGGTCTCCAGTTTCTCGAGTTCGGCAGCCTGCTCGGCCATTCGTCGCGTGAGGGCCTCGAGATTTCCCTCGGCCGAGGCCCTCGCCTCGGCGAGCTTCACCCGGGCCCCCTGGGCGTCGGCCAGGGACTGGCGAGCGGCGGCGGCCGCCGCCTCGGCCCTGGAGAGTTCGCCGGCGGTTCGTACGGCCGCGAGCCGGGCCGCGTCGAAATGGGCCTGTGCATCGCCGAGAGCATGCTCCAGGTTGGCGATGCGATTCCGTGCCGATTCGGCATCGCTTGCCGACCCCTGCACCGCCTCACTGTGCTGGTGGAGCTGTTGCCTGAGCCGCTCAGCCTCGGCCTCGGCCTCCCCGGCCTCGCGGCTCGCCGCGGACGCCTCGGCAGCAGCAGTGCGGGCTTCGGCGGCTCGCGCGGAGGCCCGCGCTGCGGTGGCCTCGAGGTCACGCTGCAATTCGTCTCGGCGACTTCGCAGCTGGCCGAGCGTGGCCTCCGCGGCGGCCACCTGCTGGCGACTGCCGAGGATCGACTGTTCGGTCTTCTCGAGCTGCTCGGAAATTCGTGTTTCGTCTGCGGCACGCCGATCCAGGGTCTGTTCCGCGGCGGTGAGTTCGGACGCGGCTTCCGCGGCCTCGGCGGCAAGGGCCGTTCTCTCCCGGTCGAGGTCTGCGAGGGCCTCCGAGCTGCCGGCGAGGTCACGGGCGGCCGCAGCGACCCGCAGCCGCCGCAGTCGGTCGGAGAGCAGCCGCCACCTGCGGGCCCTGCGGGCCTGGCGGTGCACCGTCTCGAGCCTCGACTCGACCTCCCCAACGATGTCGGCGAGACGCTGGCGGTTCTGGTCGGCTCGCTCGAGTCGTCGCAGGGCCTCGCTGCGGCGTGCCCGAAAGCGGGTGATGCCGGCGGCTTCCTCGAAGACCGCCCGCCGATCACGCCCGCTGGCCACAAGCAGCGCGTCGACGCGACCCTGCTCGATGACGCTGTAGGCCTCGGTGGCCGCCCCGGTACCGGAAAAAAGCTCACGAATGTCGCGGAGCCGGGAGACCTCGCCGTTGATCAGGTATTCGCTTTCACCGCTGCGGTAGACCCTGCGGCCGATGCGGACCTCCTCGGCGGCGACCGGCAGTCCGCCGGCGGAATTGTCGAAGACGAGCGTGGTCTCTGCGGCGTTCATCGGCTTGCGGGCGGTCGATCCGGCGAAGATCACGTCGGCCATCTCGCGTCCGCGGAGGCTGCGGACCGACTGTTCGCCGAGCACCCACTTGATCGCGTCGACGACGTTCGACTTGCCAGAGCCGTTTGGCCCGACGATCACGGTGATCCCGTCGGGAAACTCGAAACGGGTTCTGTCCGCAAAGCTTTTGAAGCCGAAGAGTTCGAGCGCCTTGAGCCGGGTCATGATGCGGCGTCTTCGTCGGCGATGATCGGCAGGCCGAACAACGTGAGGCCGTCGTTCGACCCCTCGTTTTCGTCGTCGGCCTGCCGGTCGGCCGAGATCTCCTCGTGGATGGTCGTCCTGCCGTCATTCGCACGCGGAATGGCGTCAAAGACGAGGCGGCTCTCGAGGGCCCGCATGGTGTGGGCCTGCTGCAGGAACTGCACCACGTCGGGATAGCCGCCCCCGCTTTCGGTGATGCCACGGATCACTTCGTCGAGAGATGCCGGGCATTCGACGCAGCGGTCGTCCTCGCCGGGAGCGAAGCGGCTGATCCGTGCCGTGCCACCCTTCACCACGACCACGATCTCGCGTCCTGCCTCGGCCCGCAGGCCGTCGGCAAGGGGGTGCTCGACGCCGAAGAGCACGATCTCGGGACGCACGCGTCTGGTCGCATGCACCAAAGGAGGCCCGTTCACGTCGAGTATGTGGAGGTGGAATCCGTCGGCCAGCCGCTTACCCCGCAGCAGCGGCAGGGAAGGGTCCATCTTCCAGAGCGTCCGAAAGGCACCATACCGCGTCTCGGCACTGCGGCTCGCCAGCAGACCCTCGAGCGCTTCGATCCCGTTGGCATCGTCGAGCACTCCCAGTGCCGCGAGGGCTGCAGGCCGGCCGCTGCGAAGGTTGGCCGCCGCCTGTGCAAGCTCTTCCGCCACGATCGATTCGCCCAGGTAAGCCAAGGCCTCGGCGGCATAAAAACGGACCTCGGCGTCGTCGGACTTCAGGGCCCGTCGGAGCGTGGAGACCGAATCGCGGCCGATCGCCTCGAGGCGAACTGCCGCGGCAGGGGCGGTGACCGGATCCTCGAGCTGTCGCGAGAGCAGCTCCAGCCTTGCCATCCGCCCACCGGGAGGCTCGTTGACTGCCAGGCAGCGGACGACCCGCAGGTAACGCTCGAGGTTGTCGCGATACAGCGGAGGAATCTCCAGTTCGATGAAGCGATCGGTCTTGGGATTGGCCACGCCCCGCTTCGAGCCGCGGATCACAGCGTGGAAGCGGTCGTTGATGCAGTCGCCCAGACGCTTGGAGATGGCGACGGAGCAGTGCTCAGGCTTGAGCACCAGTCCGAGCGAGCGATTTTGCAGGGCCACGCCACCGCCGGGCACGATGCCGCGAACCCGCGATACCGAGTCGAAAGTGCCCTTGGCAACCGGGTCGACGAGCACCGGTCCCTCGGCGACACCCAGCAGGTGGCCGTCGCGAATCCGATTGCCCATCACGGCCATCTCTGCCATCCTCGTCTCCATGAGCCAGCCTGAGGCGAGGCTTTCGGTTTCGTTGCCGGCAGGAACCTCGACCTCGATGTCGAAGCGATCACCGCGTCGCACGCCGGGTGGCAGGTAGCCATGCACCCACACCAGCGATGTCGAGGGGGAGGCGAGCAGCCGGTTGGGTTCGACGACACCGCGGGCCTGGATGTCGGCGATCAGTGTGGCCCGCTGCGGCGAGAGCGGAGGGTCGCTGCCGGTGTCGGGCAGGCCCGTGACGAGGGCCGCGGCCTCCACCCGCTGCGGCAGCACGCCCCAGGAATCGGCGTAGTCGCCGACGAGTTTCGTGTCGGCGTCCATCTCCACGAGCGCCTTGACCTCCGGCGACTGGCTGCGAATCGACGGGCCGGCGCAGCCGGCCACGATGGCCAGGCAGACGGCCGCCGCGATCACGGCCCGTGGCCGGAAACGCAGGCCGGTGGCAGCTTGTGAAGGGTGCATCGGCGAGCCGTCAGGCGACAAAGGTCAGGCGAGCTCCAGAAAAAGGTCGGCGGACGGTAGGTTTCCACCGAATCGGCGTCAAGGTGGTCTCCCGGCCGCCGCCGGCACCCGCGGGGGAAACAGGGGAGCGAACCCGTCTTGGCCGCTCGAGGGGGTGCTGCTACGGTTCGCCCGTCCCGAGCACAGGCGGCGGTGTCGAAGCCGGCGGGACGACAGTCCGCAGGAGTTCATGATCCGTGGCAGGCATCACCCCCCATCCTGAATCACTGCAGGTTCACGTGCGGTGGATGATTCGTCGCGACATGCCGGAGGTACTCGCGATCGAGGAGGAGGCATTCGAGTTTCCCTGGTCAGAGGAGGACTTCACCCGTTGCCTTCGCCAGCGGAACTGCATCGGAATGGTTGCCGAGATGGCCGAATCGGTGGTGGCCTTCATGATCTACGAACTCCACCGCTCACGGCTGCACGTGCTCAACTTCGCGGTGCTCCGCAGCCATCGGCGGCTTGGCATCGGCTCGCAGATGCTGCAGAAACTCGTCGGCAAACTCTCACCTGAGCGGCGGAACCGCATTCTGCTCGAGGTTCGGGAGCGGAATCTTCCCGCTCAGCTCTTTTTCAGGTCCAACGGCTTTCTGGCGATCTCCGTGCTCAAGGACTTCTATCAGGACAGCACCGAGGATGCCTATCAGATGCAGTTCCTGCAGGAAGCCGAGACGCCCTCAGTCAGGCGACGGGCCGGCTGAGGCAGGCCGCTTTGATTTCACCCAGCCTGCCAAGCAGCCTGGCGGTTGCGTCCGCGGGCGTGCCACCAGCGGCAAGCACGCTCACCACCGGCCTGCCAGCCTGCACGGCGGTGCCCAGGGGAGGCAGGTCGGCGATCGCCTCGGAGCCGCCGTCGTCCTCTCGCCAGGCCGCCCGGCGGCAATCGATTTCGGCGATTGCACGCTCGTCGATTCGCAGCGGTTCGCGGGCGAAGAGGATCGCCTTCGCATGATGGATCGGCGGGGATGGTGTCGATGCAGGCGGTCGCGGGACGACAAATCCGCAGGCCGCGAGGTGGTCGCAGAGAATCGGCCCGCCCCGCTGCCGTTCGAGCAGTTCCATTGAGGCAGTCGGCCGGGGATTGAGCTCGATCAGCCAGGGTCGGCCGGCCGGGTCGAGCACCGCGTCGATTCCCACCGCGCCCAGAAGGCCGTGCCGTCTGGCAAGGATCCCACCGAGCCTCACGAAAGGATCGGCCCATGCTGGCTGTGAAGCAAGCGTGACCGATCCGGCGTAGGCGAAAGGACCGGCGTGGGTGGCGGGATGGCCCACGAACTGGCCGGTCACGCCGAGCAGTTCGCAGCGGCCCTCGTGATCGATCACCAGCGAGACCGAGTGCGGCTCACCGGTCACCCGCCGCTGCCAGATTGACCGTGGTGGCGATCGGCCGCCGTGCCATGGACGGATTCCCCTGCCGCCGGCCGAGGCCTGCGGTTTGACCAGGAATGAACCATCGGTGGGAATCCCTCGTGATGAGGCCAGGCTGGCGGGCATGCCGAGGCCGGCCTCACGAGCCGCCATGGCGAGCGGTTCGAGGCTGCGAACGGCCAAGAGGGCCTCCGGCGGCGTGCCGGCGAGCGGCGAGATTGCGGCCATCTCCGCAAGGAGTGGAGGATGGTTCTCGAGTCCGCCACCGTAGAGCCAGAGCGTTGGGGCCAGTTCGGCGAGCCAGGCCGGGAAGCCATCTGGATAGTTGTCGATTCTGTCGACCCGATCGGCAGCTTCGACGAGGTCGCGGTCGGCGAAGAGATCGGCCGCGGCGACCTCGACGCCGCCGGTGGCCAGGCTCGAGGCCATCCATCTCGCCGACGCCGCCACCACGCCGACCCGCATCGATCGCGATCGAATTCCTGCATCAGGGTGATGTCCATCATTCATGCGCGGGTCTCAGACGCGAGAAGAAGCGGCGGGTTGCGGAGGTGGGGGGAGGTGGTATCCTGCCCCCCGGTAACGACGACGCGGCTGCGGAGGCTGGCTGCGAGGAGTTGAAGGATATTTCTCAGGAGAACAAAAACGATGTCGATGTTCATTGGTGAAGCGCTGGCTGGTGACGGCAACGAGGTGGCTCACATCGATCTGCTCGTCGGAAGCAAGGATGGCCCCGTCGGGGTGGCCTTCGCCAATGCCCTTGCCCGCCAGAGCGAGGGCCATTCGAATCTGCTCGCGGTGCTGGCGCCGAATCTCGCGATCAAGCCGGCGACCGTGATGATCACCAAGGTCACCATCAAGGGGGCCAAGCAGGCGGTGCAGATGTTCGGTCCGGCCCAGGCCGCGGTGGCCAAGGCCGTGGCCGATTGCGTGGCTGATGACGTCATTCCCAAGAGCGAGGCGGAAAATCTCGTGATTGTCTGCGGCGTATTCATCCACTGGCTCGCCGAGGACAGCAAGAAGATCTACGACTACAACTACGAGGCGACCGTCGAGGCGATCAAGAATGCCATGACTGGAAAGCCCTCCGCCGAGGAGATGATCGCCGGCAAGGATACGGCCGAGCATCCCTTCAAGAACGCCTGACGGCTGGCGGCATGGCATCACGCGTGCTGATCCAGCTCGACCCCGATCCCCAGCCGAGCACGTTCGATGCGATCGTGGCGATCGACTCAGGAGTCGACACGCTGCTGCGGCATGGAAGCGTGACTCCGGAGGCGTCGGTGCCTTTGGTGCACGGAGCGATGTTTACCCGGGGCGGCGGCGAGCTCGCTTCGACTGCGATCTTTGTCGGCGGCTCCGATGTGACGGCCGCCGAGGCGGTGTTCCGCAAAGTGCGGGAGACCTTTTTCGGGCCGGTGCGGGTTGGCGTGATGCTCGATCCTTCCGGCGCCAACACGACGGCCGCGGCGGCCGTCGTGACCGCGGCGAGGCACGCGGTGCTCGCCGAGAGCCACGCGGTGGTGCTCGGAGCGACCGGACCGGTGGGCCGCCGGGTGGCGGGACTGCTGGCAGGACGAGCCGGGAGCCTGACGGTCTGCTCTCGGTCGCTGGAGCGGGCCGAAGCCCTGGCCGGGGAGATTGCGGCTCGACGTTCGGCGGCCGTGCAGGCGGTCTCGCTCGGCGGCAGCCTCGCCGAATCTCTGGCTGAGGCGGCGGTGGTGATTTCCGCGGGGGCAGCCGGTGTGACGCTGCTCGACGCCGCCGGGCTCAAGGGCTGCCGCAAGGCCCGGGTCTTGATCGATCTCAACGCGGTGCCGCCGGTTGGCATCGAGGGAATCCTGCCCTCCGACAAGGCGCGGGTTCTCGAGGGAATCCGAGAGGATCTTCCGCCGGTCGCCTACGGCCCACTGGGGGTCGGGGGCACGAAGATGAAGATCCACCGGGCGGCGATCGACGAGCTGTTCGTCTCCACCGAGGCAGCCCTCGACGCCGAGGAGATCCTGGCAATCGCCTGGCGACTCGAGGGCGACTCGACGGATCGCGGGTGACTCGCCGCGGCAGCCGTCACGGTCGACCAAGCACGACGACGATCGCCATCAGGATCAGCAGGCCGACCAGGAGCATCACAAGGTTGCGGCGAAGTCGGCGGCGGCTGCGTTCCTCGCGGGTCAGCCGTCGCACCGTGACCTCGCCGTGATCGGTGGCGATGGTGCGATCCGCTTCGTGGACCGCAAGCGCCGGGTCGATTGGGGCGGGGGCCTCCTCGGGAAGCTCGAGCCGGTCGAGGAAGTCCGCGGGCTCCGCAGAGAGGCCCGCCGGAGGCGGCGGCTCGGCGATGCCGGCTGGCGTGTGCTCTGCGGCTGCCGAGGTGGCCGGCTGGGGCTGGGGTTCCGGTTGAGGCTGGGGCTCGGG
>CAZRKH010000015.1:0-9665 GCA_964600785.1 uncultured Chitinophagaceae bacterium
ACCGGCTTCTGGGGCGTGAAGCCCCAATCCTTCAGGTATCGGCCTGCCGTCCAGACCGAAACCTTCCGTCCGGTGTGTGTCTTAATGAGTTCGACAACCGCCTCGCGGGTCCAGAGGGCGAAAGGGAGTTTGAGTTGGTCGGGGCACTAGCCTTGGATGGCCCGAACGATCTTCGCTTGCTGCTTTGGGGCGATTGTTCGCTCCTTCGGTCGCCCTCGTTGCTTCGCAGCCAGTGCTGCGTCGCCGCCGCGGTCGTGAGCAGCCAGCCAGTTATTGATCGCCTGGCGTGAGACCCCGAACCCCACAGAGGGTGGGTCGGCAGCAGTCTTTCGAGCAGCGTCACAGCGGCCCCGTCCTTCGGCATGCGATCCCAACAGGATGACCTGCTGTGGCTTGAACTGCACGCCGATGCGATGACCGATTTCTTGAATGGCAGCCAGGGACGCCATGATGGTGGTTGCAAGAGCAAAGGAATGCGGCCGGGGCCGAATTTCCGGCGGCTTACGGCCGCGCGAGCGGTGGACGGCAAAACGGGCTCAAGGCACGTCTACTCCGTCCAAGATTCTATCTGAGATGGTGATCCGGTGCCGCAACCAGGGAGAACCCAGCCAGGTTTTCACAAGGCTGCTGCAAGGCTCCGGCCGATTCCGCGGGCAGGATGCCCGCGGCGAATTGCGGCGGCGGGCGGCGAGAGCGGCGAGACCCGCGGCGGCCAGAAGCGCGAGCTTCGTCGGCTCGGGGACGGCGGTGATCGTCACGAGGTTGCCTCACCGTCAAGATCGGCGATCTCACAACCTCACGACATGCACACCCGCTCGCTCAGCCTTCTCGATCTCCTGACTGATTCTCCGTCTCCAGCCGCCTCGTCAAGCACCAGTCTCGAAGACGATTGCATCTGGAATCCGCTACTGCTGCCACACATCCTTCAATCGATTTGGTCGGCCGCGTGCACGATTGACTGGAATGCGGCGGTTGTTCCATGCTGTGCACACCAGGCAGTAATGCGGTCTTGATCCAGGTTTGTGCGACCTTGCACCAAGAGCACGTCGCGAGCATCGTCAAGATCCTTGGGGCGCCCCCAGCGAAGCTTCTGGATGATCAGATCTTCGGGGGTCGGCAGCCAAATGGTTCGGCCAAGGGTCTTCGAGACAACCCGTTGCCGTCGGCTGAACTGCTCGCGAACGAAGGGGTCATCAAACAGTTCGAAAACTTCGACGAGGAATGGCGGGTCGGTCGTGGTCGCGCCGACGTGCCGCCGTCCCCAGGTGAGCGTATCGAATTGAATCTGCGGATCGAAGGCCACGTGTTCGCTGAGCCGTGTCGCGATCGCTGCGAAGAATTCCGGCTTCTCCAGATCGACCACGAGGTCGACATCGCTGGTTGATCGCGGGACACCGTAGAAACTGGCCGCGAAGGCCCCGGTCAGCATGTGGCCGATGCCCTCAGCTTCGCAGGCATCAATCACGATCGTCGCCAGTTGTTCGACGTTCATGGGAGATGCGGGGGCGTAGCGGAAAACCGACCAGCATCATGCAACCGCCGGAGTCGCGTAAGTTGTCGGCGGACTTCCGCCCACGCGAGTGCTCGGTCGGCGGTCGCAAGCCGCTGCAAGGCGCCGTCATGCATCCGCCCAAGCACTGAGTCGGTGAGCGAAAATGCCTCGGCAAGCCGCTGCGACGGGTTCATCGCTCGGGCGCGATGAACCCGTTCCCGAACGATTTGCAACCGCAGCCCGTCGAAGATTTCGGGGGAGGTCGATGAATCGATGCCCATACTCGGAGGCTGTCCCGGAGGAAGTCGACGGCGTGCCATCAAGAGACGCCAGTGTAGTCGCTCCCCTCCGGCAACGCGCCATGACAACGCTTCGGGATTCCAGCTCTTCAGGATCGATGCGGAATTTGCGGAAGAGACCGAGCGGCGATTGCGGGGCTCAGGCTCGCCGTCGACGGAGGATCGCAGCAAGGCCGGTGGCGGCGGTGACGAGCACGAGCGTAGCCGGCTCGTGCACGGCGGTGACCGTCACGAGGCTGCTGCCCGCGTCGTCAGTCGTGAAGTTGAGCCCGCCCGTGGTCGACTTGTAGTCGATCTCCCACATCTGGCTGCCGACGCTGAACCGGCTGCCGTCGGCATAGATTTGGCCGCGCCGGTGATCGAACTGGTGGTCCCGGTTTCAGCGGAGCCCACGGTGTTGCCACCGCCACCGCGACCACCATGTTTCCTATAGGACGGGGTTTGGGCTCACCCGGAGCTTGATGCGATCGGGCAAGGAAAACGTTTCGTGAGAAAGGTCGTTATCGGGTTCGTGCCGGTGTTGCCTGTTGCCGGCCGCGCCGCCGCTTCATCGGCGGCACGGCCCAGACGGCTCAGGGTCGATAGGGAATACGAACTCGGGGGTCCTTCGCATCGAAGTCTTTGGCATTTCGAGTGACGAGGATGCACCCCTCCTAATCGGCAGACGCGAGGAAGGTCGCATCCGGAAGCGTCAGCCGCTGCTGCTGCCGCAGGTCGATCGCCCTTCTGGCGACTTCCAGGGAAAGCTCGATGCGACGCATGGATTCGAAGAGCGTTTCAGCCGCGAAGCGTTCTTGATCTGTCTCAGCGCCGATCATCACCACCATCCATGTGATGATCGAGTAGCAGGCGTCGTCATAGCGATCGATCTCTGTCGCCGCCGCATCCACGCCTTGCAAGAAGTCGATCAGCAAGTCGCTGTCGATGACGGCCTTCATCGTTCCCACTCATCACGAAGCCGGCGGACCGCCCCGGCGCCGTCAGATGCCTGACGCTTCCACGCACCAAATGCCCTGGCCCGGTCAGGTCGCTGTTCCTCGGCGAGCAATCGGGTTACCGCGCGCCGCACGGCTTCGGCTCGCGAAATGCCTTTGGCCGCGCAGAGTGCCGCCAGCGACTTCAGCTGTTCTTCAGTGAGATCGACGATTGTGCGCATGATAACGTCATCATACATCATCATTGCTGCCCGACAAGGTTCGAGGCCGGCCGTCGACGAGTCGGAGTCGATCTCCCAGAGCTGGCTGCCCACACTGAAGCGGCTGCCATCGGCGACGTTGCCAGGGATGCTCGAGACACTGCCGACGAGCGTGCCGGCGGAGACGATCGTGTCGCCCTGGTAGTTGTTGGCTCCGGTGAGCACGAAAGCGCCCAGGGTGTCGAGCGGGAAGCTGCCGGTACCGGAGATGTTGCCGGAGAGCGTGGCCAGAATCTGCGATGGGTCTGCCGAGAGTGTGGCCGAGCCGATGCTACCCGCGCCGGCCCCGCCGCCACCCCCCTGGCCCCCGGACTCGCGTCCGGGGCGTCAATGGAGCCAGCATGGAGCCAGCATGGAGCCGGAATGGAGCCGGAATGGAGCCAGGTTGGGGAAAGCGCCGGCGGCCGGTAATCGCCACCAGGCCAGCGGTCGCGGCAGGATTCTGCTCGAGACGCCGGATCGCGGTAACCTGGGGGGGAAAGTCTCACTCGCTGCACAACCGGCGTTTTGCCCGCCGCCCGGTCAGCTCTGCCCATGGAACCGGAACCCCTCACCCGCGGCTCGCTGCTCCAGCGGCTCCACGACAGCCCCGACAATGCCGAGGCCTGGGCGGAGTTTGTTCGAATCTACGGCGATCATGTGATCCACTGGTGCCGCGGCAGAGGGCTCCAGGATTCCGACGCCGCCGACGTGGCCCAGGACGTGCTCGTGCGGTTCTGGAAGCAGGCTGCGAAGTTTCGCTACGACCCCGCCCGGCGGTTTCGCGGCTACCTGCGGCAGATCGTCACCTCCGCCCTCTCGGAATGGAACGCCGCAGCCCCGGGCGAGAGCCCGCTGGCGGGCCGGGAACCGGCGGCGGAACTGCTCGCCTCCCTGCCCGCCCGGGAAGACCTGATCAGTCGGATCGAACAGGCCTACGACACCGAACTCCTCGAACTGGCCATGCAGGATGTCGAGCAGCGGGTGAAGCCCCACACCTGGCAGGCCTTTCGGCTCCTGGCCATCGAACGGCGAAGCGGCGCCGAGGTGGCCGAGCAACTGGGGATCGACCCCAGCCTCGCCTACGTCGCCCGCGGCAACGTGCAACGCATGATCCGCGAGACGATCACCAGGCTCGAAGGGGGAGCCGGCGACTGATTCCGCCGTAGGATTCCCGCCGGAAAAAAAGTTTTCCGCCCGAGTTTTAAATCGGGAGCCGGACGGCTGTAGAGCCTTTCAGGGAGCCGGCCTGCCTGTCGGCACGGCCGTGCGGCCCATCCGCACTCGCGGCCCTCTGGCAGCCACGCCCCATTCTCATCATGGCCAAGACCTCTCCTGCCGCAGATCGTGTGACGGGCCTGGCCTGCGCGGTTTTTTCCGAGGCGCGGCTGTTTCGCGACCTCGTGGCCAGTTGGCTCTCCGTGCGGGGGGGCGTGCGGGTGGTCAACCGCGGCAGCCGCCAGACGGATGTCTGCGCGGCGATCACCAGGCACGAGCCCGATCTCCTGATCGCCGGCGTGTCGCATTGCTCCGACAAGGCGGTGGACGTGATCCACCACTTCGTCTCGACCTGCCCGCAGGGGCACGTGATCGCGGTGGCCACTTCGGGCGAGGCGTTCGCGCCGCCCCCCTGGCTCGACGGCAATCCTGTGGCGGCCTTCGATCGCACGACCTCGCTGAACTCGTTCTGGGCCGCGATCGACCGGCTGCTGACCAAGCCCAAAGGAAGCCCGACCAGCGCCATCCGCCGCCGCATGGCCGGCGCGCCGCTCTCGCCCCAGGAGTCGCGGATCCTCGGCCTGATTGCCGAAGGGCAGACGAGTCGAGCGATCGCCGAGCAGCTCGACATCTCGGAGCACACCGTGCGGGCCCATCGCAAGCGGATCATCGCGAAGCTCGGCACGGCCGGCTCCAATCTGATGCGCTGGGCCGTGATGCTGCGGCAGACGGGCAAGGTTCCCGCAGTCGAGCTGGAAGGCGTGTAGCGAGAGCGTGGCCGGCAGTCTGTCAGCGGCTCGGCGGCTCGGTCGAGAGCGACAGGTCGTGGTGATTGCGGCCCGGCTGAATCACGATCCGCTCGATCTCCGCGTAGTACGCCCGGGGAAAGCCTCCGGCACGACCCGGAGGCGCCGTGGGCGGGCGAAGGGGCGGAGCCGCGGGTGATGGAGCCGCGCTCTTCGGCGCTACCGAGACAGCAGCGCTCCCCGGCATCAGTCGCACGCGATGCTCGCCCGGTTCGATCCCCTTCCGCTGGAAGGTCAGGCAGGCCTCGTAGCGGCCTTGGGCGTCGGTCGCGGCGTAGGCAGAGGTGCCGGCGGCCGTCGGGGAAAACTCGAGCAACAGGCCGGCGGGCGCCGGACGGCCATCGACGGTCACGGTGCCGGTGAGGGTGGTGGAAGGGCCGCCGCAGCCCGTCTCCACCACGCTCAGAAGCAAGGCCGGGCCGGCCCACCACGGCATCCCGGATCGGGAGCGAAGCGGTGAACCGCGGCCGGTGAGGGGGCTGGAGCCGAGCATTCAAAAACCCTCGACGGGTTGGCCGTCGTTGCGGCATCCGAGCCGTTGATACACGCCGAGCGACGAGCGATCGATCCCTTCCCAGGGGGTGCCCCAATAGGCGGCCGTGCCGTCGGTCTGGAGGCCGTCGTCGAAATCGATCGCGTCGGTGACGAACTGCACGCTGCCGTCGCCCATCAGGAAGTGGCCGCCGCCGGGGTGCATGCTCGAGAAGGCGGAGTAGTAGCGGTCGAAGATCGGGCAGTTGAGCTTGAGCACGAACGTGCGGCCCACGACCTTGGGCGACGACCAGTCTTCCTCCTCGTGCACGCTGCCCACGCCCACCCAGTAGGCGGCCTGATGCGACCAGCCCCGCTCGCCCACCAGGAAGGTCTTCGACAGGCCGTCGCTCACCTCGGCAGGCCGCACCCCCTCCTGCCGGCGACACAGGCCCTGGTGGGTGGGCCACCAGTCGACGTGGGGCCACCAGTTGGAATACTGGTAGCCGTAGACGCCGGCATAGTTGCCCTTGGCCGGCTTGTGAGAATCGGGCCCGTTCGACTGGCAGAAGTCGGCTGACGTGTTGATCGCGGTCGGCGCGGTGTCGCTGGGACAGAGATAGGCGGGAATCGGCGTGCGGATGGCGGCCAGTTCGACGGCCGGCCAGGCCGATGAATCGTTGCCCGGGAGGGCGTCGTCGAATTCCCGCGACCAGACACCGAGCTGATCGGCCAGCGGCTGCTGCTCCATGAAGGGCAGGACCCACGCGGCCCAGCCCCAGGCCTTTTGATAAAACCAGGCGTAATCCTCGGAGCGGGGTATCGCTGGATCGTTCCAGCCGTAGGCGGCGGGAAACCGCTTCCGCGCGGCGGCATGCGAGTGGAAGGCAAGGCCGATCTGCTTGAGGTTGTTGGAGCAGCCCATCCGCCGGGCCGACTCCCGCGACGACTGCACCGCCGGCAGGAGCAGCCCCACCAGCGTGGCGATGATCGCGATCACCACCAGCAGCTCGACCAGGGTGAAACCATGGTGAAGTGGGCGGGTGGGGCCGGGTTCGAGCTGTGGGGGGTGCATGCTCATCACGGCAAGGATGACGAATCGGCGGTCGCGGCCGCCGAAGTCATGAGTTCAGGGATTGACGACGGTGGCGGCGGCCGATGTCGCATCGGGGGCGAGGCCGCGGAGTGAGGCGATCCGATTCCGGGCCGATTCCACAAGGGAGGCCGCGTCGGTAGAGCGTGACTGGTGTGGCAGCCAGGGCTCGAGCAGCGCGAGTGTCTCTGAGAGAAACCGGAGGGCCGTCTCGGTGTCGCCGGCGGCGGCGGAGAATTCACCCCGGGCGTAAAGCGCCCGGCCGAGCAGGATCGCATGATCGTAGACCGCCGGTGCCAGGCGGTTGACGTCTTCGGCGAGGGCGAGCGCCGCGTCGAGCAGCGGAGCCGCTTCCTCGGGCCGGCCGAGGCGGCCGCAGAGCGAGGCCGCGATCAGATCGGCATCGATCGCCTCGCGGTGGACGTCGTCGATGCCGCCGTATTCCGCGACGATCTCGCGGCAGGCCTGCCCCCGCCGCCGGGCGATCGCGAGCGCCTCTTCCAGCCGCCCCTCGTCGCGGGCGATGTTGGTGAGCTGGGCCAGGCCGGTCGCATAGGTGGAGACGATGCTCCGCCGCCAGGCGGCCAGCGCGGGATCGGCAGCGAACCGCGGCAGGGCATCCTCCGCCACCGCCACGAGCCGGTCGAGCCAGCGGCGGCGTTCGTCGTGTCGGCCTCCGTTGAAGGCCGACAGCTGGGCGCCGTAGAGCGAGTTGAGCTCCTGAACCACCAGCTCGATGTCGTCGGGATGCCGGTCCCGCAACTCGACAAGCTCGGCGAGCGCCGCGGCGGTCAACGGCGCCCCCTCGGCGAACCGCCCCTGCTCTTAGAGAAAGACTCCCAGATGGTATTTCGTGTCGATCAGATCCCGCTCCCGCCGCGGCAGGTCGGCCGGCGCGGCCTCCAACACCGCGATCGATTCCTTGGCCGACGCGATCGCCTCGGCGACCCGCTCGAGATGGTAGAGGCTGAATCGCATCCGGTAATGGGCATCGAGCCGGCCGCGAATCACCGCGGGGTCGTCGGGCAGCAGGTCACCCAGCCGGGCCAACGCTGCGAGTTCCGCCTCTTGGCAGGCCAAGGCGTCGGCATAGCGGCCGATGTCGAAGCAAAGGATCGCCACCCGCTTGAGGCCGTGGGCTCGAAACCAGAGCCCGCCGACCGGATCGTTCCCCAGCGGCCACTCGGCGAATTCGTCTCGCACCTGCCGCAGATAGTCGAGATCCCCCTCGTCGAGCGCCTCGCCCCGAAACAGCATTCGCTTGATCGAGCCGCCCGTGAGCCGTTCCATCGACCGTTCGGCCACGGTCATCGCCTCTTGGGCGCGGTCGCGGCTGGCCGTGACCTGCGCGTTGGCCCGACCCAACTGCCTGACATGGTAGGCCGTGCCGCCCGTCGCCCCGATGAGGAGCGTCGCCGCCAGCCCCGCCGCCACGGCTGCCAGCGGTCGGCGCCGGGCCCACTTTCCCAGCCGCTCCCAGGCGGGAATCGGCCGGGCCACCACGGGCCGGCCGTCGAGAAACCGCTCGAGATCGTCGGCGAGTTCGCCGGCCGAGCGATAGCGGTGGGCGGGAACCGGCTGCAGGCACTTGGCCACGATCGTGCCGAGATCGGCGGGGGCCAAGGCGAGAGCCGCGGGATTGCCCAGGTCGCCTCGAACCGAACGCTGCATCGACTCGAGCGGCGTGGGGGCCTTGAACGGCGGCTCGCCGGTGAGCATCGCGAACAGCAGGCCACCGACCGCATGGATGTCGGTCGTGGGGCCGACCTCGCCGACGGCGGGATCGAGCCCGGTCTGTTCCGGGGCCATGTAGCCCGGCGTGCCGAGCACATCCTCGGCCCGGGTCAGGAGTTCGGTGGTCGCCTCCGGCCGAGCAAGTCCGAAGTCGGCGACCTTCGGGACGACGGTACGACGGGGATCGGCAGCCTCGGCCAGGAGAATGTTGGCGGGCTTGATGTCGCGGTGGACGATGCCGATCGCATGCACCTGCTCGAGAGCCCTCGCCACGGCACACGCGAGCTCGGCAGCCTCGCGAGGCGGCAGCCGGCCGGCCGCGAGACGCTGCTGGAGCGTTCCCCCGGCGATCCACTCCATGACGAGATACGGCACGCCGTCGATCTCACCCGCTGCATGGATCGCGACCACGTTTGGATGGCGGAGCCGGGCCAGCACCAACGCCTCCCGTTCGGCCCGCTTGCGAGCCGCGTCGGAGAGCGGCGCCCAGGCCAGCAACATCTTGACGGCCACGAGCCGACCGAGCACGGCATCTCGGCCGCGATAGACCACTCCCATCCCGTCGCGGCCGACAGCCTCGAGTTCCACAATCCCCGGGACCGGCGGTACTGTCCGGGGAATGGCCGCCGTCTCGGTCGCGTCACCGGCATACGATCCGCGGCCCGGCGGGGTCTGGGCGAGCCGGTCGCGGATGGCGCGGGTGTCATCTCCGTGCGGCCGGCCAAGCCCCGGCCCGAGATGGTCGAGGCTCCACTGGGAGCCCGCCGTCTCCAGGCGGGCCGTGCAGGCGGCGCACTCTCGCGCGTGACCGAGCAGGCGGTCGCGTTCGGGACCGGCGACGGTGTCCCTCCAGAGGGCGACGACGTCATCCTCGGTGAGGCAGCCCGTGGCGGATGGCGGGGTGCTCATGGCGAACCGCCTTTGCGTGCGTCTCCGTGCGTACAGCCGCGGCAGGACTCCGGCCTCACCGGCCGCTCCCTGACGGATCCCCAAGGGTAGCATAGGGGTTTCCGCCGCCGGATGCTGCCGGTTCGCGGGTCGGGCGAGGTTTCAGGATACGATCACAATCATGGCCTTTGCGTCGCCACGAGCTGCCTGGTCGGTGCTGCTCACGGGCCTGCTTCTCGGCGCGGCCCCGCCGCTCTCGGCCGAGCCGATGCCGCTGGCCGAGATCCGTACCCTCTCGCGGGAAAAGCTTGCCGCCAACCCGCCGGTGCTGGTGCGGGCCACCGTGACCCGCGCCCGCCGCCATTCGCTCTTCATTCAGGATGCGTCGGCGGGGATGTACGTCAACATCGCCCGGGCCCGGCTGCTCGGAGTGATGTCGGCCGACACGCCAATCCCCGAGGTGCCGTTGGGCAGTGAGGTGGAGATCGAG
>CAZRKH010000016.1:0-20620 GCA_964600785.1 uncultured Chitinophagaceae bacterium
TGGACGAATGTCTGCGGGCAGGCGAGGCCGTGCGGAACCTGCTCGAACGCGATCTCAAACCGCGCGACATCATGACTCGCGAGGCGTTCGAGAACGCCATGGTCGTGATCATGGCCTTGGGCGGTTCGACCAACGCCGTGCTGCACCTGATTGCCATGGCTCGCAGTGTCGGGGTGCCGCTGGGCCCGGCCGACTTCCAGGCCGTCTCCCGCCGGGTACCCTACCTTGCCGACCTCAAGCCGAGCGGTCGCTTCGTGCAGGAAGACCTGCACTCGATCGGCGGAACCAGCGGTCTGATGAAGGAACTGCTCACCGCCGGGCTGCTCACCGGGGACTGCATGACGGTCACCGGACGGACCCTCGCGGAGAACCTTGCCACCAGCCCTGGCCTCGCTGCGGGCCAGAAGATCGTGCGGCCGATCTCCGACCCCATCAAGCCGACCGGTCATATCACGATCCTGCAGGGCAGCCTCGCCCCCGACACCGCGGTTGCCAAGATCACCGGCAAGGAGGGATCACGGTTTCGCGGGCCGGCCCGGGTGTTTGACAGCGAGGAGGCGATGCTCACGGCGCTCGAGCAGGGCGGCATCCACCGCGGCGACGTGGTGGTGATCCGCTACGAGGGCCCCAAGGGCGGTCCCGGCATGCCGGAGATGCTCACCCCGACCTCGGCTCTGGTCGGTGCGGGGCTGGGAGCGGACGTGGCCCTTGTCACTGACGGCCGGTTCTCCGGAGGCTCACACGGGTTCATCGTGGGGCATGTCTGTCCCGAGGCCTACGAGGGCGGGCCGATCGCCCTGGTGGCCGACGGCGACGTGGTGGTGATCGACGCCGATGCCGCCCGAATCGACATCGAGGTTGACGAGGCGGAACTGGCCCGTCGGCGTGCCGCCTGGCGGTCGCCGGAGCCGAAGGCGGTTCGCGGCATGCTTGCGAAATACATCCGCTGTGTCGCCCCGGCGTCGGCCGGCTGCGTGACCGACGAGCCGCGGCCGTAGCCTGAGCCCGGTGCGGCTCGCACCGTTTTCTTCCATCCCCGTCAGCCGACCGCGGCTCACGTCGCGCGAAGCTGGGGGGGAGCCCGAGCCGTCTCGCCGGACGTTCGCCTCGGCATCCTGCCTCGGCTCACTCGAGCTTTCTCGCTCTCGGGCCTCCTGGCCCTCCGCTCGCCAGCCACGCCGGCTCACCAGCCCGGGCTCCCCCCTCGCAGAACCCAGGAGCCCGGTGCGGCCCCAGTAGGCCGGTGCGGCTCGCACCGGCAGTTCCCCATGTAGGCCGGTGCGGCTCGCACCGGCAGTTCCCCTGTGCGGCTCGCACCGGTGGAACCCGGTCGCGTTGCAACTGGCTCGTGCTGCTGATTGCAACGGAGTGTTGGCCGCGGCCAGGGCTGCCCCGTGCGAAGGCTGGGAGCTGCGGGTGAATCGCGAGAATCGTGCCGAAATCTCGGTGGCTTTTCGGGATTGAGCCCGCTGCGACGATCTGCCACCCTTCCGCCACTCCGCTCCGCCCGGTGACCCCCCATGATTCGTCGCCAGATTTGCAGCAACCGCCGCCTCCCGCTGCTGATCCCCGCGATCGTGCTGGCCGTCATGCCGCTACCGGCCGTCGCGCAAGGGCAGGCGGCACAGCTCGACCCCTTCCGGCCTCTGCCCCCGGGAACGGTGGTCGATGCGGCGGGCCCGGTGGTGCCCGTCGTGCCACCGCCGCCCTCGAATGCCGTGGTGATCCCGCCGATCGACGCCGAGGTGGTCTGGTCGCGGCTGGTGGACGTCGTTGACGACTACTTCACGATCGACTCCGAACGCCGGGTCGTGTTTGCCGCGGGCGTGCCGACCGAGGGGCGGATCGACACCTTCCCTCAGACCGGTGCCACGCTGCTCGAGCCGTGGCGGGGCGATTCGGTCGGCTTCCGCGAGCGGCTCGAGTGCACCCTGCAGTCGATCCGCCGGCGGGGCACGATCCGGATGCAGCCCGATCCGGCGGGCTGGAGGATCGAGGCGGTGGTCGACAAGGAACTTGAAAACCTGCCGCGGCCGATGAAGGCCACCACCGGTGGTGCCACCTTCCGCAACGACGACTCGCTCTATCGCTACGGCACGCCGCTGCCCACGCTCGGCCAGCAGGTTGGTGATCAGCCACGGCCGGTCGCCAGCCCGACCCGCAACGCCGGCTGGATTCCGTTGGGTCGCGACCCGCTGCTCGAGCGTCGCATGCTCGACACGCTGCTCGCCCGCTTGGGCGTTGCGGCGGTGCCGCAGGGGCGTCCCTACTACCAGCCTCCGGAAGCTGCCGGGCAGCCGGTGCCGGGCATCGGCCGACCGATTCCTCCCGAGGAGCTTCCGCCCGGGGCGATTATCGCGCCGGGCCCGCCGGTGCCGGTTGAGTCGCTGCCTCCGCCGGCCGCAGTGCCGCTCACTCCGCCGTGAGCCGGTGGCAGATGCTCGTGTACTGGCGGGCGAAGCGGGTGTTCGAGGTGTGCAGGTGCTCCCCCTGGGAGATGACCCGCATCGAGTCGTTCCTCGGCAGCCCCTGGCGACGCAGGATGTCGGCGAAGGGCTCACGGCTCGCGGCGTAGACGATCAGGAGCTTGTGCTCGTCAAGCTGCACCTCGAGGGGCTGCTGGGGGTGCATCACGGCGATTCCCGTACAGCCGTCGTTGGTCAGCAGGTCCTCGAAGTCCCAGAGCACGCTCTCGAGGATCGTCCGCTCGATCCGCTCCCGGACGTGCTCGCCCCGATGGTCGCCGCGGTGCTCGTGACTCGTCTCGAGGATCACGTCGCAGGTCTCACCGAGCGGCTCGAGCAGGGCCACGAACGTCTCGAAGAGCCGTTCGCTCGAAACCGAGGCGATGATCGCCGGCAGCCGCGCCGAAGAGCGGGGGTCGGAATAGATGTCGAACCGGTAGCCCTCCTGGGGCACGACGTCGAGCCGCCAGCCGGGGCGAATTGCCTCGGTGAGCGTGAAGCGTCCGTAGCGGCGACGGGCGAGGTGGGCTTCGAAGGTGCTGCGGTCGGGGCGGGCGAGAGGCTCGGCAGCCTCGGCCTCGCCGCGGGCGAGGGGGTCGGTGAAGGGCTGAAAGGAGGGCATAAAAACCGTTGTGGTGCTGAGGAGACGAGCGAGCCGCCGTGCGGCTTTCCTCAACCCTAGAACACGCTTCGCCGCCGTGCGGGGGCGAGGATTGCGGCCCACCCGCCTGGAGCCGCATAATCCGCCCTTTCGCGAGCGAGCCCTCAACAGCGGAGCCGGCCATGGATGGAAAAATCGTCGCTACCGGAATCACCTTCGATGACGTTCTGCTCGTGCCGCGGTTTTCGGAGGTCGTGCCGGCCGGGGCTGACGTCTCCACGCGGCTGACCCGCGAGATTCGCCTGAACATCCCGATCGTCAGTTCGCCAATGGACACCGTCACCGAAAGTGCCATGGCGATCGCGCTCGGCCAGGAGGGAGGGATGGGGGTGATCCACAAAAATCTCCCCATCGATCGCCAGGCCGATGAGGTCGACAAGGTCAAGCGGAGTGCCAACGGGATCATCGTCGATCCGGTCACCCTTCCTCCCTCAGCCACTGTGGCCCGAGCCCGCGAGGTGATGGATCAGTACAACATCTCCGGGGTGCCGATCACCGCCGAGGGCAAGCAGCTCGCCGGCATCATCACCCGCCGCGACCTGCGGTTTCTCGAGAGTGGCGAGATGCCGGTCTCCGAGATCATGACTGCCAGGGAGCTCGTGACGGCCACGGGAAACGTGACCCTCGAGCAGGCCGAGAAGATCCTGATGGCCAATAAGGTCGAGAAACTTCTGCTCGTTGACGAAAACAACGTGCTGACCGGCCTGATCACGATCAAGGACATCGACATGATGAAGCGGTTCCCGCGGGCCTGCAAGGACCCGCTTGGACGGCTTCGGGCCGGGGCCGCGGTCGGGGTTTTCGACTTTGAGCGGGCCGAGAGCCTGATCGCCAAGGGCGTGGACATGCTCGTGGTCGACAGCGCCCACGGGCACTCCGCAAACGTGCTGGAGACGGTCCGGGAGATCAAGAAGCAATGGGCGATCGAGGTCGTCGCCGGAAACGTGGCAACCCGGGAGGGATGCCGCGACCTGCTCGATGCGGGAGTCGACGGCGTCAAGGTTGGCATCGGTCCCGGCTCGATCTGCACCACCCGCGTGATTTCAGGGGTCGGCGTGCCCCAGATCTCGGCGGTCTGGGATGCCGCCCAGGAGGCAGCCGGCAGCGAGGTGCCGGTGATTGCCGACGGGGGCGTTCGCTACTCCGGCGATATCACCAAGGCGATCGCGGCGGGCGCGCATGCCTGCATGATCGGCGGGCTGCTCGCGGGGGTTGCCGAGAGCCCCGGCGAGACGGTGCTCTACCAGGGCCGGACCTTCAAGGCCTACCGGGGAATGGGGTCTTTGGGGGCGATGGTCAAAGGTTCGAGCGAACGCTATCGCCAGGCACCGCGAGGCGGTGGGGAGAAGCTCGTGCCCGAGGGGGTCGAGGGCCGGGTGCCCTTCAAAGGGCCCTTGAGCACCTTCGTCTACCAGCTCGTCGGCGGGCTGCGGGCGGGAATGGGCTACTGCGGAACAAAAACCATCGAGGAACTCAGGCGGGATGCCCGATTCATACAGGTGTCGGCCGCATCGGTCAGGGAGGGCCATCCGCATGACATCGTCATCACTCAGGAATCTCCGAATTACACCACCGAGCATGCCTCGGGCGAGTAGTGGGCTCGCGGTGATCGCCCTTGTGGTTATCCTGCCAGGGCTTGCGACCGCCGCCCCCTGGAAGGCGATCGACCTCGGTGAGTCGGCCGGGTTCGGCGAATCGGATGGGCTCCGGGAGTCGGTGCGAGCGGCAGCCCTGGCCGACGAGGCCCGGGAGGGTCGGGAAAACTGCAGCGAGGACGACGCGGCCTGCCGGGAGGCACTCGAGCGGCTGCGGCTCGACAGGATCAGCGAGATCGACCTCGACATCACCGTCAGCGGTGCTGCGGGCAACGACTACCCCTGCGAGTGTCGGCTCGTGGGGGAGACCTTCGTGCCGCGTGACTTTGCCACCACGACCTTCACCTGGAAGGCGGCGGGCTACTGCCACAAGCCGCTCTATTTCGAGCAGTGGGCCTTCGAACGGTATGGCCACTCCTACGGATGGGCGGCCGACCCGTTCATCTCGGCGGCCCACTTCTTCGCCACGCTGCCGGTGCTGCCCTACAAGATGGGCGTGGAACTGCCCTGGGAATGCGTCTATCCGGTCGGCTACTACCGCCCGGGCAACTGCGCCCCCTGGACGGTGCCTGCGGTGCCGATCAGCATCCGCGGAATGGCCCTCGAGGCGGCGACGGTCACCGGCCTGGTCTTTTTGCTGCCCTGAGGCCGCATGCGGCCGGCGGCAGGGTCGATCTCGGCCGGAGCGGCCTCATCGCTTGCGGACGATGGCGATGTAGGCATATCGCCGGGCTACCGACTCAAAGCTCACCTCGGCCCGGCCCGATTCACCAAGTTCCACGAGTGCCTTGTGCACCTCGGGCCGGTAGTAAACGTGGAACAGCGAGAGCCATCGCTTGAGACCCCCGGCAAACCAGCCGGGAAGATCGGCCTGGTCCCAGAAGTCGACGATCACCATCTCCCCACCGGTCCGCAGGTTGGCCAGCCCCGCCTCGATCGCACCCGGCCAGGCCGGCACCATCGACAGGCAATAGGAGAAAAAGATCGTGTCGAAGGGCTCCCCGCGGCCGAACATCCTGCGGGCATCGAGGGCCTCGGCCAGACCCTGCCGCAGCACGATCTCGCCGACTCCCGCCCGCTGCACCGAGGCCGCGGCCGTCTCGAGCATCTCATGCGAGGCATCAAGGCCGTAGAGCAGGCCGGGCCGGGGCCGTCGGGCGAGCTGGATCAGGTTCCTGGCGGTGCCGCAGCCGACCTCGAGCGTGGCGGTGCCCTCGTCGGTGGCGACCCGCTCGAGCATGCGGTCGCGGCCGAGCAGGTAGTATTTCCGCGTCAGGTCGTAGACATGCCGCGTGAGGCGGTACATCCGATCCATCGCGGAGGCCGGGTCGTCGCGGCCCGGCTCGATCGCCGGCGAACTCGATCGCCCCGGAGGATCGGCCGGCGAGGGAGCTCCGACGGAACGGTCGTGGTCGGCCCCGCTCACGCCCCGGCACCGTTGGTCGCGGGATCGCCCCCGGCGACCTTCTCATAGAGATGGAACATTCCGTAGATCGCCGAGCGATCCTGCTCGTAGAGCGATCGTGAACGCTCTTCGTCGTAGCGGAAGCGGCTGCGGGTTTCCGGGGCGAGGGCCTCCTCCACCGGCGACTTTTCGCCTGCGGTGCGGAAAATGACCCGCGAGTCGTTCGAGCCGACCCGGGCGATCTGGCTCCAGAGATCCTCGATCACCGCCGGCGGCATCCAGTCCTGGCTGTCGAGCAGAATGAAGCCGTTGAGGCTGCCCGGCTCGGCCGTGCGGAGAAAGTCACCAAGGCTCGCCACGTGGGTCTCGACACGGTCGGCCATCTCCCGGATCGTCTCGTAGTTTTCCTCGCGGAGGTAATCGGGAATGGCCCGGCGGTGTTCGTGGTCGTATCGCCGGCCGAAGGCCTGCCAGGTGAAGTAGTTGTCTTCCAGCGGGAAGCCGCAGGCCAGCCTCCGCACCCGCGCCTTGTACATCTCGAAGAGCTTGCGGCCGTTGCCTCCCGACTCCTCGAGCATCACGGCATGCTGGCTGGGCGGAATGCCGAGGCTGTAAACCGCCACCGGCTGCCGACCCATCCAGCGGACGAGACGGTTCTCGAACAACGCCGCAAACTCCTCGTCAAAAATCCGCTCCTGGTCGGCCCGGCTGCGGGCCGAGAGCAGCCTCGCCGGGTCCCGCCTGGCCGCCCGGGCGATGCCGTGCACGACGCGGAAGAACTGACCGAGCTTGGCCTGGTTGTAGAGCCCCCGCTTGAAATAGCTGATTCGCTTGGGGCCGATCGCCTTCCCCGGCCAGTCGCTCGTTTCCCAGAACCGCCGTGTCTGCGGGTCGAGCTGGTCGCGAATGTAGCGGCGATAGTTGGCGAGGTTGTCGCGGTGCTGGCCGAAGCCGAAAAAGTTGTAGAAGGCTTCGTAGTCGGGCAGATGCTTCACGGCCGTAAGCTTCAGCCGCGTCAGGGCCATGTGGTTGGCGTTGAGATCGACCGCCGTAATTTTTTCAGGACGGTGGACGAGATAGTTGAGCACGTTGCAGCCACCGCTGGAGATCGTCAGCAGCCGCGAGTGCGGTCCCAGGCCGAGGGCCTCGGCATCGACCCGGGGATCCTCCCAGATCTGGTTGTAGACAAAGCCCTTGAACCAGAGGGTGAACATCCGCTCGAGCATTCCGCGGCGGCTGGCCAGTCGGTGGTGGTGGACGGCCTTCCGCAGGTGGGCGCGGGTGCTCGGCCTCGCGGCGACAGGAGTGCTCATGGGGCTCGATGGGCCTCTGGGGCTAAGGGGGCGGCAGAGCTGAGAGTCTAACCGAGGACCGGGCGAAAGCAGAGGCCAGCACCGCATCTGCCGCCTGCGAGCCCTTGTTTTGGCCGCTCAGGGTCTGGTGGCCACCGGCTTGCGGTCCGGCGGCGGCGTGCGGCGGTCGATCTCAGTGGCCAGAGTGCCGGTCATCGTCCGCAACTCCCGGCCGAGCGCCACGATGCGGGCCTCGGTTGCTCGCAGCCGCTCGTCAACCTCCGCCTCACGGCGACGGATCTCGGCCTCCACCTTCTCGGCGGTGGCGAGGTCATTCTTCCAGCCGCCTCCGCCGGAGCCGTCGCGATCGGCGGTGAGCGACTGAAGCTCCCCTTGCATCGCGCCCAGCTGCGTCTCTTCCTCGCCGAGGGCGGTGGTCAAACGCTCGGTCATCGCCTCCGCTTCGTCAAGCCGTGCCTCGAGCATTTTGCGGCGGCGGTAGGTGCCCAGTGCATCGAGATTCTCAAAGACCTTCCTCGGTTCGTTCCCTCCGGAGCCTTCCACGATCGAGTCGGCTCCCTCGAGGGCCATCCGGGCGTCGCGGAGCGGCCGACGGAAAAACCGGCGGGTGATCCTCACGATCGGCGCGTCGCCCCCGGCAAGCCGCTCGGCCTCGGCGAGGTCGAACTCCACCTCGTCGCCCGCCTCGAACTGCCGCGGCGAGCCGCCCTCGGCTCCGGCCGTGTAGGCCTGGTTGAACTCGACCTCGGCCCAGTAGGCCCCCGGCGGGATCACCCAAGCCAGTTCGAACTCGGCCCCGCCCTGCCTGAGCTCCGGCAGCTCGCCGGCCGGGAAGGCCTCCACCTGCTCTCCCGACTTGAAGCTGGTGATCGTGCCGTCGGGCCACTCGTAGTCGAAGTCCTCGCGGAAGGTCAGCTCGGCCCAGCGGACTCCCGGCGGTGGCTCGGGCGAGCGGCGGAGGGCCTCGATCGCACCGGTGGCGGACTCGGCCGCCTCGAGTTCGGCCAGCTGCTCGGTGGTGGTTTCGTGGAGTTCGAGATTCTTTAGGTCGTCCCCGCGGAGCGTGCCTTCGGCGACTGCTGCCTTGCGTTCCAAAGGCCAGGCCACGCCCTCGGCGTCGAGGTTGGTTTGGTGGAATGCCATCCAGCGGTCGATCGGCATGCTGTCCAAGACCAGCACCGTCTCTCGAGGCAGCTTCCAGCGGTCCAAGTCTTTGTCGTCGGGCGGCACGAGCGGCTCGACGGTGAGCACCAGCCCGTCGATCGCGGTCACCCGGAAACCCCCCACAAAGACGCCCCCTTCGGATGTCCGCTTGGTGTCAAAAACGTAGATTCTCGCCCCTGGGGCGAGCGAGGGCTTGCCGGTGTCCGGGAGGCGGATCGAGCCGGCCGCCTCGGCGGTGGGTGGGTCGAACTTGGCATCCTTCCAGGCGAGCCCCCGCCAGGATTCGACCCGTTCAAGCTGTCGCCGCCAGCGATCCCGTAGCTCATCGAGCTGTGGGATCGGGCAATTCTCGAGCGCCTCGACGCCGCATGGGCCCAGCGGCACAAGCCCCCCTTGCCCGTCATCCCGCATCGCATCGCGGGACTCGGCCACTTGCAGTTCGTAGCCGCGAACCTTCTCCCGCCAGGCTTTCTCCCGTTCGGCGAGCATCGCCACGAGCACCACGTAGCCGACCGACGCGAGGACCACGAGAATCGCGCCGGTCACCGTGCCCCAGTCCCAGCCGCGATTGCCCACGGCCACCAAAGTGATGGCGGCGAGCACCAGCAGGGCAATGACAGCCAGGATGACGTACTGCACAAGTTGACCTGAAGAGTTGACCTGAAAAGACGACCTGACAAGTGGACCTGAAAAGGGGGCCTGCAGCTTCCCGCGGTGGGCGTCGAAGAGCCCCCGTGGCTCATCGAACGGCCCCGACCGCGTCGGGGAGCATTGCAAATCGAGTATAGCCCTCGACCCCAGGTGGCCGGGGAGCCCGGTTTCGGCGGTTTTGCCGGCTGCAACGGTTTTTACGTCGCGGCCGGGCGACAGTCGCGCTGCCGCTGATGCCGCAGGGGAACGCTCCGGCAGCCACGCCCCCGGCGGTGGGTCGACGGGATGCGACGAGGCGTCGCGAGCAGCGGACGCCGCAAAACCCGGTCTTGGCGAGACACGACTCGTCCGGCTCGGCCGTTGGCGGCACGTCGTCGGGCCGACCGGCGGCGGTTTCGGCACGACGCATGCAACTGCGGTGGGAAAGCAAGGCTGCAAGGGTCCCCACGGCCCACCGCGGCTTTCGAAGCCCCTGCACGCACCCGAAAGGCCGCTCTCCATGTCCAGCCCAACTCGCGAAGTCGCTGCCGCCCCGCCCGCCCGCACCGCAAGCACGTCGGAGGCCGGGCCCACCGACGACCCGGTGCGGGTCTACCTCACCCAGATGGGCGGGATCCCGCTTCTGACCCGCGAGACCGAGGTCTCCAACGCCCGCGAGATCGAGCGATGGAGGCGGCTGTTCCGCGAGACGATGCTCTCCAACGATTTCATTCGGCTCGGGGCGATCCGGCTGCTCGAGCGGGTGCAGGCGGGCACCCTGCGGCTCGACCGGACGATCGAGGTGGCCGTCACCGACACCCGTGAAAAGCAACAGCTGCTCAAACGGCTCGGGCCCAACCTCGAAACGCTTCACCGCATCGAGGCGGAGAATCGGCGGCTGTTTCGCAGGGCCGTGTCGCGGAAACTGCCGATGGCGCACCGCCGGGCCGCCTGGCGGCGGCTGGTTCGACAGCGAAACAAGGCGATTCGGCTCGTCGAGGAGATGCGGCTGAGAATCCAGCGGCTCGCGCCGCTGCTCGAGCAGCTCCGTGAGATCGGCAGCCGCATCCCGCCCGCCGGCCGCGGCCCTCGCCGCGAGCCTCTCCTCCGCGAGCAGAGGCAGCTGCTGGCGGGCATGCGAGAGAGCCGGGCCACCCTGGCCCGCAGGCTGCAGCGGCTCAGCATCCTGCAGGACCGCTATGACAAGGCGAAGCGCGACCTCGCAGCGGGCAACCTGCGGCTGGTCGTCTCGATTGCCAAGCGGTACCGCAATCGCGGGATGAGCTTTCTCGACCTGATTCAGGAGGGCAACGCGGGGTTGATGCGGGCGGTGGACAAGTTTGAGCATGCCCGGGGGTTCAAGTTTTCGACCTATGCCACCTGGTGGATCCGCCAGGCGATCACGCGGGCCATCGCCGACCAGAGCCGCACGATTCGCGTGCCGGTCCACATGATCGACACCATGACTCGCATGCGGAACCTGATCAGGGAGTTTTCCCAGGAGCACGGACGCGAGCCCTCCGTCGAGGAGATCGCCGAGCGTTCGGGAATCTCCCACGAAGAGGCCCTCACGGTCTGGCGGATGTCGCGGCAGCCCTCGTCCCTCGACCAGCCGACCAGCGACGACGACTCCCCCGGCTTCGGCGATATCGTGGAAGACCACCGCGAGATTGATCCGCTCCGCGGCATCCACCAGCAGGCGCTCAAGCAGTCGATCAGCCGCGCCCTCGAGGGGCTTTCCTACCGCGAGCGGGAGATTCTCAGGCTGCGGTTCGGGCTGGCTGACGGGTACAGCTACACGCTCGAGGAGGTGGGCTCGATCTTCAGCGTGACCCGCGAGCGTGTGCGGCAGATCGAGGCCAAGGCAGTCCAGAAACTCCGCGATCCCGGCCTTGGGGTCGACCTTTCGGGCTTTGTGGATGCCCAGCCAGCCGGCGTCTCGTAGGCCGATGAGGCAGCCGTCGTGGTGGATGCGATGCCGGACGCAGCCGGAGGGCACATGAGCCGATCGCCGCCCGGTTGCCAGATTTTCAGCCTGAGCTTACGCCTTGGCCTCGTCGAGTGCCTGCTGCAGCCGCTCTTTCGGCTGCACGCCCATGAACTGCTCCACGAGCTGGCCGCCTCGGAAGATCATGATCGTCGGGATGCTCGCCACGTTGTAGGCCATCGCCGTCTTGTTGTTTTCGTCGACGTTGACCTTACCGATCCGGCAGCTGCCCTCGTTTTCCGCCGCAAGCTCCTCGATCACCGGGCCGATCATTCGGCACGGGCCGCACCAGGGTGCCCAAAAGTCGACGAGCACCGGCGTGTCGGCGTCGAGCACCTCCTGCTGAAAGTTGTCGTCGGTGAACTCGCGTGCGTTGCCCATACTTGAAAACTCCTGCGGAACTGAACGAAACTGCGGCGGCCTCGGGCTGCCTGCTCCTCGAATTCAGGAGTATAGTCGGTGGGTGGTCCGCCGGCCTAGCGGCATCGCCATGCCGAAAAAACCCTTCAGCCGCCCGCGGAGACTTCATGCGTTGCTGGCTCGTCGATCGCCCCGCCGGAGCCGAGCTGAAAAGCGGAGCGGCTCCCCTGCCCTGGGATCCTGCGGCCCCGTCCGCTCCCGGCGAAATCAGAGTGCGGGTCGAGGCGGCCGGCGTGAACTACAAAGACGCCCTGGCCTGCGCTGGACACCCCGGCATCATTCGCACACTGCCGCTGATTCCAGGCATTGATGCGGCCGGTCGGCTCGAGGAGCCCTGCGACGGACTGCCGGCAGCAAGCGAGGTGGTCGTCACCTCCCACGGCCTCGGTGAAACCCGGCACGGAGCCTTTGCCGGGCAGCTGCGTGCTTCCGAGGCGGCGGTGCTGCCGCGGCCTGCCGGGCTCACGGCGGTCGACGCGATGGCCCTGGGCACGGCCGGCCTGACGGCGATCATGGCGATCGAGCGGATCGAACGGCTCGCCACCGGCTCTGGAGAATTGCTCGTCACCGGGGCCAGCGGCGGGGTGGGCATGCTCGCGGCGGGCATCGCCGCGGCCCGCGGCATCCCGGTGGTCGCCTGCACGCGGAAGCCAGCCGCCCGGGAGCCGCTGGGGGCGCTTGGGATTCCCACGATCCTCTCGCCCGAGGAGGTTCGTGATCCCTCGCCGAAGCCGCTCGCCCGGGGTCGCTGGTGGGGAGTGGTCGATACGGTCGGCGGGGAGTTGCTCGCCGATGTGCTGCGATCGGTGCGGCCCGGAGGGGTGGTCGCCGCGATCGGCATGGCCGGGGGGGCGGAACTGCCGACCACGGTCTACCCCTTCATCCTGCGGGGCGTCACGCTCGCGGGAATCGACGCCTCCGCCACGCCCACCCGCGAGGCGCGGCTCGGGCTCTGGGCCCGGCTGGCCGAACTCTGGCCGACGATCCGCGAAGGCTTCCCGGTCACGCGGCTCTCGCTGGACGAACTTGGCAACTGGACGGCGGCGATGCGGGCGGGCACCACGCTCGGCCGGGGCGTGGTGGTGATGGACTGACCGCCGGACGGCTTTGTTTCGATGCACGATCCTCACACGATTCGCCTGAACGCTGCCTGGGAGCCGCCTGTTGGCGATGGCTGGCTGGAGCGGCGGTTCGCCCGGCCTTCGGGTCTGGCGGCCGGCGAGCGGGTCTGGCTGGCAAACGACGCGGCGGCCTGCCCGCGGCTCGAGTTCAATGGTCGCCCGCTCGGCCGGCCGGCCGGCGACGGCCCTCCCTGGCGATGGGAGATTCGCGAGCTTCTTTCGAGCAGAAACCTGCTGCGTCTGCAGGCCGACAGGGCAGCCGACGCGACCGTGCAAGAGCGGGCCGGCAGTCGAGGGCCACTGCCGGCGTGCTACGGGAACGTGTGGCTGGAGATCGAGGCGGCGACGAGTTGACGCATTGGCCCGGTGCAGGCTACCACCACCTTCGCGAGCGGCTGACGACTCGCCGCGTGTCACCCCCCCTCGGGTTTTGGAGCGGAAAATCATGTCTGTAGTGCGAGTTGGTTCGACCACGAAATACGCCGATGGCTGGGAGCAGATCTTCGGAGGCGGAACGACCGGCCGCCGGGCCTCGAAGAAGGCCGCCGGGAAAACCGCCAAGCGGGCGAGCAAAAAAGCCGCCAAAAAAGCGAGCCGCAGGCCGGCCAAGAAGGCCGCGAAGAAAGGGACGCGAAAGACGCTCGCCAAGCGAACCACCCGTCGAAGCCGCTGACGCCTTTGCCGGGACGACGCCCCAAGGCGGCTGCCGCTCAATCGCCGAGTTCGCCGGCCCGCGCCGCCGCCGCCGCCACCGCCTCGATCAAGGCGGAGCGGACCTTGTGGGCTTCGATCACGGCCAGCCCCGCGATCGTCGTGCCGCCCGGGCTTGCCACGCGATCCTTGAGGGTTGCCGGATGTTCGCCGGTGGCCTCGAGGAGTGCTCCGGTGCCCGCGAGTACTTCGATTGCCAGCTGCATCGCCAGGGCCCGCGGGAGGCCCGCCCGTACCCCGCCGTCGGCGAGGGCCTCGACCACCACCGCGAGGAACCCGGGACCCGAACCGGACAGCCCGGTGCCCGCGTCGAACAGCGACTCAGGCAGCCGGTGCACCCGCCCCACCGTTTCCAGCAGCGACTCCACCTCCGCCATCCGCTCCGGCGGCACCGCGGGGTCGCCGCAGAGAAGCATCACACCGCGGCCGACCAGGCAGGGGGTGTTGGGCATCACCCGTACGATCCGCGGTGTGCCCAGCCAAGCCCGCAGACGTTCGATGCGAACGCCTGCGAGGATCGAGACCACAACCGCCTGCGGAGCGAGGGCGGGAGCGATCTCCCGGCAGACCTCCTCGGCATGCTGCGGCTTGATGGCGAGAAAAACCAGCGGCGCCGAGGCAACCGCCTCGGCATTGCTCGCCGCGGCAGTCGCGCCCGGCACCGCGGCGAGCAGCCGCTCCACGGCGGGCGGCGAGGGATCGTGAAACCGGATCGAGGCCGGAATAGTCACGCCCACGCGGCAGAATCCAGAGGCCATCGCCAGAGCCATCTGCCCTCCGCCGACCATCGCGATGGGACCGGCCACTCCAGCCGGCTGCGGAGGGGACGTCATGGGCGGGCTGTCGCGTCATCGAGTTGATCGAGCGCCTGCTCGATCGCCGGCAGGTCGAGTTGGGCGATCCAGAGCTGGCTGGTGGCATCAGCGCTGCGGCCGGTGGTCCACATCAAGCGGCTGCCGTCGGGCGAGAAGACCGGCAGCACGTCGGCCGAGGGATGGTCGGTCAGTCGCAGCGGCGGTCCGAAGCGAAGCGGGCCGTCGCCCTCGCGGGTGTACCGCGCGATCCAGAGGTCGTAGTTGGGACGCCGCGTGGGGTCGGAATGATCCGCCCCGGTCCAGATCAGCCAGGGACGTTCGGGATGCCAGTAGGGGGCCCATTCCACGCTCTCGCCGGCGGTGATCGCCATGTCGTCGGAGCCGTCGGCCCGCATCACGTGGATGTGCAGGTGGTCTTTTTTCAGCCGGTCGGTGCGGTAGGCGATCCAGTCTCCGTCGGGCGAGAAGAAGGGCCCGCCGTCGTAGCCAGGCTCGTCGGTGAGCTGCTCCAGGCCGCTGCCGTCGGCATTCATCAGGTAGATGTCGGGGTCGCCGTCGCGGTCACTGACGAACAGAATTTTCTTGCCGTCGGGCGAGTAGGAACACTCCGCGTCGTACCCGGGGCTGTCGGTGAGCCGCACCGGGTCGCTGCCGTCGAGCCGCGTCGTGAAAATCTCCATCCAGGGATCGAAATCCCAGGCATACCGCCGCCTTCGGCCGCTGCGGCGGTCCTCCTCAGCCTGGCGGCGGGCGGCCTCTTCGGTGGCCTCGAGCCGGGGGTCGAGATGACTCGAGGCAAACAAGAGCCGCTCACCGCCGGGGGCGAACCAGCTGCAGGTGGTGCGGCCCCGGCCGGTGCTCACGCGGCTTGGCGGGGTCGGTCGCGGAGCGGCCGGATCGAGGGGCTGGATGTAGATCTGGTAAAACGGATAGTCGCGGGAAATCCCCTGGTAGCAGATTCGCCGCGAGTCGGAGGAGAAATAGCCCTCGCCCGCCTTGGCAAGCCCGGTGGTGACCTGCACGGGGCTTGCGAAGAACCGCGACTCCAGCTGTGACCTCGGGGGCCCTGTGGTCTCTTCTGCCGCGGCCGCGAAAAATTGCTGCACGAAGGCGGCCACCACGGCCGCCGAGACCGCGACCGCTGCTGGGATGGTTGAGGTCATGAGGGTCACCGAGTTGCGGAAATTGCTCACGCCGCCCAGTATAGGGCTCGCCGAACGAGCGGCGATTCTTTCCAGGGAGCGGATGCACATGAAGATCTACACCAAAACGGGTGACGCCGGCGAGACAGGGCTCTTCGGCGGTCCCCGGGTTCGCAAAGACCACGCCCGGATCGAGGCCTTTGGCACCGTCGATGAGCTCAACAGCGAGCTGGGCATGATCCGCAGCCTGGGGGTCGCTCCCGAGGCCGATGTGCTGCTGCGACGGGTGCAGGGGGAGCTGTTTGACCTCGGCGCCCAGCTGGCCACCCCGACGGCGGCGGAGGAACGCATCCACACCAGCCATGTCGAGGCTCTCGAGGAGGCGATCGACCGGATTGAAGCCACGCTCGATCCGCTCGACTGCTTCATTCTGCCAACGGGCACCCCCGTGGCCGCCGCGATGCATGTCACCCGAACCGTCTGCCGGCGGGCGGAGCGGCGGGTGGTCTCGCTGGCGGCCGAGGCGGGAGCCGAGATTCCAGCCTGCGCGATCGAATATCTGAATCGACTCGGCGACCTGCTCTTCGTGCTTGCCCGTCAGGCGAATGCCGCTGCCGGCGTGGCCGACGATCCCTGGCATCCGGATCCGTGAAGACTGACGGCGAATCACCGGGCCGCGGAACGATCGCCAGCCGGGGCGGGCCAGCCTTCCGCCCGGTGGTCGAGCGGGCCGCCGCCGGCGTGGCCGAGGCGCGGCAAAAGATGGCCGCCAGGCACCACCGCGGCACACCGGGCACGCAGGTCTGCAACCTCGGCTCCGACCTCTTCGAGGCTGTGGTGCTCGATGTCTACCACACGATTCTCGAGGGCCTCGAGCCGGCCGCTCGGCGGTTTGTCGAACGCAGGGTGTCTCTCGTCGCCCATGGCGGCTTCGGTCGTCGCGAGATGGCACCCTACTCCGACGTCGATCTGATGCTCCTGCACGAACGTGACACCCTCGGCGTGGTGCCGCCGCTGGCCCGTCGGCTGCTGCAGGATCTCTTCGACGCCGGGCTCGACGTCGGGCAGAGCGTGCGGACGGTCGCCGCCGCGACGCGGCTGGCCGCGGAGGATGCGACGGTTTTCAGTTCGATGGTCGATTCGCGACTGCTCGCCGGGCCGCCGACGTTGCTCGAGCAGCTCGAGGCCCGGCTCGGCCGCCTCATGGCCCGCCGCCGCGGGCAGTTGCTTGCGGCCCTGCTCGAGGCCCGCGGCGAAGAGCGGCATCGTTACGGCGGGTCGGTGGCCCTGCTCGAGCCCAACGTCAAACGCTCCCCCGGCGGGCTGCGGGATATCCAGCTGGTTCGTTGGATCGGGCTGCTCGGCTGGGGTGCCAGTTCGCTCCGCAACCTCGTCCTGCTCGATGCGATGCCGGGAGCGGATGTCGGCGTGCTGCGGGATGCGGCCGACTTTTTGCTCGGCGTGCGGGTCGATTTGCACCTCGCCGCGGGCAAGGCCAACGACGAACTCACCCGCGACGAGCAGGCCCGCATCGCCGGCAGTTTCGGGATCGGCTCCCGCGGCGGCCTGCTGGGTGTCGAGCGGTTCATGCGGGAGTATTGCGGGGTCACGCGGAGCGTGATGCGAATCGCGGAGGGCATCGCCCGCCGGGCCGGGCCCAGCTCGAGCCGCCGCGGGCTGGTGGCACTGCTGGGGCACGTGGTCGAGGAACACTTCCGCATCGGGCCCTGGACGGTTTCGGTGCGTCCCCGGTCCCGCAGTCGCGTGGCCGAGAGCCTGCCGTTGGCCCTGCGGCTGCTCGAACTTTCAATGCACTACGACCGCCCGGTCGACCACGACTCCTGGGCGGCGGTGCGGAGCCACTTCGAGCATGACGACGAGGACGGCTCCGGGCAGCGGCCCGAAGTCGATGCGGCATGCCGCGCGCGGTTTTTGGGCCTCTTTGAACGGCCCACGCGGCTGGGCGAAAGCCTGCGGCTGCTGCACCGGGCCCGGCTGCTGGAGCGGTTCGTGCCGCCCTTCGACCATGCCCGGGGGCTGCTGCAGTTCAACAACTACCACAAATTCACTGTCGATGAGCACTGCATCCAGGCGGTGGAGCGAGGCGTGGAATTGGCCGACGACCCCGGCTGGCTCGGCGGCCTGGCCCGCGAGATCCGCCGCCACCGCCCGCTGCTGCTGGCCCTCCTGCTGCACGACCTCGGCAAGGGCCACGCCGGTGACCACAGCGAGGTGGGCGCCGTCCTGGCGGCGGATGTCTGCCGGCGGCTGGGGCTGGGCGAGGAGGAGGCCGAGATCGTCGTCTTTTTGGTGGAGAAGCACCTGCTGATGTCGCATGTCGCCTTTCGCCGCAACGTGGGCGACCCGAGCGTCGTGGTCGGCTTCGCCCGGGAGGTCGGCTCGCCGGAGGTGCTGCGGATGCTGACGGTGCTCACTGCGGCCGACGTGGCAGCCGTGGGGCCGGGCACCTGGACCGGCTGGAAGAGCGACCTGTTGGCCGACCTCTACTTCCGCACTCTCGGCTGTCTCGACGGGGAGAGCCCGTCGCTGCCGGCGGAGCGGCACCGCGCCGAACTGGAGGACCTGCTCGTGCGGGGCGGAGCCTCCGACGGCATGCTGCGGCTCTTCCGTCACCTGCCGCACTCCTATCTGCACGCCACCGAGCCGCAGCACATGCTCGAGGAACTCGACCGGCTGGCAACGCTCCCGCCCGAAGGGCTCTTTGTCGCCACCCGGTGGCATCCCGACACCGCCACGATCGGGATCACGATCGGGGCCCGGGACGATGTCGCCCCCGGACTTTTTCACCGCATCACAGCCGGCCTGGCGAGCCTGCGGCTCTCGGTGCTCTCCGCCGATATCCACACCCTACCCGGCGGCCTCGTGCTCGATCACTTCATCGCCCAGGATCCCGATCAATCCGGCGAGCCGCCGCCGTTTCGTACCGCCGAGATCGAGGAGTGCCTGCGGCGGGTGATTACGGCCGGCAGCCTGCCGCCGATTCCGGCCTTGATCGATGCCGACGCGCCGTCGCGGGCCCTCGCCGACCGGCTGCCCCCGCGGGTGCGAATCGACAACGAGTCTTCCGAGACGACCACGATCATCGAGGTCTTCGCCCACGACTCGCCAGGCCTGCTCTCGGCGGTTGCCACGGCTTTCCTCGAACTCGGCCTTTCGGTGTGGGCCGCGAAGATCGGCACCTACCTCGATCAGGTCGTCGACGCCTTCCACGTCACCGAGGCGGACGGCTCGAAGCTCACCTCTCCGCAGCGGCTGCGGGTGGTTCGGCAGGCTCTCGAGGAGGTATTGCAACGTCACCGCGGCGGCTGAGGCCGAGGATTCTCCGCCGCCAGCGGGGCTCGAACGCTTCGATTGACTCACCCACGAGCCGCTCGAAGGCTTTCAGCGGGTCGTCAGCATCGGCCCGGGCCGCCAGCAGCCGCTCGCGGCTGAGCACCGGCGAAATCAGGGCCAGGTCGAGGGCCAGACCCCAGGCGTAGAGATATTTTCTGCGGCTTGCCTCGTGGCCGGCTGGGCCGCTGCCTCCCTCGCCGCCCTCGCCGTGGCCGACGAGAAAGTCTCCACTGTCGGCGGTGATCACCGCCGCGATCGCCAGCGGGTCGGCGGAGAGATCGGCCTGCAGCGATGCCAGCCGCTGCGGATCGGCGGCGTCGAGCCGCAGGCTGCCGGCCTCCATCTGGGCATGTTCCATGACCTGGGCGAGCCCTTCGTCGAGCCACAGGGGCAGGCCGTCCCCCTCGGCGAGACGCTCGGCATGGGCATGCCAGGCCTCGTGGGCCAGCCAGCGGTGAAACCGCTGCTCGGCGTCCTCAAGCAGCCGGCGATTGCGGCGGCGGGCCGCCTTGATCCGCTGCATCGCCCGCTGGTGTTCGAGATCATCCCGCAGCCGGGCCCGACGGACCGCCTCGGCCCGCTTGGCTGACGGCACGCCCTGCTCGGCAAGCTGCCCAGCCATCCCCTCGAGCCGGGTGTCGATCGACTCATGCCTCGCCACATAGGCGGCCTCGGCGAGGTCGAGGGCCTCCTCGGCCGTGCGAAAGTGCCGCATCACCGTGGGCACCTCGCAGCCGGCGAAGAGCAGCCGCTGATCGGGCACGTAAAAGGCCGGGTGGTCCGGCTCGATGCCCAAGGCCGTGGTCCGTCGCCGCTCGTCGGCCGGCGTGCCGCACAGTTCGACCCGCAGGTCCCCCGCCCCGTCGGCCGCGTCGTGGGGGTCCGCCGGCAGCAGCCGTTCGAAGGTGGCCAGCAATCGTTCCAGCCGCACGATGGCCTTGCGTGTGAGCGACGGATCGGCCGTGCTTGTCAGTTCGAACCAGGGACCACGGTATTCCCAGGGTCCGTCCTCGCCGCTGCGGGACAGCCGCACCGCCAGTTCGGCCCGGGCGAGGGTGTCCCGTCGCGTGCGGATCCGCTGCACCCGCGAAGCCAGCTCCGCATGCGGGCCCTCCGGCAGCCGTTGCCAGGAGGCGAGGCGGTCGCCGGGAATCTCCGGCCAGCCGATGAGATAGGTCGGCCGCCCGGGGGGCTGCACGATTTCGATGAACGCCAGCGGCCCGCCGTCGATGAGGCTCGCCTCGTCGGAAAGGATCAGCCCCTCGAGCCGGCGGCCGTCGACGAGCACCGCTTCCTCGAGCTGCCAGGCGGTTCCCGCGAGCGAAGGCGGGGGAGTTTGAGCGGCTGCCCAGCGGCATGCCGGCAGCGTCGTCGCCAAGACCGCGATCGCGGCCGGGAAGACGATCGCGATCGCGGCCCGGCTCCTCAGCGGTGACTCGTGGCCGCCGCGTCGAGGTAGCGATTGACCAGGTTTTCGAAGAGTTCCTGGCGGCCGCTGGTGCATGGGCTCGCCTCCCCCTTGTCGAGCATGAGTGTCTCGAGCGAGCCGAGCGTTTCGCTGCCCGCCTCGATCCGCCGTCCGAGGTCGCCGTCCCACGAAGCATACCGCTGCTCGAGGAGCTGCTGGATGCCGCCGTCGGCCCGCATCGCCGCCGCGATCTTCAGGCCGCGGGCGAAGGCATCCATGCCGCCGATATGGGCATGGAAGAGGTCCACCGGCTCGAAGCTCTCGCGGCGAACCTTGGCGTCGAAGTTGATGCCGCCGGGAGCCAGGCCGCCGTACTTGAGGATCGTGTACATCACCTGCGTCGTGAGGTAGATGTTGGTGGGAAACTGG
>CAZRKH010000017.1:0-13393 GCA_964600785.1 uncultured Chitinophagaceae bacterium
GAGCCGCACCGGCCTACGCTGCCGGTGCGAGCCGCACCGGCCTACACCGGTGCGAGCCGCACCGGGCTACGCGAGCCGCACCGGGCTACGCGAGCCGCACCGGGCTACGCTGCCGGTGCGAGCCGCACCGGCCTACGCTGCCGGTGCGAGCCGCACCGGCCTACACCGGTGCGAGCCGCACCGGGCTACACGACTCGGGCGAGCCGGCCGGTCAGCCCTCTTCCTGCTGGATCTTCTTGAGGAGATCCTCGGCGTCGGGACGCGTGGCAAACATCGGTTCGTCAGCAAGCACCTGCTCGAGAATCTTCTCGGCGCGGTCCTTTTCGCCGCGGTCGTAGAGCAGCCGGGACACGTAGTAGGCGCCGTCACTGGTGAGCCGGTTGTTCTGCGTGATCTGGCTGAGAATCCGCTCGGCATCCTCGCGACGGCCGAGCTTGTAAAACACCCACGCGAGAGTGGTCAGGGCATTGACCTGCTGCGGCGAATTCTCGCGGTGCAACGCCACGTTGCCTTCGGCCATTTCCAGGGCCCGCTGCCGCGACTCCTTGTCGTCGCTCTCGACGAGCACCAACGCCAGCGAGTTGCTCGCGGGAAAGTTGAGCGGCGACTGGGCGTGGGCCGAGGCAAAGAACGTCTCGGCGGTCGGATAATCGCGTTCCACGCGGGCGATCGCCCCCCGAGCAAGCTTGGCTTCAAGCGACTTCTCATCGATCGCGAGGGCCGCCTCGGCATTCTTCTTCGCGGCCACGAGGTCGTTCTGGCCGAGGTACCACTGGGCCGAAGCAAGCAGCACCGCCGGATCCTTGGGGGACTCGCGAACCGCCAGTTCAATCAGCTTGCGGGCGGTCGTGGCGTCCTCTTTTTCGTTGTAGAGGCGGGCCATCGCCAGTTCGGGCTGCACCGCCTTCTCGTCGAGCTTGCGGGCCTCGCGGAACTGCTCGAGGGCCTGCTTCGGCTCCTCGAGGTTGAACAGCACGATCCCCATCCGCTGATGGGCGCTGGCATTGTCGGGGTCGAGTTCGAGCCAGCCACCAAGTTCCTGCTTGGCCACGTCCCAGAGCTTGCGGGCCTCGGCGACCGCCGCGATCCCCGCGTGGCAGCGAATCTGGAAGTCGCGCTTCCGCTTGGGGTTGGAATCAAAGGACTCGGTCAGTTCGCGGGCGCGGGCAAAGAGGGTGTCGGCATCGGTCACGCGACGATCCTGGAAGGCGAGATCGCCGAGCATCAAAAACGGCTCGGGATCTTCGGGAAACTTCACGACCGTCTGCTCGAGCTCCCCACGCGCCGGGCCGAGCTGATTCACATTGAGCCAGAGCATCGCCATCATCACCCCGGGCGGCGGCAGCTTGGGGTTGTTGACGCGGGCCCGCTCGAGCACCGCCCGGCAGCCGTCGATGTCGCGGTCGCGGAAGCGGTTGATCGCGTTGGTGATCTGTTGGTAGTCGCCGTCGCCTGAAACGGCCTTGCCGACGAGTGTCTTGGCGGTCACTTGGGCTTTCGCCGTGCCGCAAAGGGTGACCAGGCCGACGACGAGCAACAGTATTGGCAGCCGCCTGCCGGGGACAACGCGAGTGTGCATGAGAATCACCAAAGCTCCCAAGGAGAAAATTTGAAGCGGAGGTTACTCTAGCGGTTCGCCGAGTGGCCTGCCAGCGACCCGGCGAAGCGTCGTATGAGAGGGCTGCTGTCGTCGCGTTGCACCGTGCAGCGGGCAGCACTCAGCGGACGGCACGAAGTGTGAGCGATCGATGAGAGCCGGCGCGGTCTTTGAGCGGGAACTGCGGATCGCGCCGCGGTCGCGGAGCCTGGCCGTGGCACGGGCCGTCTATGCCGGAGTGCTCTTCACGATCATCGCCACGAGTTGGCTGGTGGTCACCGGCGGCAGCACCGTTGAGACCGCCGGTGAGACCGGACGCTTTGCTGCCACGCTGCTGCGAATCCTCGCTCCACTGCAGGCCGCCCTGGCGGCCCTCGCCGCGGCGGCCCTGGCCGCGGTGAGCGTGACCGGTGAGAAGGACCGCCGCACAATGGAACTGCTCCTGGCAAGCAGCCTCGGCGATGCGGAGATCGTGCTTGGCAAGCTCGCCTCGAGCCTGCTGCAGGTCATGCTGCTGCTCGCCTCGGCAATCCCGATCTTTGCCGTGGTGGCGCTCTTCGGCGGCGTGACCGCCGGGCAACTGGCCCGGCTGTTTGCCGTGACCGCGGGGGCCGCCCTGGCCGCAGCCAGCCTGGCCAATGCCGTCGCCTTCTGGAAAGACACCACCTTCCAGACGATTGCGATCACCCTCTTCGCCCTGGCCGCCTGGATCGCGGTTGGCGAACTGGCCGCGGCGGCCTGGTCACCGGCCGCGGCCGAGGCGATCTCGCCGGCAAGGGCCGTGTTTGCGGCCCTCGACCCGCGGGCCCGCGGCGGGTCGCTGGCCTTTTTGGGAGTCTGCCTCGCGGTGGCGGTGGCCACGAGCCTGCCGGCGGTGCTCCGCCTGCGGGCCTGGAATCTCGTCGGAGGCTCCCGCCTCGCTTCCGACGCGGCAAGGCCGCGGCCGGCCCGGGGTCCGAGCCGCACCGTCTGGGGAAACCCCGTGCTCTGGAGGGAGGTCTGCACGCGGGCCCACGGCCGCACGATCCTCCTCGTGCGACTGGCCTGGCTGGGGCTCTTCGCCGCCGCGATGTGGGGCGTGGCCCGGGAGGCCGCCGCCGGCAGGCCCGACCGGCTTGCCGTGGCCTTGGCGGTGATGCCGATGATCGTCGCGAGCCTTGTGGCAGTCACGGCCCTCGCCGTCACGAGCGTGACCACCGAGCGGGATCGCGGCTCGCTCGACCTGCTGCTGGTGAGCGACATCGAGCCGGCGGAGTTTGTGTGGGGCAAACTCGGCGGCGTGTTTTTCGTGGCCCGCGAGATGGCGTTGCTGCCACTGGCCGCCTGCGGAGGGCTGGTCATCGCAGGGCTGGCGACGCCCGAACACGGCATCTACCTCGCGATCGGCACGGCAGCCCTGCTCTTCTTCTCCGGCGTCCTCGGCCTGCATGCGGGGCTCTCCCACGTCTCGAGCCGTCGGGCCATCGTCGTGGCTCTGGGCACGGTGGCGTTTCTCTTCGTGGGCGTGGCGACGGTGATGCGGATCATGGTCTCCTTCGGGTCGAACTTCGAACTGCAGTTGGCGCCGTTCCTGGCGATGGTGGTGGGTGGTGGCGTGGGGCTCTATGCCGCCCTTTCAGCCCGCAACCCCTCGCCGGCGATCGGCTGGGCCTCGGCGATGCTGCCGGCGTTGACCTTCGTGGCGATCACCGGCTTCCTGCAGGGCAGTTCGCTGCAGGTCTTGCTCGTCACGCTGGTGGCCTACGGCTTCGCCACCGCAGCGATGCTCGTGCCGGCGATCGGTGCCTTCGACCTGATCACCGGCCGCACGACCGGCACACTCTGAAGTCGTGTAAGCCGCCGGGCCAGTAGGCCGGTGCGTCTCGCACCGGCTCCGCCGGCAGGAAGCCGGCCGCTTGGTAAGCCGCCGGGCCAGGATGGCCCGCTCGGCGCGAAAGACCAGCGTCTCGCACCGGCTCAGCCGGCATGAGGCCGACCGTATCGTAAGCCGCCGGGCCAGGATGGCCCGCTCGGCGCGAAAGACCAGCGGCCCGCACCGGCTCAGCCGGCACGATGCCGGCCGTATCGTAAGCCGCCGGGCCAGGATGGCCCGCTCGGCGCGACAGCCCGCCTGACCCGCTCGGCGCGACAGACCACTGCCGGCTACTCGCGGCGGGTCTCGCGGCCGGCGAGGATCGTATCCCGCTCTTGCTGCTCGAGAGCCGCGATGCGGGCGGGAAGATCCTGCGGAGCGTTGCCGCGACTCATCGCCAGACGATAGCTCTCCAGGGCATCGGCCGAGCGACCGAGGGCCTCCTGGGCGAGTCCTTCGAGGGCCAGCACGTCGCCGGGCGTTTGACCGGGACCGTAGGTCTCCTCGAGCACCGCAAGCGTGGCCAGGGCACGCGTGGGTCGATTGGCCTGCCGGTAGGCTTCGGCGGTCTCGTAGAGTAGCTGGCGATTGTCGGGCTCGATCGCCAGGCCCCGATGGAAATCATCGAGGGCGTCGTCGAGCCGGCCGCGGGCCAACGCCGCCTGGCCGCGAAGCTGCCAGGCACGCGCCGACCTCGGCGCCAGCGACACCGCGGCCGCCGCCAGCCGGTCGGCGTCGTCGAGCAGACCGAGTTCGAGATACATCCGACCGCCCACGACGCAGAGTTCCTCATCGTGCGGCGCGATCTCGAGAGCCTCGGCGATCTGTCCCACCGCGGCCACCCGCTCCCCCCGCTTCCAAAGCACCTCGGCGAAATGCCGCCGGGCATCGACGTCGGTGGGGCAGGCCCGCACCGCCCGCTCGAAGAGCGACTCCGCCCGGCCGAGATCCTGCTGATCAGCCGCAGTCAGGCCCTCGTTGGAAAGCCGACGGGCCGTGGCGAGTTCGCGGCTCACCGGCGCGGTGCGGGGAATCAGGCTGCAGCCGCTCGCCGCGACCCACACCAGCACCGCGGCCGGGATCACCACCGGCAGGATGCGTGCGAACTGGGGCATCGGGATCGGCTCCGGGCTGCGGGGGGCAGACAGTAGCGGCCCGACCACGGGCAGGCAACGCCACCGCCCCGCTGTCAGCCGCCGGGCCTTGCCCAGTTTGCGTGGGCTTCCGCGGCCGGCCGTGCCTCGGGTTCGCTCTTGCCGCGGAGCCCGCCTTGGGCCTACGAACCCCGCTGCCACCGAAGCACGATCAGGAGAATTTTCGTGATGCCCAGCCAATTGCGATTGACGTTTTTGCGGTGCACGAAACGTCGAGGGCCTGCGACGCGTTCGAGAGCCTTCGCCGCGGCGGCTCTGGCGGTCTGCCTGGCCAGCGGCTGCGAGGTCCGCGACGAAATAGCCGTCAACGGCGGGCGGCCGACGATGCAGCAGCTGCTCTCCGAGGCGAGTATCGCCCTGGCTGATGGCGATCGCATCGGCCCGCAGCGGGCGATCGAATTCGTGGAGAACCTCGACGCGGCGTTGCAGCGTTCGCACGTGGAATCGAAACCGGTGCTGGTGGTCTGCCAGGCCACCTGGTGCCGGTGGTGCGCCGAGATGTCGCGGGGCGTTCTCGGAGATCCACGGGTGATCGAGTCGTCGAGCCGGCTGATCTGCGTGCGGCTCGATGCCGACCGCGACGCCGAGGCCTGCCGCCGCCTGGGTGTCGATGCCTTTCCGACGGTGATGCTCCTGGAGAGCGACGGCCGCGAGCGGCACCGGCTCACCGGCCGCAGCGAGGTGCTTCGCCTGGCCGCGGTCCTCGGCGAAACGGTCGACCGCGTGGCTGCCGGTACGGACGGCCCGGCCGTGGTGCGGTAGATTCATCAGACCCACCCGCACCCGTCCTGTCACGGAACCCGCGATGCCCTCCTCCGCTCAAGCCGGACAGCCGCACGCCAACGGCACGCCGCCGAGCTCGCTCGCCAAGGAGGGTTTTCATGCCTACCCCTGGTGGAGCCCCCGGTTCTGGCACGGGATGCCGCTGGGTGTCTGGATGGGACTGCTTGCCGAGCACCGCTGGCGGGCCTCGCCCACGCGGTGGCCACTCGTCGGCACGATCACCGCCGCTTCGGCGTTCAACTCGATCGCCACCCCGCTCTCGCGGGCCCGCTACGCCCGGCAGCTCCGTGAGGCCGAGCCCCGGCCCGACCCGTTGTTCATCATCGGCCACTGGCGAAGCGGCACGACGCTTCTGCACGAGATGCTGATGCTCGACGAGCGGTTCTTCTGCCCCACCACGTATCAGTGCTTCGCCCCGGGCCACTTCCTGCTCACCGAATCGCTGCTCACTCGGGCCCTCTCCTGGATCATGCCGGCGAAGCGGCCGATGGACAATGTCGAGGCCGGCTGGCATCGCCCGCAGGAGGATGAGTTCGCCCTGGTCAACCTGGGGGCCGACTCGCCCTACCGCCGCATGGCCTTTCCGGCGACCGCCTCCAACGAACCGGTGGCCCTCGACATCGAGCGGCTGCCCCCCGAGGCTCGCCGCCGTTGGGAGGCGACCTTCCACGACTTCCTGCGTTCGCTGGTCGTTCGCGATCCGCGGCGGCCGGTGCTCAAAAGCCCGCCCCACACCGCAAGAATGCGGGTCCTTTTGGAGATGTTTCCCGAGGCCAGGTTCCTGCACATCGTCCGCGACCCGCTGGTCGTCTTTCCCTCGACGATGCGGCTCTGGAGGTCGCTCGACCACGTGCAGGGCCTGCAGGTCGACTCGGGCGAGCGGCTGGAAGCCTACGTGCTCGAGACCTTCGTCAGGATGTACGAGGCCTTCGAGCGAGACCGGCCTTCAATCCCGCCCGACCGCCTCCACGAGATCCGTTACGAGGACCTCATCGAGAATCCGGTGGGCCTGCTGGAGACCGCCTACGAGCAGCTGGCCCTGGGCGACTTCGAGACGATGCGGCCGGCGTTCGTGCGGCAGGCCGAACGGATGCGGGGCTACCGCCGCAACCGCTATGCACTCGACGAGGCGACTGCCGCAAAGGTCAGCGACCGCTGGGCGGGCTTCTTCGATCGCTACGGCTACCGATTCGAACCGGCCGGAGCCGACGAACGCCGCTGAGCGGCATCCTCGCGGCGGAGGCGAATCGGCGTGGCTGCCTGCAGCCCTTTCTGCTCGTCGCGGAACTCCTGCACCGTCATCCGCAGCCGCCGCCGGGCAAATTGCCCGGCGAGCAGATGCCGGGCGAGGACCACCCCCGCCGCCCCGGCGAGCAGCCCCCACAGCCCGCGGTAGGCGGCCCAGGCGAGTTCGCCGTCGAGCGGGAAATCGGCCGCTGCCGCAAGCGGCCGGCCGAGGGCCGCGGCGAGCCCGCCGAACGACCAGGCCGCCACGCCGGTGATCGCCGCCAGGCCCAGCAGGCCGCCGACCGCCCGACCGGCCGCGGCCGGGCCGACCGCGCGAGCGATGCCCGCGACCGGATCGAGCCGATCAAACCGCATCGCCAGCCTCTCGCTTCGCCAGGCGATGCCATCGAGCACCGCCCGGGTGAGCACCGCCGCGGCCACTGCCGCGGCGAGCACCGCAAGGGTCGGCATCGCCATTGTCCAGAGCGTTGATGCGGTCGCGGCCGCGAAGTGATCTGTCAGTCCCGCCGCCGGCAGTCCCGTCGCCGGGTCGTGCCGGCTTTGCCCGGCAAGGCCGCCGCGGACCGCCTCGACCGCCGCCGCGGTGGTGTGGCGGGTCCATGAGGGCAGACAGGCGGTGACCACCACAGCCGAAGCGATCCAGGCCGGGCCGTGGGCCGCAGGCAGCAGCCCGCGGCGGCGTGCCTCCTCGCGTCGGCGGGGCGTGGGGGCGATGGTGCGTTCGCCGGCATCGCTCATGGTGCGGCCCCCGGCGGGATCAATTCGAGAGCCTGCGAGGCGAAAGCCGCGACGCTCTCACCGATGTCGTTGCTCCAGCGTCCGGCCCCCAGCAGCATCGCCGCGGCGAGCACGGTCGCCGCCAGCGAGGGCAGCAGGCCGGCGACGGGCGTGAGCGGCAGGCTGCGACAGACCACCGCAGCGGTGACATGGAAGGCCAGCAGGGCCACCAACACCGGCAGGGCAAGGGCCACCGCGAGGGCGAAGGACCGGGCAAGTGTGGGAACCAGCAGGCCGGCGAGGTCGGCCACCGTCGAACTTCCCGGCGGCGTGGTGACCAGGGTGTCGAGCAGCCCCGCGACCACGATCCGGGCACCCCCGCAGGCGAGGAAGGCGGCCGCGGCAATCCACCAGGCGAGCCGTCCGATGCCGGCCTCGCCGGTGCCGCCGGGTGTGAACTCGTCGGCCCAGGAGAGCCCCGAAACACGGCCGACCAGGTTCCCCGCCCAGCCCGCCGCGGCGGTCAGGCAGGCCACCGCCAGCCCGGCCAGCCCGCCGAGCAGTCCCTCGGCAAGGGCCGCGAGGGCCAGCGGCTGCGCCGGCTCGCACGGCTGCGAGACTGCCAGGGGCACCGCCGCGGCGGCGAGGGCGAGGCCGAGCATGAGCCGGATGGTCACCGACATGCCAGGGGCCAGCGGCAGTGATCCGACCGCCACGAAGCCGGCCATCCGTGCCGCGGCCAGGCCGCCGGAGACCACCGCGGCAAGCGGAGGCAGCACGAGATCGAACTGGGGCGGCATGCACGGCCTCGCCGGTTCAGGGCACCGCGGTCGACCGCAGCAGTTCCACCAGCCGCTCGAGCATCCACGGCAATGAGAGCAGCAGCACGAAGCCCATCACCGCCAGCCGCGGCACCAGGCCGATCAGTGGATCCTGCAGGCCCATCGCCGTTTGCACCACGCCGATCACGATTCCCGCAACCAGCCCCGCGATCAGCACCGGAGCGAGCAGCACGGCGGCGACCAGCAGCGATTCCCGCAGCAGTTCGAAGAGGTTGGGTGTCATGGAAGCCGGTGCCGAAAGCGGGTATCAGGATCCGGCGGCCAGCCGCACGCCGTCGAGCAGTGATCCGACCACCAGCGACCAGCCGTCGGCCATCACGAAGACCACGAGCTTCAAGGGCAGCGAAACGACCGTTGGTGGCAGCATCACCAGCCCCGTCGAGACCACCAAGGTGGCGACGATCACATCGAGCAGCAGGAAGGGCACCAGCAGCCGCACCCCGATCGCGAAGGCTGTCTCGAGTTCGCTCACCAAGAAGGCCGGCAGCAGGGTCTCCACCGGCACGTCGTCGTAGGAGGAGACCTCGGCAGCCGCCGAGGGATGCCGCTTGAGAAAAAGCAGCACCGTGTCGCGGTTGCCGGCCGCCTCGATCTGGCGTGCCATCCAGCGGCGGACGGGCAGCGAGCCGCGGTCGAAGGCCTCGGCGAGTTCCAGACGGCCCTCCTGGTAGGGCTCGACGCCCTCTTCCCAGGCCGCCGACCAGACCGGCCACATCACCATCGCCGTGAGAAACAGGGCCAGCGACGCCACGATCTGGTTGGACGGCAGGCCCTGGGTGCCCAGTCCCTGCCGTACCAGCGAGAGCACCACGCTCATCCGCACGAAGGAGGTCGTCATCAGCAGCACAGCCGGCGCGAGGCTGGCGACACCCACGAGCATCGCCACTGAGAGCGAGGCCCCCAGCGAGCGGCCGCCCCAGCGTTCGACCAGCCCCGCAAGCACGCCGGCGGACGGTGTCGCGTCGGCCTCGGCCCTCTCCCCGGCCGCCTCGGCCACGGGCACGATCGGCTCGGCCTCCTCGGCAAGGGCCGGTGATGGCACGGCGGCCGGCAGGCTGCCGACGATCACCGCCAGCACCAGCACGACGCGGCGACCGCAGCTGCTCCCGCCGTCACTCATGATGCCCTCTCCAACGGCTGCGGGGTCGGCGGGGCGGGTGGCGTGGTCGCAATGACCACCGCGGCGTTCCGCGGGGCACATGCTCGGGCGATCGCCTCGGTGGCCTTGGGGTCGGCGATCTCCGACAGGGTCGTGCAGCCTCCCGAGCCGACGGCGACGAGGAGTGTTTTGGGCCCGAACCGCAGAACCCGCACCCGCTGCCCGCCGGCAACCGATTCGCCGAGCAGTTCGAAGACGTCGGCCGGCAGCGTGGGCCGCCGTCGCCGGCCGGCCACCGCGAGCACGCCGAGGCCGACCGCCGCGGTCACCAGCACCGCCATCGCGATCGGGTCGAGTCCCCGCGTCCAGGCCGTGGTCGGCGGCTCGTCGGCGTCCTGCCCGCTGTTCGATTCGGCCGGCACCTGCAGCGGCGTGGCCGGCACGGCCGAGGCAGGCGGGGCCGGTTCGGCCGGCTCGCCGCGGGCCGCCCCGCAGGCGGCACACGAGAGCATCACGAGGATCCAGGCCGCGGCCCGGCCCGGCCGGTCGCTGCTGCCGGCAAGTCCCGCCCAGTCGATCGGTTCGGCGACCACCACCGGCGGGGGCGTGCGTCCGCCGAACCACCAGAGCACTGCGGCGAGCAGGCCCACGGTGCCGCTGGCGGCGGCCAGCCAGATCTCCCGCGGCAGCTCGGCAAGCTGGTCGAACGGCTCGGGCAGGCGGGGCCCTGGCTGGGCCTCCTGTGTCGGGAGTGTCGTTGGCGGCTCGGAGACCTTGGCTTCGGCAACGGCCAGCAGCGGGAACGCGGTCACCGTCACCTGGCGACCGGCGGGATCGGTCACGTGCGGGAGCAGTTCCAGAGCATGGCGGCGGATCGAGGCCTGCATCGCCTCCGCCTCGGCCTTGTCCACGCCCCGCGGCTGCGGCACCGCGATCGCCGCGTGCACCTCCGCGATGCGAAGCCCTTCGCCGCGCGGCTCGTCGGCGGGCTTGTCGGCGCGGGCGGCCGCCGGCGACGCGGGCCGTGCGGCAAGGCTGGCGGGCATGTTGGCCGCCGCTCGCGGCTGAGCCCGCGGCCGGTCCGCGGGCGGATTGGCGGTGGACTCAGCCGGAGCCAGTTCGATGCGGACATCAACCACCGCGCCCGGCACGTGGGCAAGCGCCTCCCGCAGCCGCCGGGCAAGCAACCGCTCCGCGGCGAGGCGTGGTGCGTCAGCCGGGTTTTCCGCAGGGGATGACTCGTCGAGCGGGCCGGCATGGACCAGCCCGGTGCGGAGATCGGTGACGGTCACTTCTTCCGCATCGAGGCCCGCGATCGCCGCGGCCACCAGCAGGCGGATGCCGCGGGCCCGCAACGGATCGAGGACATGCTCATCGTCGGTCTCGACGTTGACGCTCGCGGTCCGTCGCGTGCGGCCGGAGAGCCCCGCCTGCTCCTCGGCGTCGTAGAGCACCGCCGCCCGGCGAATGCCCGGCATCGAGCGGAGCACGAGGGCCAGCTCCTCCTGGATCGCTACCCGCAGCCGTTCGTCCCGGGCGGTGCGGCTTGACCAGGGGCTCTCCTCCTCGAGCACCCGCCGCAGCGATCCGCCAAACTCCCGCGGCAACGCCTCGGCATCGACCAGAGCCCGCATGTAGCCGCTCTGCTTGCCGCGGGGCACGAGAATCCGGCCTGACTCCACGGCGTAATCGGTGAGCTTGGCCCGGTCAAAGGCGGCCTCCATCAGCACCAGTTCGCTGGTGGGAAGCACGCTGCCACCCATCAGCGGCACGCGGCCCTGGTGGGTTTCATCGCGGAGCACCCAGGCGGCAAAGACCGCGGCAACAGCGACGAGACCCACCGCAACCACGCGGGCCGGTGAGAGCAGCCGTGGAGCGGCAGCGTGGTGTTGGGGGCGTGCCTCCATGCACGAACTCGTCTGGCATGGGCGGACGGAGCCGCCGGGTTGCTTGATCAGGCCGCCATCCGTTGCGGCATTCTTCGCGGCAGGCGGAGCGTGAAGGCGGTGCCGCCCTCGGGACAGTTGATCGCGTCGATGCTCCCGCCGAGCTGGCCGGTCAGCTGCCGGGCCGCGGCGAGGGCCACGCCGCTGCCATCGGGCTTGGTCGTGAATCCCGGCTCGAAGAGCCAGGCCCGGGCGTGGCTGGAGAGCCCGGGTCCGGAGTCGGCGACCTCGATCTCGATCGCATCGGCATACTGCACGCTGGTGATCACCACCTCGCCGGTCTCGCCGGCCGCCTCGATCGCGTTGTCGAGCAGCGTGGCAAGCACGCGGCGGACCAGCGGAGGATCGGCCTGCACGAGGTGCTCGGCATCGACGTCGAGGGTGAGCAGCGGCAGCGGCATGTGGCGGTCGCGGGCTGCGCGGGCCGCCTCGGCCACGAGCCCCTCGAGCATGCCCCGCGGGGCGACCCAGCCGATATCTGCCGGGGCCGGGGCGACGAGGTCGCCGAGCTGCCGCAGGGTTTTCGCCGCCGTCTCCGCCTCGTCGGCAAGCCGGTGCAGTCGGGTTCCGTCGGGCTCCGCCTCAACGCCCGGGCTGGGCAGGTCGGCAAGCAGCCTTCCCAGCCGCTCCCGCAGTCGCTCGGCCGCGGTGAGCACCACGTCGGCAAGCCGGGTGGGTGTCGCATGCCGTCGCTCGCGGCGTGCCGGCCGGGTCTCGGAGACCATCGGCAGGATGCAGGGCGTCCGTTCGTCGTGGCTCTCTCGGTCTGCGGGCTGTGGCATGATGGGCACTCCGAAAGGCCATTGATGTAAGAGACTGTGAATCGCCGCGTGTCAGCGGACGAGCGTGGGGGCGGCGACGCTTGGGGAGCCGAAGGCGGTCTCCATCACCCAGCGGTTGAGGTCGTCGAGCACCGTCCGCGAGAGCGGGCGGCGGCCGGGATAGATTCGCATGCCAAGCATGCCGCCGGCCGCGTGGAAGACCCGCAGCGTTCGCTCGACCGCCGCCGGGTCGGCATCGCACTCGTCGCGGCTCGTCGTGAGCAGCATCGGCAACCGCCGGACATCGGCCAGGCGGGCGAAGAGACCCTCGTCGAGCGGGAAGCGGCCGCCGAGCGAGGCGGCACCGGCGAAGGCATCGGCGTGGCGGCAGGCGACCCGCAAGGCCGCGGTGCCCCCCTGCCCCGCCCCGACCAGGAAGACCCGTTGCGGGTGGATGCTCGCCATCGACTCGGCCCGTTCGATCGCCCGCCAGGCGGCGGCATGCGGATCGGCATCGCCCAGCGCGGCCTCCACAGCCACGAAGTTGCGGAGACTCACGCGGGCCATGACCCGCCCGAGATCGAAGTGCGGTGCGTCGTCGGCCAGGTCGGGAAACCAGACCAGCAGCGGATAGTCGTAGCCCGGCTCGTGGCCGAGGGGCAGGAAGACCCGCGGGCCGAGCGAGCCGGCGGCAGCCGCCGCGACCGCCGGCGAAGTGGGGGTGCATGACGGGCGACGCGGAGGCTCGGCCGGCCGGGGCGTGTGCACCAACCGCAGGCTGGCGGCGGGGGATTCCGCCGCGGGGAAGCAACGCAAAACATGCTGCGAGAGTCGGCCGTCTTTCATCAACTCGTTCTCCTCGGGATTCCGCGCGGCACTCGTCGGCGGCGACGAACCTGCCGCCCGGTGCAGGAGCGAGGGTTGTAGCCAAAGCCCCGAGTCGGCCACAACGTCAGCCGCCGGAGAGATGCCCCCGCGGCAGGCCACCACGGGCACAACCGGCGGAGGCCAGGCGAATGAGGCAACTTCCGCCTGGCAAGCCAGGCAAGCAGACGAAGCCTGCGAAGCCTCGACGGAGCCAATTCGGGAAGGCGGCGTCAGGCTTTCCAGCCGGTCAGCGAGTTCATCGCGGCGACGAGCTCCTTGACCGCGGCGATGCTCTTGTCGAGGCCAGCCCGCTCCTCCGGCAGCAGATCCAGCTCGATCACCCGCTCCACTCCGCCGGAGCCGAGGATCGCCGGCACGCCGACGAAGTAGCCGCCCACGCCGTATTCGTCGCCGCAGTAGGCCGCGCAGGGCACGAGCCGCTTCTTGTCGCGGACCACCGCTTCGACCATCTGGGCCGAGGCGGCCCCCCGGGGGGCGGAGGGGCGGCCCGGCCTGTGCAGGGGCCC
>CAZRKH010000018.1:0-47918 GCA_964600785.1 uncultured Chitinophagaceae bacterium
CAATCTGCAGAAATCTGGATAAATCAGATTATCTGGTTACCAATTATGAAAACCCCGCAGGGGGGGCGGCGCGCAGGTTCACTGCGGCCTGTCCCATCCCGCTTGCCTGGCAGAAGGCCAGCGGCCGTGCCGCTTGACGGCCACGGCCAAGAGGGCGTCGCGGGCCTCGCTGATGCGGAGGATTTCCTCGAGAATCTCCGCGGTCTCGCCGAGTGAGGGCCGCCGGCCCCGCGGCGAACCCGCAAGCCGAAGCCTCAGTCGCCGCAGTTGAATGCGAGCTTCGGCGATCACCCGCACCGGGTCCGGCTCGTTCGGGGCAACCCCGAGCAGGTCGGCAAGCCGATTGATCGGCTGATGGAGCCGCACGCGGTCGAGGGGCGTTTCCAGAGCACGGCGGTGGGCCCGGTAGGAACTGGTATTGTCGTTCATGGAGGATCGTCCTTTCGGCCTTGCGAGAGCGTGGCTGCGACGGTGGCGACCTCCTCGTCGGCAGTCCGGTAGGCGAGCGACCCCGTCGTCTTTATAAGCGAGAGCGGGAGCCACGAGGGACAACGGCGAACGTGAATATTTCATGAGCATTCCGGCGGCGACGCACATGACAGCCAACAACAGCAATTCGCCCGGAGACCCCGCGGACGCGGCGGCTGAGCTGAACACGGCTGTCGAGGACTGTCTGGCCCGGCTGGCGGCAGGCGATCTCAATGCTCGCAGTCGGCTGATCGAGTTGTGCAACGACCGGCTGCGGCGGATCGCGAGGCGGCTGATCGCGGGATTTCCTCGCGTGCGGCGGTGGAACGATACCGACGATCTGCTGCAAGCGGGGGGGATGCGGCTCTTCCGGGCGCTCGAGGCAGTACGGCCGACGTCCCCCCGCGAGGTGATGGGGCTAGCCGCGACACAAATGCACCGGGAATTGCTCGACCTGGCACGTCGCTATGCCGGGCCCACGTCGCATGCGGCCAACTGCAACACCAACGTCTTCCTCGATCCGGACGGAGGCTACCGCCACCATGTCGAGCATCATGCCGAGGAGACGACCGGCGATGACTCCCTCGAACGCTGGAATGCCTTCCACGACGCTGTCTCCGCTCTGCCAGCCGACCTTCGCGAGGTGTTCAACCTGGTCTGGTATGCCGGAGCCGATCAGGCAACCGTGGCGAGAATCGCCGGATGTTCGGTGAGCACCGTCAAGAACCGCTGGCGGCGGGCACGCGAGCGTGTCCACGCCGCCCTCGATGGCCGTTCACCGAAGGCGTAGGGCTCCGCGCCCCCGAGGGCGTCATCGGCGCACAGTCGTGTGCCGGAAGGGCCAAGTCTCACGCGATTCTCATCTTGGAGGCTTCCGCCGCCGCGGCCCCGCGGTGCACAATACACAACAGACGCCAGGCTACCGGACATTGCTCCCTCACCACGACCCGCCGATGCACCATTCCTCTTACCTGCCCGTGGACAAAGCCTTCCGTGGCCCCCTGCTCGCGGACGCGGGCGAACAAAGCCCACTTGAGCGACTCCCCAAAAAGCCGAGGTTTTCAGGGGCCGCCGATCGCGTCCTGCGGCGGCAGGCCTGTTCCACGACCTGCTCCACGGCCTGCTATCGCGTGTCCCGCTTCGCTGCCCTCGGAAAAAGCGATCCCCGGCTCCCTCTGACGTCGTCCAGCGACCGTTGCCCCCGTGGCCTCGCTCGGCGTGGCTTCAGCCTTGTCGAGCTGCTGGCGGTGATCGCGATCATCACGGTGCTGCTCGGCCTGCTCCTGCCGGCGGTGCAGGCTGTTCGCGAGTCGGCCCGCCGCACGAGCTGCAGCAACAACCTGCGAAATCTGTCGATGGGCATGCTCGCCCACCATGAGAGCGAAGGAACTTTCCCCTACGGCTTCAACTGGCTGGAGGCCTTCTGGCACGGCCCCCTGCTGCCCTACATCGAGCAGCAGCCGCTCTTCGACACGCTGATCTACGACGAACACAACGGCAACTGGCATGTCGGCGCCAACGCGCGGGCCTGCGCGACGCCGATCGCCGTCTTCCGCTGCCCGAGCATGGGCATCGCCGACCACTTCGACTACAACTCCGTCGCCAATCGCACGCCGGTCAGCTATCGGGGCTGCGCCGGGTCGAATATCTACTCCGACGATGTCAGCACGCTTCCCGGCGGAATTCCGGGTGCGAAGGCGCTTGAAGAGGTGCCGCTTGATGGCATCTTCTGGGGCGAGAGCTGCGTGCAGCTCGCCGACGTGCGCGACGGCGCGTCACACACCGTGCTGATCGGTGAATCGCTGACCGATCCCGAATACGTCAAGGACGGCCAGGGCATGGACTACTGGCAGTTTGGCGGGCCGCAGCTGGGCACCTGGGTGAGCGGCGGACGCGGCGGCACCGAGTTTTCCGAGGCGGTCGGCTCGACGGCGGTGCCGATCAACAGCCGGCTCGACCCAACCCAGACCGGGTGGGTGATGGAGGTCTCCTTCGGCAGCTGGCATACCGGCGTGGCGGGATTCACCTTTGCCGACGGCAGCACGCGGTTTTTGAACGAGCAGATCGACCTGGCCACCTACCAGAGCCTGGGTTCCCGCAAGGGTGGCGAGATTCCCGCTTCCCTCGATTGAGTTTTCCGACGAGGCCCACGCCCGCCATGCACGCCCTCCCTCGCGATATCAGCCGAACGGTGATCGGCCGAGTCACCGCGGCCGTCGTGGTCGTGGTGGCCGGGGCCGTCGCGGGCTGCGGCCGACCGCAGGCCGACTACTCGCGGGTCGAACTCGTCGAGGTCACCGGTCGCGTCACGCTCGATGGCAGCCCACTCGCCGAAGCGACGGTCGTCTTCCGCGACCCCGCTGGCAGTTTCTCGTGGGCCGTGACCGACGCCGAGGGTCGCTACCGGCTGAAGTTTGACTCGGTCAAGGAAGGCGTGACGCCCGGCCGCAAGACGGTTCTGATCAGCTCGCAACCCCTCAGCGAAGAGGGTTTCGAGTCCGCGGATGAGAAAATCCCTGCCAGGTACAATCGCGATTCAAACCTCTCCGTCGAGGTTTTGAATACCGCGGCGACCCACGACTTCGCCCTCACGAGCGATTGAGCGGGGTCCGCGAAGACGACGGCTGGACTCAATCTCCGCCGCGGATGGAACCGGCCAGGCCCAGCTCCCGGCCGAGAAAGCGCCAGGCCAGGGCCCGCATCCTCGCCGCCTGGCGGTTGGTGGCGGCCGCAGCATGGCCGCCCTCGGTGTTTTCGTAATACCAGACCTCGTGGCCCTGCCGCGACATCTTGGCCATCATCTTGCGGGCATGGCCGGGATGCACGCGGTCGTCGCGGGTCGAGGTCAGCAGCAGCATCGGCGGGTAGCGGCCCGATTCGACAACGGCATGGTAGGGGGAAAACGTCCGCAAAAAATCCCACTCTTGCGGATCGTCAGGGTCACCATACTCGTCGATCCACGAGGCCCCCGCAAGCAGCTTCGTGTAGCGGCGCATGTCGAGCAGCGGCACCTGGCAGACCGCTGCGGCGAAGCACTCGGGATGGCGGGTGACCATGTTGCCCACGAGCAGCCCGCCGTTGGACCCGCCCATCACGCCGAGCTGCCGCGGCGTGGTGATGCCCCGGGCAACGAGATCGCCCGCCACCGCCGCGCAGTCCTCGTAGGCCCGCGGACGGTTGGCCTTGATCGCCGCCTGATGCCAGCGGGGGCCGTATTCGCCCCCGCCGCGGATGTTGGCCACCACAAAGACCCCGCCCTGCTCCAGCCAGGCCTTGCCGGCAACCGCGTCGTACCGCGGCAGCAGCGGGATCTCGAACCCGCCGTAGGCGTAGAGCACCGCCGGCCGCGGTTGATCCGCGGAACCCGCCGGGCCGATCACGAAATACGGAACCCGTGTGCCGTCGGCGCTGGTGGCGAAGAGCTGGCGGGCGTCGAGGCCTGCGGCGTCGAAAAAAGCCGGCAGCCGCTTGAGCGGCTCGAGCGGCTCGCTCCCGCGGGGATCCTCGCAATACCAGAGCGTCGTCGGCGTGAGAAATCCGGTCGTCGTCAGAAACAGTTCGTCGCTGCGGTCGGCGTCGATTGCCGAGGCCGACCGCGTGCCGATTTCACCGGTGTCGTCGAGCCGCTGCGGAGAGGCCAGCCGCGCGCGTAGCAGCGTCACCTGTTCGGCCGGCGACTTGTCAAAACAGCCCGCGAGATCGAACACGGTGAGGCGGTTCTTGACGTCTTCGAGCGTGGTCAGCACGAGCGTTCCACGGGTGAAGGTCACCCCGGCGAGGGCCGTGTGATCGTCGGGCTCGAAGGCGACCGCCAGGTCGACGGCGGGATCGGCCGGGGCAAGCAGCGACTCCAGCGGTCCGAGCAGCAGCGAGCCGGCAGGATGGGTCGTGCCGCCGCGGGTCCAAGGCTGCCGCAATTCGATCGCCACCAGATCGTGGAAGACCCACTTCTCGGCGGTGTCGGGCAGGTCGATCTTGCGGAGCGTGCCCTCGGGCAGGAGCAGGAAGAGTTCGTCGTCGTAAAAGCTCCGCACGCGACGGACGTAGTCACGTTCGAAGCCGGGAGCATCGTCGTGCACCGCCGAGACAGCCATGTCATCGGGTCGACCCTCAAACACCACCTCCGCAGCAGTCAGCGGTGTGTCGCGACGCCACCGCCGGGCGGTGCGGGGATAGCCGGAGGTTGTCATCGTGCCGGGGCCGAAATCGGCGGCCACGAAGATCGTGTCGCGGTCGATCCAGCTCACCGAACCCTTCGACTCGGCAACACCGAAGCCGTCGTCCACGAAGCGGCGGCTCGGCAGGTCAAACTCCCGCACGACCTTCGCGTCGGCTCCGCCCCGGGAGAGGCTCAGCAGAGCCCGCTCGCAGCCGGGCCGCAGGATCTTCGCCCCGCCCCAGACCCAGTTTTCATCCTCGGCGGCGGAGAGGGCGTCGAGATCGAGCAGCAGCTCCCACTCCGGCTCTTGCTGCCGGTATTCCGCGAGGGTCGTCCGCCGCCAGATGCCGCGGGGATGCTCGCGGTCTTTCCAAAAGTTGTAGAGCCGCCCGCCGGCCTCCACGACCGCGGGAATCCGCGTTTCGGAGTCGAGAATGGCAAGCACCTCCGCCTCGAGCCGCTCGAACTCCGGCGAGTCGAGGGTCGCCAGCGTGCGGGCATTCTGCCTGCCGACCCACTCGAGGGCAGCCGCCCCCTCGACCTCCTCGAGCCAGCGGTCGGCCTCATCGGCACCGTGTGCGAATTCCGCTGCTGCCATCACCGCCACCAGCCCCACCGCCAGAATCCGAAACCCCGGCCGGCAGCCACTTGACACATGACTGAACATACGTATACTCACGTTCCTGATGGCCATGCCAGTGCCATCGCGGCGGCCACTCTACCCGATCCGGCCGTCGGCGTTTTGCCTTGATTCCCCCCCACGGCCCCAGGAGCCATGCTCATGCTCGCCAAGCTGCAGACCTTCTCGATGCTCGGCATCGAGGCGATTCCCGTCGATGTCGAGGTCGATGTGTCCCGCGGGGCCCTGCCGGCGACGGTGCTCGTGGGGCTGCCCGACGCGGCGATCCGCGAGAGCACCCACCGCGTGGCCCGAGCGATGGTCAACTCGGGCTTCACACGCCCGCAGGACCGCGTGGTGATCAACCTCGCGCCGGCCGAGCTGCCGAAACAGGCGGCCACCTTCGATCTGCCGATCACCCTCGGCATCCTCGCAGGCAGCGGGCAGTTCGCCTCGGAACGGTTTCGCGATTACGCGGTCGTCGGCGAACTTTCCCTCGAGGGCACGACTCGGCCCGCCCGCGGCACGCTCTCGATGGCGATTGCCGCCGCGCGAGGCCGGCGGCTGCGGGGCGTGGTGGTGCCTGCGGCAAGTGCGACCGAGGCGGCGGTGGTCGAAGGCGTGGAGGTGATTCCGGTGGCCTCGCTCGCCGAGGCGGTCGGCTTCTTCGATGGCAGCCTGCCGATTCCTCCGACACCACCGCGGATCGACGAGTGGTTCGATCGCTACGCCGCCTACGATGTCGACTTCGCCGATGTCCGCGGGCAGGAGGCGGCCAAGCGGGCAATCACGGTGGCTGCCGCCGGCGGCCACAATGTGGCGATGGCCGGGCCGCCAGGCGGTGGCAAAACCATGCTCGCCAGGCGGATTCCCACGATCCTGCCACCGCTCTCGCCGGCGGAATCGATCGAAACGACCCGGATCTATTCGGCCTTGGGGCTGCTCTCGGCCGGCCAGCCGCTGTTGGCCACCCGGCCCTTTCGCGCCCCCCACCACACCATCAGCGAGGCCGGCCTGGTGGGGGGCCGGTCGATTCCGATGCCAGGCGAGATCAGCCTCGCCCACCATGGCGTCCTGTTTCTCGACGAACTGCCCGAGTTCAACCGCCGCACGCTCGAGGTGCTCCGCCAGCCGCTTGAAGAGGGGGCCGTCACGATCTGCCGCGCCAAGTCGCGGAGCCGCTTCCCTGCCGCCTTCATGCTCGTCGCCGCCTTCAACCCCTGCCCCTGCGGCTACAGGGGCGACCCCCGCCGGGAGTGCCAGTGCACGATTCCTCAAGTCGAGCGGTATATGTCGAAGATCAGCGGTCCCCTGCTCGACCGGATCGACATCCAGCTCGAGGTTCCCGCGGTGCCCTACCGCGAGCTGGCAGCCTCGCGGGCGGGCACCTCGAGTAAGGAGATGCGCGAGGCCGTGCTTGCCGCGCGAGCCCGCCAGCAGGAACGCTTCGCCGACACCGCCCCCACCGCGATCAGCAACGCCCGGATGAACGGCCGACAGATCCGCGAGCACTGCCCGCTCGAGCCGGCCGCGGCCGAGCTGCTGAGGGCCGCCGTAAGCGACCTGGGCCTCTCAGCGAGGGCCCACGACCGAATCCTGCGGGTGGCCAGGACGATTGCGGACCTTGCCCCAGAGCGGTCCGCCGACGGGGGAATCGCCAGTGAGCATGTCGCCGAGGCAATCAATTACCGCGTCCTCGACCGGAGCCTGTGGATGTGAGCCGGGTGGCCGCGATGTGGTGTTGTGCTGGGCGGGGCCGATCAGTGTATCGTGGCGGCGCATCGCGTCCTACCACTGCAATCGATGATCGCCACCCCGCTTCCTGCCGATCCCCGCGATTCCACGCGGCCCACGGTGAGCCTGCCGCTTCTCGCGGCGGTGCTCGCGGCTGCCGGTCTGGCCGCCTTTTCGATCGATCTGCCGGTGGCTCGCTGGTGGGCCGGCCATCGGCTGCCCGGGGAACTCGACCGTTTTGTCAATCTTTCAGAGGCCGTCGCCCACGGCCTTGGGGCCGGCACGATCCTGCTGGCGGCCTACCTGCTCGATCCCGGCCTCCGTGGCCGGTCGGGCCGCCGACCGCTCTGGGCGATGCTCGCCGGAGCCTTTGGCGGCGGGCTGAGCGTCGACCTGATCAAGGCCGCGGTCGATCGCGTTCGTCCGCGGGCAGCCGACCTCGCGTCGTTGACCACCGCTGCCGAAACCTTCGCCCGGCCGGACGGGCTTGGGGGCTCCGATCTCCACAGCTTTCCATCAGGTCACTCTGCCGTGGCCGCCGGCCTCGCCGCGGTACTTTCCTGGAGGTATCCAGCCGGCCGCTGGCTGTTTGCGGCCCTGGCAACGACCGCATGCCTGCAGCGGCTGGCCTCTTCGGCCCACTACCCCAGCGACGTCTGTTTCGGGGCGGCACTCGGGCTGTTGGTGGCCTGGGCGGCCCTGCGATGGCTGGCCCCGTCGGGCGGGCCTGCCGTCCCGTGAGCGACCCGGAAATTCCTCGTTCTGTCGATTCCTGCTAGATTACCGGGCGTGGGCCCTCCGCACGGCCGTTCCGGCGGCACACAGGGCCCCGTTCGCTCGAAAGGTCATGCATGCCAGCCAAACGATCCGCGGCCAAGAAGGCCGCCAAGAAATCATCCGCCAAAGCGGTCCCGGCAGACGAGCCGGTTGAGGGAGAAGAACCGCAGACAGCCGCCGCAACCGGTGAGCGAGGCCGCAAGGTGCTGCTCGTCGATGACGACATCGAGATTCTCGAGTCGATGCGGACGGTCCTCGAATCCCGCGGCTACGAGATCCTCGTCGCCCGCGATGGCAATCAGGGACTGGCAATGGCCGAGAGCGAGGAGCCCGACCTCGTGGTGCTCGACATGATGATGCCCAAGCGGAGCGGCTTTCTCGTCCTCGAGAAACTTCGCCGCAGCCGTCCGGTGCCGATGCGGGTGATCATGATCACGGCCAACGAAGGCAGCCGGCACAAGGCCTACGCCGAGATGCTCGGCGTCGACGACTACATCCGCAAGCCCTTCGCCATGGACCGCCTGCTCGACAGCGTGGACCGCCTCTTGGCAGGCTAGGCTGGCTGAGAGGGCTGGGCGGGCAAAAATCCTGCGATTGACCCGTTTTTTTTCCAGCCATACATTCCGCCGGCGTTCATTCATACGGCCCGCGTTGGGGTCGATGCAATTCGTGGCCCGGCGGACACTCCGGTCGTTTTCATGGCATCTGCTTTCCCGCCGTCCTCCACGCCCGACGCCGCCGGCGGCCGCGATGCCCTCCGCGACGCGTTCAAGGAGCAGGTCAGGGACGCGACCGACATTGTCGACGTGGTCGGGTCGTATGTCGCCCTCCGTCGCCAGGGCAAGGGGCTGGTCGGTCTTTGCCCGTGGCACGACGACTCGCGGCCAAGCCTGCAGGTCAACCCGGAGCGACAGACCTTCCGCTGCTGGGTCTGCAATGTCGGAGGCGACGTCTTCAGCTTTCTGATGCGGGCCGAACGGCTCGAGTTTCCCGAAGCCCTCGAGCAGCTCGCGATTTCGGCCGGGATCGATCCTCCTCGCGGCCGAGGCGGCAGCTCCCAGCGGTCGGCGATCCTGGCCGCCCTGGCATTTGCCGCCGAGCGATTTCGGCGGTCGCTGCGAGAGTCGTCCGAGGCTGCCGCGGCGAGGGCCTACCTCGCCGAACGGGGATTCACCGAAGCATCCATCGAGCAGGCGGGCATCGGTTTTGTGCCGGACCGCTGGGACTGGCTGCTGCGGCAGGCGGCCGCCGCGGGAATCGCCACCGAGCATCTCGAGCAGGCCGGGCTCGTGATCCGCAAGCAGGAGAAACACGGCTTTTACGACCGCTTCCGTGGCCGGGTGATCTTTCCGATCCGCGACGGCATGGGCCGCTGCGTGGCCTTCGGCGGACGAACGCTCCCCGGCGTCGAGGCGACCGGCGCGGCGGCCGCGAAATACATCAACTCCCCCGAGACGCCGGTCTTCTCCAAAAGCAACATGCTCTACGGCCTCGACCGGGCCCGCGAGGCGATTGCGGCCTGCCGCCGGGCGATCGTGGTCGAGGGCTACACCGACTGCATTGCGGCCCACCAGGCAGGTGTGCACGAGACCGTGGCCGTGCTCGGCACCGCGCTTGGCAGCCGCCACGCCCGGCTGCTGCGACGCTACGCCGACCGGGCGGTGATCGTGCTCGATGGCGACGAGGCGGGCCGACGCCGGGCCGACGAGGTGCTCGACGTGCTCCTCGCCGAGCCGCTCGACATTCGGATTGCACGCTTGCCGGAAGGCCAGGATCCCTGCGACCTGATCGCCGCCCGCGGGGCGGAGGGCTTTCTCGAGTTCGTCGATTCGGCAACCGACGCCCTCGACTACCGGCTCGAAGAGGCGGTGGCCCGTCTGCCGGCCGATGCCGGCGATGCAGCCTGCCTCGCGGCGGTGGAGAGCGTGCTTGCGGCGGTCGGCCGCGGCAGGACGGCCGCGGCAGCCTCCGGCGGCGGATCGGAGTATCGCATCCGCGAAGATCAGGTGCTCGGCAGGCTCGCCCGCCGCTTCGGGATCGACCGCTCGGTGCTGCGGGCCCGGCTGAGGGATCTCGCCGAGGGGCCTGCGTCGCCGGTGATCGTGGAGGCGAGGCAGCCGCTGCCGCCCTGGGACCGCGAGGTGCTCGAGGTGCTCGTGGGCGTACCCGGCGGCGGGAGCGTCGTCGTTCGCGAGGTGCCCGCGGAGGAACTCGAGTCGAGCCAGGGCAGGCTCGTGATTGAGGCGGCCAGGCAGCTCTACAGCCAGCGAGGCGAGGTGGAACTGCGGGACCTGCTCGATGCCCTCCCCGATCCGGCGATCCAGAGCCTGCTGGTGGAGGTCGACGAGGTCGCTGCCCGTCGCGCCGCTGATCCTCGACACCGGCTGGAGGAACTCACGGAGGCGGCCCGGGTTCGGCGGGCCCGCAACGAATCACACCGCTCGGCGAGGCTGCTCAAAAGCGGCCGGCTCGGCGAGGATGCACAACTCGAACTGCTCGAACAGGTCGCCGCCCAGACGCGGCTGGCCCAGGGCTTATCCGATCCCAAGGAGGGGTGAGGAATGTCCGGCCGCCGGGCTCCCGGCCCGGCGGTGGAGTTTATGATGGTGAAGGAGACAAGCCGATGAGCCGCGAAGAACTTGCCGGATGCAGCGACGCCGACCTGAAGCTGCTGATCACCGCCGGCAAATCCCAGGGGTATCTGACCTACGACCAGGTGAACGCCTACCTGCCCGACGAGGCGGTCGATCCGGAGAAGATCGACGCGTTGCTCGTGGCCCTCGAGGAGCAGGGCATCGACCTGGTCGACAAGCCCCCGGCCAAGCGGAGGGAAACCGCCGAGCCCGCCGAAGAGGTGGCCGAGGTGAAGGCCGCAGCTCCCAAGCCGCGGCGCGAGGAGGCGATCACCACTCCGCCGTCCAACGCCGGCAACGACCCGATTCGGATGTACCTCGCCCAGATGGCGGAAATCCCGTTGCTCTCCCGGGAGGAGGAGATCTCGCTGGCCAAGCGGATCGAGGTCACCCGCAAGCGGTTCCGGCGGGCGATTCTCGGCTGCGGCTACTCGCTGGAGACCACCGTTGAAACGCTCCGCCGCGTGCACGAGGGCAAGCTGCCCTTCGACCGCACCATCAAGGTGTCGCTCACCGAGCGGCTGACCAAGGAACAGATCCAGGCCCGGATGCCGCACAACCTCGTCACCCTCGAGCGGATGATCGACGAGAACAAGCGGGATTTCCGGCTCCTGATCAGCACCCGCTCCACGGAAAACGAGCTGGCGGCCGCCCGGCGGCGGTTCCGGCGGCGGCGGGTGAAGTCGCTGCAACTCGTCGAGGAGTTGAGCCTGCGGACCCGCCGCGTGCAGCCGCTGGTCCGGCTGCTGCGGGGCATGAGCGGACGGATGGACCGGCTCCAGGAAGACCTGCGGCGGCTCAAGCATGGCGGTGAGGAGGCGGGCGTCTCCCGGGACGACATGGCCGACATGCGGAAGGAGCTCCGCGACCTGATGCTCTCCACGCTCGAAAGCCCGCGATCGCTGCGGAGTCGTGTCGCTTCCCTGGAAGGGCTGCAGAAGGATTATGAGGCGGCCAAGCGGAATCTCTCCGCCGCCAACCTCCGCCTCGTGGTCTCGATCGCGAAGAAGTACCGCAACCGCGGGCTCTCCTTCCTCGATCTCATTCAAGAGGGCAACACCGGGCTGATGCGGGCGGTCGACAAGTATGAATACCGCCGCGGCTTCAAGTTCTCGACCTATGCCACCTGGTGGATCCGCCAGGCGATCACCAGGGCGATCGCCGACCAGGCACGCACGATCCGCATCCCGGTGCACATGATCGACGTGCTCTCCAAGCTGCGGGCCACCGCCAAGAAGCTGCTCCATGACCTCGGCCGCGAGCCGACCTACGAGGAGATCTCCCAGGCGGCCGATGTGCCGATCGACGAGGCCCGCCGGGTGCTCGACATGGGCCGGCAGCCGATGAGCCTCGACCGGCCGATCGGCGAGAGCGAGGATGCCAGCTTCAGCGAGTTTGTGGAGGACGGGGTGACCCCCACCCCCACCAACACCGCGACCCACGGCCTGCTGCGGGACCGGATCGAGTCGTTGCTCAAGACGCTCACCTACCGTGAGCGGGAGATCATCCGGCTCCGCTACGGCCTCGGCGACGGCTACACCTACACCCTCGAGGAGGTCGGGCGGATCTTCCGCGTGACCCGCGAGCGGGTGCGGCAGATCGAGGCCAAGGCGGTCAAGAAGCTGCAGCACCCGGTTCGTTCCAAGCAATTGGAGAACTTCCTCGGCAGTGCCGTCTCCTGAGCCCGCGGCTGCTGGCCCGGACTTGGCCTTTTGGTGGCCCGGACTTGGCCTTCTGGTAGAATCGGCGGAAGCGGCCGGTGGGAAGTCCCCGCCGGCCGCATCCCCGAGGGATCGCCATGTCCACCGCTGTGGTCGCCAACACGCTCCGCACGCTGCACCGCATGCACCGCCAACTGGCGGATCTGCGGGATCGTCTCGAGGCGGGTCCCAGGCAACTCGCCGCCTGCCGCCATGCGGTGAGCGAGGCCGAAGCGAAGCTTGCCGCCCAGGAGGAACGGGTGACCGCCGCCAAGCTCGCCGCCGACGGCAAGCAGCTCCAGCTTCGTACCGCCGAAGGCAAGATTCGCGATCTCGAGGGCAAGCTCAATACCTGCAAGACCAACCGTGAATACCAGACGCTCCAGGACCAGATCGCCGCCGACAGGATGGCCACGAGAGTGCTCGAAGACGAGATTCTCGAGTGCCTCGAGCGGGTCGATGCCGAGCGGGCGAAGTCGCCGCTTGCCAAGCAGGCACTCGAGGCGGCAGTTTCCCACCTGACGAACAAAGAGCGGGAAGTGGCCGCCGAGCGGATTGAGATCGAAGCCGATCTTGCCCGTGTCGAGGCGGGCCTCACCGAGACCGAAACGGAACTGCCCGTGGAGACCAAGAGCCAGTATGCCCGCATCGTTCGGAGCAAGGCAGCCGAGGGCCTTGCCGGGGTCGACGATGAAAACTGCGGTGGCTGCTACCAAAAGATCACCGGCAACATGCTCTCGGAATTGATGCTTGGCCGACCGGTAACCTGCCGCAGCTGCGGCAGGATGCTCTACGCGAACGAGGCGATGCTCATTCGCCGCGACGCCTGAGAGGGCCGCCTTCCACGCGAGCCTCCGCTTCGGGGGCTCCATCGATCCTGGATGTTCCGCGTTTTTCCGTGTCGTTTCGCTTCTTTTTTTCCACTTCCCGCTGATTCCCGGAGACACCGTCGATGTCCGACCGCATCCCCATGACCCAAACCGGCTACGACAAGCTCAAGGCGGAGGCCGACCAGCTCGAGTCGGTGGAGATGCCGGCGATCACCAAGCGGATCGCCGAGGCTCGCGGCGAGGGCGACCTCAGCGAAAACGCCGAGTATCACGGTGCCCGCGAGAGCCAGGGGATGCTGCAGGCAAAGATCAATCTCCTCCGCGACAAACTCGCCCGGGCCGTGATCGTGGAGCGGCCCAAGGAGTCGACCGGGGAGGTCGTCTTTGGTGCGACGGTGGTCGTGAAGGATCTCGAGTTTGGTGACAACGAACAGTTCGTGCTCGTGGGGGCCGGCGAGGAGGACTACGACGCCGGGCGGATCAATGTCGCCAGTCCCCTGGCCCAAGGCCTGATGGGCCGCAAGATCGGCGAGACCGCCGAGATCGAGGTGCCCGCCGGCACGATGCGGTTTGAAATCCTGGAGGTTCGCTTCGACGATTGATCGTGCGGGAACGACTCTCAGGCAGTGCCGGGCGGGCTCTCCCAGCCCTCCCACAACAACGACCCGATCCGCACCGTCGTGGCTCCCTCGAGGACAGCCGCTTCGAAGTCCCCGCTCATCCCCATCGAAAGTTCCACGAGGGGAGCGGGATCGTCGACCTCGCGCCGCACCGCCGCGAGGCACTCCCGCAGGATGGCGAACTCCCGCCTCGGATCAGCCGCTGATCCGGCGTCGGCATCGGGACGGCTGGCCATTCCCATCAGCCCCCGAACGTGAACCGGCCCGCCGGCCGCCGCGGCCACCAGTCCCGCGACGTCCTCGGGAGCCACGCCGCTGCGGCCGGGCAGCCCCGCGAGGTTGACTTCCACCAACGTCTGAAGCGGCCGCCCGACACGCTGTGCCTCCTCGGCGGCCGCCGCGAGCAGCCGCTCGCTGTCGAGCGTGTGCAACAGATCGAGCAGCGGCAGCGTCCGCCGCAGTTTGTTCCGCTGCAGGTGACCGACCAGATGCCATCTGGGCTGCATCCCTTGCGTTTCCAGCGCCGCGGCCTTCTCCCAGAGCGACTGCGGGCGGCTCTCACCAAGATCGACACAGCCCGCCGCGAGCAGGCAGGCGGCCGACTCGGCATCGACATACTTCGTGACGCCCACGATACGAACGCCGGCCGGATCGCGGCCCGCCCGGCGGCAGGCCTCGTCGATCCGGCCACGGATCTCCGCGAGTCTCCCGCGAAGCCAGTCCACCCGTTTCGGGTCCTGGCTGGCAGCTACCATTCGACCATCTGCGAAACCACGCCCTCCTCGTCGATCCGGCCGAGCCGGAAAAGGGTCGAGAGATTGCAGCCAAGCACGCTGCGGTTGCGGGCCGCATCGAGGCTGCGGTGCACGAGCCACTGCTCATGCCCCGACTGCACGCGGAAGGCCGACGCCTGCTCGGGGCTGAGGATGATCCGGGTGTCGGCCACCGTCAGCCGCCGCCAGGTGAGCTGCCGGCCGAACCGCTTCGGGGCCAGGTCGAGCCACAGCGGCGCGAACAGACGACGGCCTGGCGTCTGCAGTTCCAGTGTGATGCCCGATTCGGTCGCAGCGGCATCGCCGTGAGCCGGCTGGCAGGCCCATTCCGGCAGCGGCAGCGGCATCACCAGCATCCGGGGTCGCCCGTCGAAGACATGCATCTCCCTCGTCTCGCCCGCGGCGTCACAGCTCAGCCCGGCGGCCGATTCGATCTCGCCGCGGTAGGTGATTCCCCGCGGGCCGCCGTTGGACCGTCCCTCCTCGGCGGTGATCACCGCGTCGGCCAGCAGCACAAAGCGGTCGGGGCCTGCGAGCACCAGCTGCCGCTCAATGCTCGCCCCACCCACAAGCGGCATTTCCAGCGTGATCGAAGCGACCTCGGCATCGGCCTGAAAGTTCCGCACCTCCCAGCCACCAGCGGGCCCGGCCTCCAGGCCGCCAAGCTGCACGCTCCACCGCCAGGGGCCTGCGAGGAGCAGCCGCTCGGGACTGGCCAGCTCCAGCCAGGGCGTCGGCTCATCGAAGCGGAGCAGCACCCGCCCCGAGCTGCCGCCCCAGCCGGTTCGGAGGATCACCAGATTCTCCTCGCGGGCCTCCACGGCCGGGCCGAGTTCGGCCTTCCCCGCGGCACGCCTGCCGCCTGTGGCCTTTGGAGCCGCTCCCTTTTTGATCCGGATCGGCTTGCACTCGCCTTCGAGAATCCGCCGGGTCATCTGGCGGCCCGGCTTGCCAAGTTCATTCTTGACTGCGGCGAGCAGATCCGCCGCGACGCCTGCGGGCCGGGCGGCCGCCTCGCCAACGCTCCGGCCCCCCGCGCCGAGCAGACGCGAGACGATCGCCAACGAGGCCCGCCAGCGACGCCGGGCTCCGCGGGAGAGCGGCTCCGCGGCGGTCGCTGCGGCGACCTCGCCAAAGTGGGTCCACGACCAGACCCGCCGCAGCATCTCCCACGACCCGCCTTTGCGGATCACGCCGGAATCGGAACCAACCCGCACGATCTCCTTCTCGACCGCGGCGGTCGCCGCACGCTCGAGCGACTTGCCCACCGCACGGTCATCAACCAGCAGCCTCCCGACGGCGAGCACCCAGGCGGCATCACGGCTGTCCCCCTCGCCAAGCCGCTCCAGGCACGCCGTGGCCCGCTCCAAAAGCCGCCCGGCCGCCTCGACCGCCCCGCCCCGGCTGCCGACGCGATTCCGCCAGGCCGTCGCCCAGACAGCCGCCTCATGCGTGGCGGCACGATCAAAGTCTCTGTCGCCCGGGGTGTCGCCATTGGCTGCCGGCCCCGTGCCCGCCTCCTCGAGTAGCCGACCGAGCACCGCGTCAATCCGCGAGGCCGCCGACTTCCCTTCGCGGTCGATCAGGGCCGCGAGTTTCTTGAGTCTCGCCCGCATCGCCACACCACCAGAGACCGCGGCAAGCCGGCGAATCCGCTCAACCGTGGCCTTGCGGCGGACTGCCGGTGCCATCTTGCGACTGCTCGGGCGAGCCTTGGCGGCGGAGTTCGTTGCCGGCTGCCAACCCCCCGCCTCCGGTTGGTGGTCACCGCTGCCGTTGTGGGCAGCCGCATCCTCGGCGGCAATCGATTCATGGCGACCATTCGCGGCGGACGGCATCGGCATGCTCCCCTGCATTGGGCTCTCCTGCGTCACAGTAGCGGCGTATGGTACAACAGCGATGTGGGGCGGTGAAATCGCCGGCCGGCCCGCCGGCCCCCGAGCCCCGAAACGCACCAGAAACGCCCCCGAACATCGCCCCCCGAACATTCTCGTCCCTCGCCGCAGGAGCTCCCATGCCCTCGATACGGCCAACAGGCCTGCTCTCCGCAGCAGGCTGCCTTGTCGTCGCCCTTGCCCTGCCTTCGCCCGGGCCGGCCGAGCCGCCGGGCGATCGACCGGCGGCGGAGAAGGACGGGCAGGTGGCCGACGCCCACCCGGAATTGAAGCGACTTTCGCCGACCGACGCGATCTGGATCGACCTGCCCCGACGGCGGGTCGTGGTCGGCGGGGAAGTGGTGCTCGACCGCGGGCAGATCGAGTTTTTCGCCTGCCCGCGAAAAACCAAGGAGCACGAGTCGATCGTGGCCGTCGACGCTTCCGCCCGGCTGGTGCATGCGGGCCTGCTGGCGATCGGGCTGGTGCCGGGCAAGCCGGTGGCATTCGATCCGATCTACGCCGCGGCGACCGGGCCGGTGGTGCGGATCACGATGCGATGGACCGACGAGGCCGGAGTGACCCACAGCCGCGACGCCCGCGAGTGGATCCGCGACACCCGCAGTGGCCGGTCGATGGAGCCCGACTGGGTTTTCGCGGGCAGCGGATTCTGGAAGGATCCTGCCACCGGCGAAGAGTTTTACCACGGCGACGGCGGCGACCTCGTCTGCGTCTCCAATTTCCCCACCGCCACCCTCGATCTGCCGATCCCGAGTTCACAGTCGAACGAGGCGCTGATCTTCGAGGTCTTCCAGCAGCGGGTCCCCAGGCAGGGCACTCGCGTCGAGATGATCCTCGAGCCGGCCGGCGACGACTGACACGCCGTTCGCGGCGAGAAGGAACAACGCTTCCGCGGGCCAGGGGCCATGGAGGGCTTTTTCCACCGGCCGTCAGGCCAGCCCGCAGCGGTCGAGGATCTCCGCGGCAGTCGCCACATAGCCGGTGTAGAAGGGACCGAACTCAGCATAGCGGGCGCTCGCCTCGTCGAACCGCATGGTGTAGACGATCTCCTTGAGGAAATCGGGCCGCTTGGCCCAGAGGGTGACGCCCCACTCCCAGTCGTCGAGGCCCACGCTCACGGTGATCAGTTGCGAAACCCTGCCGCCGAAGGTCATGCCGGTGCGGCCATGCTCGGCCATCAGCCGGCTGCGTTCGGCGAAGTCGAGCAGAAACCAGTTTTCACCGACTTTCCGCTTCTTGTTCATCGGGTAGAAGCAGGCATTGGGCCATTGCGGGAAATCGGGCTCGATGCGGGCCTTCCGCATTGCCGGCTCACGCGAGGCGTAGGCCTGCACCTTGGCCCGGAAGGCCGGGCTGTCGCGGGTCTCCCCCTCCTCCACGAGCCTATCCGCATACTGCTCCACGCTCGGCACGTATTCGCTCACCTCCGTGAGCCCGATGAACGACCAGGTCGGCTCGACGATCGGCCCGGCCGGACCGCCGAGCAGCCGCTGATGCACGCCTTCGACCTGCAGCGGCGAGGGATCCATCGCCATCACGCCGAAGTCGGCCTTGTGGCCCGGCACGATCCAACTCTGCAGCCGGCAGGGGGCGGCGGGTGAATCGGGGTCGATCGCCTCGAGCAACGCCGCGACGGCCGCCGCCCGCTGACTCGGCGAGAGGCTCGTCAATCGGCTCCGATCAAAGCGATAGAAGGCATGGGTCACATGCCATCCCTCGATCGGCTCGATGGCCGGCTCGATCGTCGCGGCAGCCGCGGGTCGCGGGGTGTCGCTCGGCCCGCCGCGGCTTGCCGCCGGCGGGCTGGCGGTGGGCTGTGTCACTGGGGCGTTCTCCTGGCTGTTTCGCGGCGGCCGGAATCGCTCCCGGCGGGGCCGCGACAACGCAAATCGGTGCATCACCAAGCTTGTGGCTGTGATGAACGCACCTCTGGACACTATCATAAAGGAAGGTCGCGGACGAGGTGCGTCACGGACCGATCGAGACCCTCGGGGAGGCAGCGACAGATGGGACAGGCAATTGTCGATCCGGGTGAACTGCGGCGTTTCGCAGCCCGGCTGAAGCATTTCAGCGGTGAGGTGATGGGGCACATGCAGACGGTGCAGCGGCAGTTGCAGCATCTCGGCTCCACCTGGCGGGACCAGGAGCACCAAAAGTTCTCGGAGGAGTTCGAGGCCCAACTGGCCACCTTTGGCCGGTTCGTGCAGTCGACCGAGGAATACGTTCCCTACCTGCTTCGCAAGGCGGAGCGGGTCGAGGAATACCAACAGCAGCGTTAGCGGCCTCGGCCGCACAAGACCGCTCCCGGGAGGAACCCATGTCAAGCCAGGCCGACGTCCGTTCGCTCGACACGCTCGCCTTCGTGAAGTCGGCGTTGGCGACCTTCTCCTACGAGTGCGGCCAGGCGCTCTCGGAGGTCGAACTGGAGGGGCGTCGGGGCGTGGAGTGGATCACCGTCGACAGGGCCGGCTACTGGAAGGCCGAGATTCGCAAGCGGTCTGACAAGGTGAACGAAGCGATGAAGGACCTCGAGCACTGCCGCACCTTCAAAAAAGTGGGCGACAACCAGCCTTCCTGCGTGGAGGAGAAAAAAGCCCTCGAGCGGGCCCGCCGCCGACTGGCGGTAGCCGAGCAGAAGGCCGAGGCGGTGCGTCACTGGAGCCCGATCGTGCAGCAGCAGTTCCAGGAGACCGGCGTTCGCCTCGTGCACTTCCGCGAGGTGCTCGACGGCGACATTCCCAAGGCCGTGGCCAAGGTGGAGCGAATGCTCAAGGCGCTCGACGCCTATCGCGATGTCTCCGGCCCTGCGAGCCGGGGAGCCGATTCCGGCAGCGGCGAGAAGGCGAGTGTTCGCCGGGCCGAGGCCGACACCGCCGACGAGGCCCCGACAGGCGGGACCGACGCCGCGGTGGCATCCGAGCCTGCCCGGGAGGAGTGAGCGACATGCGTGGAGGCAATCTCACCAGCGGGGCGTCAAAACTCGCCCTCGCGGTCAAGCAGCTCGACATCAAATGGGAATCGGCGAAGGAGACCTGGAACGACCACACCAGCCGCCAGTTTCACAAGGAGTGCATCGAGCCGCTGACTCCGGATGTCAAAGAGACCCTCGAGGCCCTCGGTCGCCTCGCCGAGGTTCTCTCCCGAGCCGCCCGCGACGTGAGCGAGGAAGGCGGCGACTACTGAGCTGCCGATGATCGACGCCAATTCGCCCATCGACGAGCACGACGAGCCGGCCCCTCCCACGAGCCGCCCGCAGGCCACCGCCTGCGATCTCGGCCGGCTCCGCGGGGCGATCGTTTCACTCCGCGAGGCCTCCGCCACGCGGGCGAAACTCGAGCAATCGATCGAGGCCGAGGCGACTCGCAACACCGACGCCACCAACGCCGAGGCTGAGAAACTGCGGCAGGCGACGGTCGCACAATACGACGAGGAGATCGCCGCGACCCGTCGCCGATACCAGGCCGAGCGGAAGAAGGTCGAGGCCCACTTCGCGGCGGCCGGCAAAAAGGTCGACGACCAGAGCCGGCAGATGCAGGCCCGCATCAAGGCCCAGTGGCGAAAAAACGACGATGCGGTCAAGGAAGACGAGCAGTTCGGCGACAGCACGCAAAAGGAAGCGCACAAGGAAAGGCGGCGGGAGCCGATCCGGGCCTTCGCCCGTGACGAGAAGGGCCTCGGCGGCATCGCCGGCGAACTCGACGAGACCCTCTCCCGGGCCGCCACGGTGCTTGCCGCGCGGTCGATCCATGCGGAGGAGCCGGCAGAGATGGCAGCCGACGACGGGCCCGGCGAGCTGCCCGCGGGCCAGGCCATCCTCGAGCATGTCTCGGGGCTGCGAAAGGGCGTGGCGGCCACGATGGAGCGGCTGACCAGGCTTCCCGGGGCACGACGGGCCTTCGCTTCGGCGACCCCGATCGCGATCACCGTGGTGCCCCTGGTGCCCGCGATCGGCCTGGGACTGGCGGCCGCCTTGCTGCTCCCGCTCGAACCGATGCTGCGAATCGCCGCCGGAGTGGGGAGCGGAGTGTTGGTGGAGGCGGTCGCCGCCGGCGTCGGGCTGTGGTGGCTCTGGCGACGGCGAAAGCGGCTCCGCGAAGAATCCCGATCGCTCTTTGGCGACCTGCAGCGGGAGTCGGCCGAGCTCCGCCGGGCGATCGAGGCTGCAAAGGCCTTCATCACCAGCCGTCGCGACGAGCGGATCGCCGCGGTTGATCGCGACTACGAGGCGGAGGTGACGGCGCGGAAGAGCCAGGTTCGCGAACGGCTCGAGCAGCTTGCCGCCAAGCGGGACCACGACCTTGAAACTCTCGCAGCCAAGGCTGCCGCGGCGGTTGAGGCCGCCACCGCCAAGCGACAGCAGCTCTTTGATGCGATCGAGGGGAAGTACCCGCCGCACATCGAGAAGCTCGAGCGGCAGAAGACCGAGAAGCTCGACGCGATCGCCGCCACACGGGAAGAACGGCTCGCTGAGATTGGCACGCGGCGGGAGACCGCCTGGGCGGCGATGGTCGAAGCCTGGCGGGCCGCTCGCCTCGCCGCTGATGCCACGATCTCAGCCGCCGTTAAGGAGGACGCCGCCGCCTTCCCGCCGTTTGAGCGGCTGGCAAGCGACGACTCGGCCTTCCCCGCCGAGGCACCCGGCGGCGTGCGGTTCGGGGAGATCGACGTGTCGCTCGAGGCGATCTCCGGCGGCATCTCGCCCCACGAAGAGCTCAACAGTTTCGGCCCGACGAGCTGGAAGCAGCCGGCCTTCGTGCCGTTTCCCGACGCTTCTTCGCTCTTGATCCGCACCTCCGCCGATCAGGCCGCCGAGGCCTCGGAGATGATGCACGCCCTGATGCTGCGGATCGCGACGGGCATCCCGCCGGGGCAGACCCGTTTCACGATCATCGACCCGCTCGGACTGGGCAAACACTTTGCGGCCTTCATGCATCTGGCCGATTTTGACGAGTTGCTGGTGACCAGCCGCATTTGGACGGAGCCTGCCCAGATCGAACAGCGGCTCTTCGACATCACCGAGCAGATGGAACTGGTGATCCAGAAGTACCTCCGCAACGAGTATGCCTCGATCGGCGACTACAACGCCGATGCCGAGGTGCCCGAGCCCTACCGCTTCGTGGTGGTCGCCAACTTCCCCTCCAATTTCACCGAGACTGCGGCCCGGCGGCTGATGAGCATCGCCTCCTCCGGGGCCCGCTGCGGCGTCTCGGTGGTCGTCTCGGTCGATCGCTCGCAGCCGATGCCGCCCAACTTCAGCCTCGACGACTTCGCCAAGCATGCCAACACGCTGGTGCTCGAGAAGGGCCGCTTCACCTGGGAAGACCCGGAGTTCTCCCACTGGCCGCTGACAGTCGAGCGGTCGCCGCCGGACGAGACGGTGACCCGGATCGTGCAGGCGGTCGGCCGCCTGGCCAAGGCGGCCAAGCGGGTGGAGGTGCCCTTCGAGCGGGTCGCCCCGAAGGAGGAGGACTGGTGGACCGGCAGCACCGCCAGCGAGATCAACGTGCCGCTCGGCCCGGCCGGAGCCAAGAAGATGCAGCACATGCGGCTGGGCAAGGGCACCAGCCAGCACGTGCTGATCGCCGGCAAGACCGGCTCGGGCAAGTCGACGATGATGCATGCCCTGATCACCAACCTCGCCCTCACCTACAGCCCCAACGAGGTGCAGTTTTATCTGATCGACTTCAAGAAGGGCGTCGAGTTCAAGGTCTACGACCACTACGCCCTGCCCCATGCCCGCGTGATCGCCATCGAGAGCGAACGGGAGTTCGGGCTCTCGGTGCTGCAGCAGCTCGACCGGGAGCTGAAACGCCGCGGCGATTTGTTCCGCGATCTTGCCGTCCAGGATCTCGCCGGTTTTCGCGGTAGCGGCCACCCTGACCCGATGCCCAGAGTGCTTTTGATCATCGACGAGTTTCAGGAACTCTTCATCGAGGACGACAAGCTCGCCCAGGATGCGTCGCTCGTGCTCGACCGGCTTGTTCGCCAGGGCCGTGCGTTCGGGATGCACGTGCTGCTCGGCTCACAGACGCTCGGCGGCTCCTACAGCCTGCCCCGCAGCACGATGGGCCAGATGGCCGTGCGGGTCGCCCTGCAGTGCAACGAGGCCGACAGCAGCCTGATTCTCAGCGAGGAAAACTCGGCGGCCCGGCTGCTGACCCGCCCCGGCGAGGCGATCTACAACGATGCCAACGGCATGGTCGCGGGCAACAACCCCTTCCAGGTGGTCTGGCTCGGCGACGAGCGACGCGAGCGGTATCTCGGCGCGCTCCGCAAGCTCGCCGATCGGCGGGGCGGCATTCCCGAACTGCCGCGGGTCGGGTTCGACGGCAACGAGGCGGCCGATCCCACCGGCAACAGCCTGCTGACCGAACTGCTCGCGAAGGGGACGATCGACGGCAAGGAGCCGCTGGCGCCGGTGGCCTGGCTGGGAGACGCGATCGCGATCAAGGACCCCACCGCGGCGCCTTTCCGCCGGCAGGGCGGATCCAACCTGCTGGTGGTCGGCCAGCGACAGGACTTGGCAGTGAGCCTGCTGGCGATGTCGATGGTGAGCCTTGCGGCCGGACACGACCCGCATCCCGGCGGCGGCCTGGGCCGGGCCTGCCGGTTCGTGCTCTTCGAGCCGGCCGTCGCCGAGGAACATCCCGAGACGATGCTTGCCAACCTCGACGAGCTGCTTCCGCACCGCATCGAGCAGGTCAACCGCCTGGCGGTCGGCGAGGCTGTCGACCGCGTGGCCGACGAGGTGCAGCGGCGGATCGACGAGCAGGTGCTCGACGGCGAGGCGGTGTTCCTCGTGGTCCGCGACCTGGCCCGCTTCCGCGACCTGCGGAAAAGCGAGGGTGACTTCGGCTTCTCCTTCGGTGGCGGCGAGAAGAAGGCCAATCCCGCCCAACGGTTTCTCGACATCCTCCGCGACGGTCCGGCTGTCGGGGTCCACGTGCTCGTCTGGTGCGACTCGCTGACGAACCTGATGCGGACCTTCGAGCGAGGCACCCTCAAGGAGTTCGAGCTGCGGGTCCTCTTCCAGATGAGTGGCAGCGATTCCAGCCAGCTCGTGGAAACTCCCGTGGCGAGCAAACTCGGCCCGCAGCGTGCTCTCTTCATCCACGAGGAGACCGGCACGCTGGAAAAATTCCGGCCCTACGCCTTCCCGAACGACGAGTGGCTTGCGGAGGTCAGTGGCCAGATGAAGGCCCGCCCCCAGGGCACGCCCGCCCCGGAGCCGGAGCCGAAGCCCGCCTCGCCCAAGTCCGACGAGCCTCCGCAGGCCGACGACGGCGAGCAGTTCAACTTCACCTCGTTCCTCGACGACCCACCGCCGCTGGATCCTGAGACCCCCAAGGCCAGCGGCAGCGACGAAAGCCACTCCACCGGCTAGCTGAAGTCTCTGCGGAAGATCCGTCCGCTCCTGTCGCGGCTGCGGAACGTAGGCGTTGAACGATGTTCTTCCGCACGTTCAAGATCACATCCCCACTGGACGCTTGTGTCCCCTTCGAAAAAACAACTCTCCAACACCGGCCACCTGGGGCGGCACGTTTCGTGCCGAACAGGATTGCCCTCCGTGGCCTCGAGGGTTTTTGGAGGTCGCCGGATCGCCGCGTCCTGCGGCGGCAGACGTGTTCCACAGTCTGCTGGCTGCCCGTGGGCGATTCGACCGCTCAGCGGTCGACCGGCCGGCGACCGATCGTGACATCGACCAGCTTGCGACGCCCGTCGCGAAGCAGCTCGAGCGTGACCGTGCTGCCGATCGGTGCGCGGGTGAGGAAGAGCACGAATTCCGCCGAGCCCTCGATCAGCCGACCGTCAAAGCCGACCACCACGTCGCCGGGAGCCAGACCCGCCAATGCAGCCGGCGATCCCTCTTCCACGGCCACCACCACGCCGCCGGACCTGCCGCCCACCACCGAGCGCAAGGCCACGCCCAGGTAGCCCCGCTCGACATGTCCCGTCTCGAGAATCTCCTCACAGACATCGCGGGCGATGTTGCCGGGAATCGCAAAGCCGATGCCCCGATATTCGCGACCGACGATGGCGGTGGTGATCCCCACCACATTGCCGTGGACGTCGACCAGCGGCCCTCCGGAGTTCCCGGGATTGATCGAGGCGTCGGTCTGCAGGAATTCCTGGAACGGGTCGTCGAGCACGCCGCGACGGCCGACACCGCTCACGATTCCGTAGGTCACCGTGCGGTCGAGCCCCAGCGGGTTGCCGATCGCCCAGACCATCTCGCCCACCTCCAGCTGATCGCTGTCGCCCCAGGAAGCCACCGGCAGTTGATCGGCATCAACCCGCAGCACGGCCAGATCGGAGGCGGCGTCGGCCCCGACCAGCTCGGCCGGCAGCGGATCGCCGGAGGCCACAAGCCGCACCTCGACCGTGTCGGCCTGGGAGACGACGTGGTAGTTGGTGAGGATCACGCCGTCGGCCGCGACGACCACCCCCGAGGCGAAGGTCTCGTCGATCCAGTCGCGGGAGGCATCGCCCCGCAGCGCGCGAATCTCGTCGGCAAGCGTCCGCACCTGCCGCGTGGCCCGCACCTGGACCACGCTTGGCCCCACGATCCGCACGAGCGTCGTGAAGAGCTTGCCCACCGGGGTCAGCTCGGCCCGGCCGGCCGCATCACGGATCGCGGCGAGTTCGGCCCGGGTGCGTGCATACTGGATGCGACCCGAGAGGGACGGCCACACAATCAGCGTGACCAGGAACACCAGGCCCAGAAACAAAAGCAGGGTCCGACGGGAAGTCGAAGCGGTGGCGGTGGCGGGGTCGGGCATTACCGCCCCACTCTACCAATCGTCCACGGTGGGTCGCCACGCCCGCGACAACGAGGTTTTTGATGGATGCAGCCGGTTTCCCTCCCCCCGATTTCTGGCCGCCCAACGGCCCGCTGGCAATCGGCGGGCCGCTTTCGGTCGGGCGGCTGCTCGAGGCCTACCGGCGGGGCATCTTTCCCTGGCCGGTCGACGAGAGCCCCGATGGGCTGTGGTGGTGGTCCCCCGACCCGCGGGCGGTGCTCGATCCGCTCGAAATGCATGTCCCGCGGCGGCTGGCCCGCACGCTGCGGCAGGGGCGGTTCACGGTCAGCTTCGACAGGGCATTCGAGGCGGTCATGAGGCTCTGCAGCAGTTATCGTGACCGCGACGAGGGAACCTGGATCACCCCGCAAATCCTGCGGGCCTATACGGAGCTGCATGCGATCGGCCGGGCCCACAGCGCCGAGGTCTGGCGGGAGGGGCGGCTGGTCGGCGGGCTCTACGGCGTGGCGATCGGCGGGATGTTTGCCGGTGAGTCGATGGTCGCCCTCGAGCGGGATGCCTCGAAGGTGGCCCTCGTGGCAACCGCCCGCCGGGTCGCGGCAGGCGGCTGCCGGCTCTTCGACGTGCAGCTTGCCAGCGATCACCTGGCCACCTTCGGAGCCAGGGAGATTCCCCGGGACGAGTTTCTCAGGCGGCTTGCGACGGCCATCGAGCGGCCGGACTGCTGGCGGCAGTGAATCCCGCGACGACGCCCGGGCTCAAGGTGCCCCCCGACGCAGACAGTCGATTGCCGTCTTGGCCGCCCGCGAGAGCCGCACCGCCCCGCCACCGCCAAGCAGATGGCCAAGGGTGAAGGTTTTTCCCGGCGTGGCCAGGGCGATCGTGACTGATCGGCCTTCCTCGTTGGCCTCCACCGGACCCACCGCCAGCCCCAGGTCGGCTCCGCTCGTCGCGCGGCAGGCCTCCGCCACGGCCACAGGCTCGAGAACGGCCCCGCAGGGAACCAGGCTGCCTCCCAGAAAAACCCGGCCGCCGCTGCGGGCATCGGCTCCCGCAAGCAGCATCGCCACCTGGCCGTGGGTCGCCTGCTCGACGGTCGCCACGGTCATTCCCGCCTGTCGGCAGGCCGCCACCGCCGCATCTTCCAGTTCGTCGTCGCCGCTGCCAAACACGAGGTTGCCGAGGCACTCGCGGATCGTCCGCTCGACCGGGGCGATCTTGGCCAGGCAGGTGGCCTCGTCGGCCCCGCGGGCCGCGATCCGCAGCGTGATGGTCGCCTCGTGGGCCGTGATCCCCACCAGCGGATCGCGGCCGCGGCGAACGAGGTCGGGCAGCATCGCCTCGATATCGCTCTCACCGGCCCCGAAGCACTTGAGCACGCCGAAGCGGATCGTGCCGCCACCAGGCAGCATGCCGATGATCGTCGGCTCGACCGACTCCGCCCACATGCGGTGCATCTCCGAGGGCACCCCGGGCAGCGAGAACACCCGCGCGGAGAACTCGGCGGGCCCGGGCAGGTCGAGGTCGATACCCGGGGCGGTGCCCTCGGGATTGGGGATCATCCGACCGCCGGCCGGCAGCATCGCCTGCACCCGATTCCGCTCGGGCATCGCCCTGCCTCGACGGGTGAAGAGGGCCGTGATCGCCTCGAAGGCTTCGGGCACGAACTCCAGGGGCTCGCCGGATGCGGCGGCGAGCACGTTGCGGGTGAGGTCATCGGCGGTGGGGCCCAGGCCTCCGGTGGCCACGATCACGCCGGCCCGGCCGGCCGCCTCACGAAACGCCGCGACTCCGTCCTCGAGCGTGTCAGGCACGGTGGTGTGGCGAACCACCCGCAGGCCGAGCAGTTCCAGCCGCTTCGATATCCAGCGGCTGTTGGTGTCAAGCCGTTCGCCGGTGGTCAGTTCGTCACCGATGGCGATCACCTCGGCATCCATCGCACTGTCCTCACTCTCCTCGAAAGACGCGATTCCTCGAGCGAGGCCGCCCAAGGCAGCCTGCCGCCGCTGGGAGGATAGCCGCATCGACTGCCGAAGCGTAGCGGGCAAACGCGGCTGCCGGCCCGCGGGCTGGCCAGCCGCCCCGGCGACGGCAAGAATGCGGCCATGCAGCTGGGCATCTACGGTTGGGACGAGCAGATCAAAGCGGTCGTCGAGGCCGCCCTGGCCGAGGGTGAGCGGATCGTGCTGGCCTGCGACCTCCTCGAGGAGGATGCGGCCGGCCTCCCCGCCGGCTGTCGGCGGGCCGCCTCCTGGGAGGCGGTGGTCGACGAGAATTCGTGCGAGGCGGTGCTCGTGGGCCGCCGCACCGCGGGCGGGGATCGCGATGAGGGCCTCCGCAAGCTTGTGCAGGCCGGGCGACGGCTGCTGCTTTCGCATCCGGCCACCGAGTCGATGCTGCTGGCCTTCGAACTCGACATGATTCGCGCCGACACCGCCGCGATCCTCCTGCCCTGCCTGCCCGACCGGCTGCATCCCTTCGCGGCGGCGGCCCGGCGAGTTATCGAGGCATCACTCGCCGAGGCCTCGCCGATCGGCCGGCTGGAGGCGATTCTCTTCGCGCGGCCCCTGCCCGACCGCGAGCGGACCGCGGTGCTTGCCGCCTTCGCCCGCGACGCCGACCTGATTCGCGTGCTCACCGGGGATCCCCAGCGGCTGGCCACCCTCGGCAGCGTTGCCGGTGAGGCCGCCTACGCGAACCTCACGGTCGAACTTGGCAGCGGCTCGCAACTGCCGATTCGCTGGCAGGTGTCGCCCGGCGAGGGTGATGCAACGCTCACGATCCGCGGCGATGCCGGCGAGGTGGTGATCTCGATCGGCCGCGACTGGCGATGGGAGGGACCCTTTGAACCCGACGGCCCAGGCGACGACACGGGCCCGGCCCGCATGCTCGGCCTGCTCACCGCGGCGGTCAGAGGGGAGCCCACGACCGTTGTCGCCGCAGGCGAAGCGATCACGCCTGCCGACTGGCCCGACGCGGCCCGGGCGATCGAACTGGCCGAGGCGGTGCCCCGCAGTCTCGCCAAAGGCCGGGCGATCGACCTTCACCAGGAGGAATTTTCCGAGATCGGCACCTTCAAAGGCACGATGGCCTCGCTGGGATGCGGGCTGGTGCTCGCGGCCCTGCTCGTGCTCCTGCTGGCCACGCTCGTCGGTGGCATCGCACGCGAGGCCGGCTGGGAGATTGGCGAGCGGGTCGCCTCGGCCTGGCCGCTGGTCGTGCTGGCAGTGCTTGCCGGTTTTCTCGCCCTGCAGGCCCTGCCCATGCTCGTCGCCCCCCCAAACCGCAAGCCGCCGCGAGACGGCTGAGCACGGGCATGTGAAGCTGGGCGAACTTTCCGGGTCGTGGGAAGTCTGCAGCGGGGCGGCTGGGGCTGTCATATCGGCGGCTCGGCCGACCCGATGCACCTTTGCGGGGCCGCGAGGGTGCCCCGCTCCTCCACGCCACGACGCAATGCCGCATCGCCCGCTTCGCACCGGCTTTCGTCGGGACGCTCGCCTCGTGATCCCGAACGCGATCGGGCTGTTGGCATGCTTCGCGGTGCCCCTGGCAGGCGGCGGGTCGATGGCGGTCGCCGCACCGAGCGAGGCCCGCCGAACCGCGATCGTGCGGGCGGTTGAGTCGCAGCGGGATGCCGTGGTCAACATCCACGGACAAAAACTTGTCGGTGAAACCGACGCCGACTCCGAACCGCGACGGGTCAACGGGATGGGCACCGGCGTGGTGATCGACTCTCGCGGCTATATCGTAACCAACTACCACGTCGTGGAGGGCGTCGAGCGGATTGAGGTGACGCTCGCCAACGGCGGCACGACCACCGGCCGGCTCGTCTCACACGACCTGCGGACCGACCTCGCATTGATCAAGATCGACGCCGTCCGTCCGATGGCGGTGATCCGCATCGGCACCTCCTCCGACCTCATGATAGGCGAGACGGTGCTCGCTCTCGGCAATGCCTACGGCTATGAGCACACCCTGACCCGCGGCATCATTTCAGCGTTGCACCGCTCGGTGGAGGTCAGTCGCACCCAGCGTTACGACGACCTGATCCAGACCGATGCGAGCATCAATCCCGGCAACTCCGGCGGTCCGCTGCTCAACATCGACGGCGAGATGGTGGGCATCAACGTGGCGGTACGGGCCGGGGCCCAGGGGATCGGTTTTGCGATTCCCATCGACCGCGTGCTCGAGGTGGTCACGGAGCTGATCTCGGTCGAGCGGCTCGATCACACCTGGCACGGCATCGTGGCCAAGGGCGACGGGCATGGCGGCGCCGTGGTGACCACCGTCCACCGGCAGAGCCCCGCCGAGCAGGTCGGGATGCGTGCCGGGGACCGCATCGTGCGGGTCGGCAACGCGAGGATCGCCAGCCAACTCGACATCGAGCGGGCCCTGCTTGGCCACAAGGCGGGCGACAGGGTGCCGGTGGAGGTCGTGCGGGCCGGCGGCCACACCCAGATTGAGTTGCCGCTGGCCGAACTTCGGCGGGACTCGCTCCTGCCGGAGGACCGCTGCTGGCGGGAACTTGGCCTGCGGCTCTCGACCGCTCCCGCGACCAGGGTCCGCAAGGTCCAGGCCCGTTACCGCGGCGGGCTGGAGGTGCTCGAGGTGAGGCCCGGCGGGCCGGCCGACGAGCAGGGGATCCGCAGCGGCGACATCCTCGTGGGGCTGCATGTCTGGGAGACGATCAGCCTCGAAAACGTGATCTACGTGCTCGACAAGGCCCAGAGTGATCGCTTCGGACCGCTGAAGTTCTACGTGCTGCGGGGCCGGGAAACGCTCTTCGGTCACCTGACATGGGACACCATCCGGCGATAATGCTGGTGCCGGATTCTCCCGTCCTTTTCCGATGGCCAAGGCGGCAGTTGGGCCGTGGGTCCGGACCGATGCAGGTGCCACAGCGTGGAAGACGCATTTCTCGACTGGCTGCTTTCGCGGATTCCCAGCGATCCCCGGCTGGAGGTGCCACCGGGTGACGATGCGGCGGTGCTCCGACCCGCGGCGATGCGACGGCCGCTGCTCGCCGCCGATATGCTCGTGGAGGGCGTCCATTTCGAGCCGCTCCCGGGGGTCGATCCCGCGCTGGTGGGCCGCAAGGCCCTGGCCGTCAACCTCAGCGACGTCGCCGCGATGGGAGGCCGCGGTGAGGCCGCCGTGGCGACGGTGGCCCTGCCTCGCCGCGGAGGTGGGCAGATCGGCCGGGCGATGCTCGAGGGCATGCTGGAACTGGCCGCCGCGGAGAATGTCGTCCTCGCCGGCGGCGACACGACCTCCTGGGACGGCCCGCTGACGGTGAGCGTGACGGTGCTTGGCAGCGTGGGGCCTCACGCCGCCTGGCGGCGCGACGCGGCCAGGCCCGGCGACAGGATTCTGGCCACCGGCCGCTTCGGCGGCAGCCTCTTGGGCCGGCACCTCAGCTTCCGCCCGCGGTGCCGCGAGGCGCTGGCGATTGTCGCCGCGATTCCCGGTGAGCGGGTGGCGGCGATCGATGTCAGCGATGGCCTCTCGCTCGACCTCGCCCGAATGATGCGGGCAAGTGGCACCGGCGCGATCGTCGAAGTCGCGGCGGTACCGATCCATCCCGATGCTCAGCGTGCCGCCGAAGACGGACGGAGCCCGCTGGAGCACGCGCTGACCGACGGGGAGGATTTCGAGCTGCTCCTGGCGGTTGCCCCGGCGGTGGCCTCCCGGCTGCTGGCACTCGCGGCGGCCGGCGGAAACGCTTGGCCCGGAACACCGCTGACGGTGATCGGCGAGGTCGTGGCCGAGCCGGGCCTCGTGGCGGTCGATGCCGCTGGATCCCGCCGTCCCCTCGTGCCCCGCGGATTTCTGCATGAACTCGATGCATGAACAGGCCCGTGAGCCCACCGAAAGCACGGTGGCCTGCGGCGACGAGGCTGCGGTCGGCCGGCTGGCGGCGGCGGTCGCCGGCGGGCTTCCTCCGCAAGCGGTGGTGACGCTTCAGGGTGACCTCGGGGCCGGAAAAACGACCTTCGTCAAGCATCTCGCCGCCGCGATCGGGATCGATCCGGCCACGGTCACCAGCCCGACCTTCGGCCTGATTCATCTCCATCAGCCGCCCACGCGAGGCGAACCGCACCGCCTCGTCCACGTCGATGCCTATCGGCTCGCGGGTGAGGAGGAACTCGAAGAACTCGGCTGGGAGGAACTGCTCGCCGACGGCGGCTGGATCATCGTCGAGTGGCCCCAGCGAATCGCAGCGGCCCTCCCGCCGAGACGGCTGGAGATCGAGATTGCCGTCAGCGGACCGACCTCCCGCGTCGTCACGCTCAGACCCCTCGGCGGCATGCGGCCGGTGGGACCGTAGCTGCCCGCGGACCGCTGGCAGTCAGGCTGCCGGCAGCATGCGTCCAAGCAGGGATCGCCAGCCACCCCGCTGGGCCTGGAGTTCGGCGAGAATCGGCCCCTGCAGCACCGCCTCGAGCCGGGTCAGGGCTCGCGCCGCAGGCACCCCATCGATCAGGCGATGATCGGCCAGGAGCGTCACGGTCGAGCGGCCGGCCGCGTCGAGCGGACCGTAGGCAAGGCTCGTGGTCAACGGGCTGGGGTGCATCCGGTTGAAGGCGCCCTCGCCGGAGAGGCTCGAGACGCTGAAGGTGCCCAGCCGCAACGGTCGCTTGGCCGATGTCGATCGCAGGTTCCACCGCAGCACGCGGCGGCGGAGCCATCCCGGCAGCGATGCAAGCTGGAGCTGTCTGCGAAAGACCTCGGCGACCGGCGAGTTCACATGCCGGCGGATCTCCGCCTGAAGCGACGCCAGCGTCGCGTCCTCCGGGGCCCGCAGCCTCGCCCAATAGAGGGTGTCGCCACTGTCGTCGCTGCGATTGATCGACAGCGACGCGACACTGAAAGGACTCATCGCCTGTCGAGGCCAGAAGCCTGGCACATACCAGGTGCGAAGCACCGGCATCTCGCGGGCGACCAACGCATAGGCCTTGGTGAAGATCGCCGCCCAGCCGATGCGAAGCTTCCCGTCCCCCCGGCAGCGGTCGACCGCGGAGAGATCGATCACCCGCTCCACCGGAAAGCTCGGCACCTCCCCGGCGAGCTGCACGATGTCGGCAACCAGCCGACGCTGGACTCCCAGCCGCGAGGTCGTGATCTTCGGGGAACGCGGCATCGATCAACTCACCGTTCACGCCGTTGCCGGGCAATCCCACAACGCCGGCGGAAGCCTCGCAGACGACCCGCCGGCGGGCAATGCCGATTTTGGTTCGTGAAGTCTGCGGTCGACTTCGCTACATTACCCGCGGCAGTCATCGCCCGTGGGAGTTGATCGTTTGGCCACGGTCGAGCAACGACCGCTCCTGGAACCACCGCCCGATGCGAAGCCGACCCGATTCGACGCTCCTGGCGGTGATTGACGTGCAGGAGCGGCTTGTGGCAGCGGTCGATGCCGCCCCCGGCGTGGTCGACCACTGCTGCCGCCTGGCGAGGGCCGCCGAACGGCTGGGGGTGCGGCGGCTGCTGAGCGAGCAGTATCCCAAGGGCCTCGGCCCCACCGTCGGCGAACTGGCGGGGCTGATGCCGCCGCCGCGGGAGAAGATGGCCTTCAGCGGCTGCGGGTGCCTGGGCGAGCCGCTGCCCAATACCCTGGAGTCGGTCGTGCTGGCGGGTCTCGAGACCCATATCTGCATCGCCCAGACCGCCCTCGATCTGCTCGAGGCCGGGCTGGGAGTGTTCGTGGCGGTCGACGCGGTCGCCTCGCGGCAGAAAATCGATCACGAGGTCGGGCTGCGGCGGCTCGAGGCCGCCGGCTGCGTGCTCGTCACCAGCGAGGCGGTGCTCTTTGAATGGTGCGGCACCGCCGAGCACGAGGCCTTTCAAGAGATCCGCCGGCTGCTGTAGCCCTCGCTCGGAGCTCACGGGCCCGCTCCCCGCGGCACAGGCCGGGGTTTGTCAGCCGTAGCCGATCACCGCATCCCGCGGCAAACGTGTGCCACCGGCGCGCTACGGCGACTCGGTGTCGTCGATCACCTCCGGGCGGCCGCTGCGAGCCGCCTCGCGGGCGAGATCCCGCAGGTCGAGTGTCTCGCCGGCCGGGCCGTCCGCGGCGATCCGTTTGAGGGCTGCAAGCTTTGCCGCGGCCCCCGGCTCACCCGCAGCCTCGCCGCCGGGCGCCGAGCCGAAGCGGATCAGCCCCGCCCCCTCGCCGACGAGGTCCCACTCCCGCCGGCCCGACCTCTCGCGGAGGCGGCACTCGCTCAGCCGCAGCGGCTCCCACTCCGGCCGCACCAGCGACACCACTGCGGCGGCCTCGCCGACTGCCGGATCTCCCCACTCCGAGCCCTGCGGCCCGCGGGGCAGCGATCTGATCCCGGCAATCACCGGGTAGGTCGCCGCCTCCTCGCGGGTGAAGTCGCCGATGGGCAGCACGAAGCCCTCGCCATCGACCGGCAGCAACCCACCCTCACCAAGCGGCCCCGGCGGCACCCGCACCATCGCCACCGGCTCGCGGCAGTCGACCACCACGAGGGCCCGCGGCGGGCTCTCGACACGCACCTCGATCACCCGGCGAACCCAGGGGTGGAGATCGAAGGCCCGTGCCAGCCGGGTCTCGAGGTCGGGATCATCCAGCGGCAGGGGCTTGTCGAGGCTGGCGTCGCGGAGGGCGTCGGCACGCAGGTCGGCCTTCACCCACGGTGGCACGCCCTCCACGCGAACCGCCTCCGGCTCGAGCGTGTATCCCTCGCCTGAGCGGACATCGCCGCCGAAGCGTTGCCACAAGAATCCGCCGGCCACGCCCGCCGCAACCAGCACGGCGAGCGCGGAGAGCCCGCTGCGTCGCCGGATGAGAAACTCCCCGAGCCCTCCCTGCGGCCGTGGCGGCGGGCCGGGCTTGCGGGGGGCTGGGGACATGCTCACCAGACCTCGATCTGTGGCGTCAGTTCCACGCCGAGCATGTCCCGCACGCGGCCACGGGCCTGCTCGACGAGGTTTCGCACGTCGTCGCTCGAGCAGTCGCGGCCCGCCACGACATAGTTGGCATTGGAGGCGGCCACGCTCGCTTCGCCCACCGCGAGGTCCTTGACGCCCGCCTGGGTCAATAGCGACTCGGCCGTACAGCCGACCGGATCCTTGAACATCATCGCCACCTTGCGGGTGCCGGTGGGCTGCTCGGCCCGCTCCACGATCCACTGCTTCTGCATCCGTTTGGTGAGCGTCTCAGCCGGCTCCCCGTCGAGTTCGAGCCGGCAGCCGAGGATGATCACGTCGTCGAGGCTGCTCCACCGCGATTGAAAGGCGATCGCCGATGCCTCCCGCACCGAGACCGAGCCCTCGGCATCCATGACCGTCACCTGTCGCACCCGCTGGGCGATATCGCCGGCATGTCCACCGGCGTTGCCCACCAACGCCCCGCCCACGGTGCCGGGGATGCCCACGAGCGTTTCCAGACCGGCCAGCCCGGCCTGCACCGCGGCGGTCACCACATGCACGAGTTTCGCCCCGGCCCCGGCCACGATGCAGGGCCGCTCGATCTCGATTCCGCAGAAGGCCGGTGCCGTCAACCGCACCACCATGCCCGCAAACCCGTCGGAGGCGACGAGGATGTTGGAGCCGCCGCCGATGACGCGGATCGGGATCTCCCGTTCGCCGCACCGCCGCACCACCCGCGAGAGGCCGTCGGCATCGACCGGTTCGCAGAAATACCGGGCCGCCCCGCCGATGCCCAGCCATGTATGGCCGGCCAGCGGTTCGTCGCAGGAGACAGCGAGGCCGAGGTCGTCGAAGGGACCCTCGCTCGATGACGGGCCTGGCCGGGCGGGCGTGGATGGGTCGGGCATGAGTGTTGGCTCGTCAACCGATGGGCTGTGGCAGCATTGACTCCGCAGTACGAATTGTGGCGACGAGACCGTCGTGCCGTCCACACCACCTCACGCGGCCCGTCGGCGAACCGCAGGCCATGCCGGCGGGCAGGCCATCTGAATCCAGCCCTCCACGAGCGTTGCGGCCATCCTTTCCCCGGAAGGATCGAAGGGATCGGGTGCCACCGCGGGGCTGCCCACCACCAGCAGGCAGTCGCCCCGGGAAAGCCCACTGAGCAGTCGGTCGATCCGGCTGATGAAACGGCTGGAGGTCGCCGCGGCGGTCGGCAGCCGCGAGGGAACCACCACCGCCTCGTCACACCACCGCATCGCCCGAGAAGCAAACCTCCGCCATTCGCCGCCAAGCGCCGCGGCGTTCGACTCGTCGGCCACCGCCACCAGCCTGCCGGGGGTGAGGTGCCGCAGACTGGCGAGCGTGGAGGCGATCTGATGGCCGCTGGTGGGACCGTCGTGGAAGGCCGCAAACTCCTGCCCGCGGTCGATCCGCTCCAGCCTGCCGGCCACGCTCGCGGCCGCCTCGAGCCCGCGGGCGATCTGGGAGAGTTCGATGCCGCAGGCCGACCCGATCGCGCCGGCCACCAACGCATTGCGGGCGAACGAGGCCACCGGAGTGGACACCGCCAGGGGCATCATGCCCTCGCCCGAACGCAGCAGGAAGGTCTGGCCATCGAGGCTCCGCTCGACCGGCGTGGCCATAAAATCAGCCGGGGTCTTGAGGCCGGTGCCGATCACCCGCCCGGCGTGCTTCGCCGCGAGGGCGGCCAGCCGCGGGTCGTCGAGGTTGAGCACGAGACCGCCATCGGCCGCGAGGCTCGAGACGATCCTGGCCTTGACTGCGTGGTAGGCCTGCTCGCTGCCGTGCAGATCGAGGTGGGCCCGGCCGAGGTTGGTGATCGCCGCCACGCCACAGTCGATCCCGGCGAGCGATTCTCGGGCGAGCATCCGGCTGGAAACCTCGACCACCGCGTGGCTGCAGCCGGTTGCCGCGAGCCGGCCAAGCCAGCCGGCGAAGACATGCGGGTCGTCGAGCGGCTCTGGCCGCACCGCCGTCTCGGCATCCCCGTCGAGGAAGCCGAGATCGGAGAGCACGCCCACCCGCAGACCCGCCTCGGCAAGCACGCTCGCGGCGAGCCAGGCCGTGGTCGTTTTGCCGCTGGTGCCGGTGACCGCCACGATCTCGAGCCGCTCCGCCGGCCGACCGTGGAGGGCATGCACGACGAGCGTCATGGCCGCTGCGGTGTCGGGCACCAGACACAGCGGCACACCGAAGGAGGGCACCATCCGCTCGGCGAGGATCCCCGAGACCCCCCGGGCGACCGCCTCGGCGACCGCCTCATGGCCGTCCTCGTCTTCCGAGAGCCGGGCCACGAAGAGATCACCCGGCCGGCACCGCGACGCTTTGTCGTGGCAGCCGGTGGCAAGCACGTCATCGCAGGCCACGAATCGTGCATCGGGCAGCACACTCGAAAGCCTGATGCCCCGGCCTTGCCGGCCCCGTTTGCGACCGTGACCGGTTTCGTCGCCGCACTCCATGCTCAGGCCTCCTTGCCCTACGTAGGAATCGGGTCGTCGCCAGCTTCGCCGACAGCCCCATCCATGAGGCCGCGACCGTCAGGAGACCCACACGGGTTCGCCCGACCGACGACGCGTCGCATCATTAGGCCGCCAGCCTGCAAACCGGTCAAGGTGAAAACCGGGTTTGCCCGGCGACCTCAGATCGCGATAGTTTTCACGGTTTTCCCGGCGACCAACGCGATCGTGCCACCAATGACAGCACCCGCGGCTTCACTCGATACCCGCCGGCCACCCAGGCCCCTCGGCCGTCCGCGGCGACGTCCGTGCTGTCTGTGGGTCGGCCCGCGGAGCGGGCCGGAACTGTCCCTCGCCTTTCTCTGGGCCGGTGAAAGCTTCGCGATGAAGCACGCGGCAACCGCGGCCGAGGCGGTCTCCCTGCCGGCCGGGCCGGAGCCGGCGGTGATCCTGCTGGCATGCGACTGGACCGCCGCGACAGCCACCGCCGATGCGGTGCGGCTTTCACGACGTTGGCCGCTGGCCGGAATTTTTTCCCTCACCACGAGCCTCACCGACGGACGGCGGCGGGGAGGCACCGAGATCCCGGGCATTCCCGAGGTTGCCTGGCACGACCTCCCGGCCCGGCTCCCGGGCTGGCAGGCGGCCCTCGCCGGATCTCTGCAAGGTCCCCTCGGTCTGCCCGCCACGATCCGCCGCGAGGAGCGGCTGGCCGCGGGTATCGAGGCGGCGGCGAGATACGCCCGGCAGGCTGAGGGGTTTCCACCGGTCTCCCGCGAGGTGATCACTGCCGCGAATCGCAGGATCGACCTCGACGGGCTCGCCGGCCTGCTCGAAGCGGGCGGCTTCCGGGTGACCGACGCGATTCTCGGCCGACCGGAGCGGATGCCGCCGGCCTCAACGCTTGTCTGGGACGTCGGCTGCCTCGGCCCGGACGACTTCGCCGCCGTCGCCCGCCTGCGGTCGGGCTGCCCGGCGGGGCGGATCATCGTGCTCGAATCGTTCCCCCGCAGCGACAGCATGCGGGCGGTTCTCGCCGCGGGTGGCACGCTCGTGCTTGGCCGTCCCGTCGCTGCCGACCTGCTCTGGGGCGGCCTGGAATGGGCCCTCGCGCGGGGCGAGAGCGGGCCTCGCGATGGGCTTGGAACGGCTGCCGGGGGTCGCTAGAGTCTCGCGGCCAATTTCCCGTGGGCCCCTGCATGCGTGTTCATCAACGTTTGATGGTGGCGGTGACGGCCGCCGCGACCATTGCCGGCTGCCGCGGCATGCCGCTGCCGCTTGGCATCGATTCCCACCTCGCGGGGGTGCGGGCTGCTGCCGATGCGGCCGCCGGCCTCCCGAACCGCACGGAAATCGTGGCCGGGCAGCTGGTGATCCACGCCGATTTTCCTCTCGCGAGCCGCCACCGGCTGCTGCGTGAGCTCGAGCAACTGCGGGTCGACGTCAGCAGCGGACTGGGACTGCCGATCTCCGATGAACTGGTGCACCTCTATCTCTTCGACAGCGAGGATCGCTACGCCGCCTTCGCGGCAGCCCGCTTCCCGGGATTTCCCGCCCGCCGGGCGTTCTTCGTGAAGACCGACACCAAGCTGGCAGTCTACGCCCACTGGCAGGACCGGATCGCGGAGGACCTCCGCCACGAGACGACCCACGGCTATCTGCATGCGGTGGTCGCCGGTGTGCCGCTGTGGCTCGACGAGGGAATCGCCGAGTATTTCGAGATGCCTCGCAGCGCGCGGAAGCGGCACCACGACCATGCCGACCGGCTCGCCGGCCGCCTGCTCGAGGGCACCTGGCAGCCCGATCTCGTGTCGCTCGAAAGAATCGATTCGGTGGCCAGTCTCACCCAGGATCACTACGCCGAGGCCTGGTGCTGGGTCCACTGGCTGTTGCACTCCAGCGACCGCCATCGCGAGCTGCTTCAAGAATATCTCGCCGATGTGCGCCGCGATCCGGCCACCCCGCCGCTCTCGGTGCGGCTGCCGCGAGCCGGCCTCGGCAGCCCGGCGGCTTGTGCCGCCGAGGTGGCCGGCCACCTGCGACAGCTCGAAGGAATCACCGCCCCTTGAGTGGCGGTCACTCCGCCTCGGGCCGGGGCTTGCGGAACACGGTGCCCATCTCGCAGGCCTCGAAGCCGAGCTTGTCGAGCAGCCGCATGGCGGCCAGGTTCTCCAACGAGGCATGCGACTCGACCACCTCCACACCCTCGCGGGCAAGGTCCTGCATCGCCTCGGCGAGCAGGTAATGGGCGAGCCCCTCACGGCGTCGGGGGCCCTGGGTGCCCACGTGCAGCAGCCCCGCGGCCACCACGCCCCAGGCCGCGGCGAGGGGCTGCATGTCCCAAAACGACGCGGTGGCCAAGACGCCGCCGCCGTGAGCCCGCAGCTCATACCGCCGCAGGCCGATGCCGCAGGTCACCGCCGCCTCCCACCAGGTGCGGCGGGCAGGCTCGTCGATGCTGCAGAGTTTCGTCGTGCGTCGGATCGCGAGATGGCTGCGGTCGATCGGCGGCCGGTAGCCCTCCAGAGGCCGTCGCAGCACCGCCACGCGGTCGAAGGGCTCGTAGCCGGCCAGCTGGAAGATCTCCTTGACCGCCGGCGAGGAGTCGAGCACGCCCGGCAGGTCGGCCCCACCGTAGAGGCCGAGATAGAAGCCGTTGCACGACGGGCTTCCCCCACCGAGCAGCGTGGTCGCCCCGCGGTTCTCGAGGTAGGTCTCGCAGCGGTCGAGCAGTTCCGAGCCGATCACCGCCTCCTCGGGATGCGGCAGCACCGCAAGCATCACGGTCGAGCCGACGGTCGTGTCGAGCCCCGAGCCGTCGGCGTTTGGCCCGAAGGCGGCATGCCCGAAACCGACCACCCGCTGCTGGTCCACCGCGACGACAAGTCCCTCACGATCGAAGAATGGCTTGGCGAAGACCGCCGCATCGAGCCAGGCGGTGGTCATCGGCTGGAGGGCCGCCGGCCCCAGCGGGGCCGATCGCCAGACATCGGCAAGCCGCGGCGGGTCGTCGTTGCGAAATGGTCGAAACTCGATCACGACGACTCCGCCTCGCTCGCCGCCCGGACATAGATTCCGTCCTCCCGGCTCTCCACCTCGAACGATTCCTGGCAGACCAGCGGAGAGTCGCAGTGTTGCCCCGTGGTGGTGTCAAACCGCCAGCCGTGCCAGGGACACATCACCACGCCTCCCGAGAGCCGCCCCTGACCCAGCGGACCGCCCTGATGCGGACAGACCCCGTCGATCGCGTGCCAGCGACCGTCGACATTGGCCAGGGCCACGATCCGCTCCCCGGCAAGCCGCTCGATGACCTTCCCCGGCGGACATTCCGCCGCTGACGCGATGCGGATCCATTCAGCCATCAGTTCGTGCCAGCCGTGTGCCTCAGGCCGCCCGCCGACGGGCGGACGGCTTCGAGGGACCACCCCGCCAGCGGTTGTGCACCCACCAATACTGCGCGGGAGCCCGACGGATCGCCGCCTCGAGCAGCGAAGTATACCACTGCGAGAGCGCCACGCTGTCGGCCGCCTCCGGCTCACCGGCCGCCGGATCGAGCACCCCCTCGAGCCGCAGGTTGAGAGAAAACAGGCCGGCCCGCCGGGTGGCCGTGCAGACCATCACCGGCGCCTCGGAGGAGAGGGCGAAGACCGCGATCGCCTTGTGCACACTCACCGGCCGCCCGAAAAACTCCACCCACGCGCTGCGCGGGCCCGCCGCCTGGTCACCGAGCAGCCCCAGGGCACCGTTGTGTTCGAGCACCTGCGAGACATCCGGGGCGCTTCCCTTCTTGGGCAGGATATGCTGGCCCCGCGACTGGCGAAACTCAGTCACAAACCTGTCGAGCAGCGGATTGTCGAGCTCCCTGGCGACGGAGTAGGTGCGAAAGCCGAACACGCCGAACAGGTAGGCGGCCAGCTCGAAATTGCCGAAGTGGCCGGAAAGGATCAGCTTCGGACGGTCGGCCCACAGCAGCCGCACGATCTGCTCCATGCCCTCGATCCGCAGGTGCCGCCGCCAGCTCGTCATACGGATCACCCGTGGGGCATGGGCGATCTCGACGACCATCAACAACAGGTGCTCCCACATTCCCCGGGCGGCCTCGCGGCACTCCTCGGTCGACCACTCCGGAAAGGCCCTCCGCAGGTTTTCCCGCACGACCCTGCGGCGGATCCTGACGCGATTGGCCAACACGCCTGAGAGACTGCGGGCCGCCCGCTCACAGGTCGATCTGGGCAGGGCCTGGATGATGCAGATCGCCACCCGAGTCGCGATGTAGACCAGCCGATCGACGACCCGCTGCGAGATGGTCCGCGGCACGCTCATGGCTCCTCGACTCACCGTTTGGGCCGTCGGCCGCGGCCCAGCCCGAGGACTATCGCGATTTCACCAGCCGGCAGCCAGAGCGTTTTCCCCGCGGCCGCCCCCGGGAAGATTCATCGGCCGCCGAGGGTTGCCAGGGCCAGTCCGATGCCATTGAAGCCCGCGTGCAGCAGGATCGGGGCCAGGAGGGAGCCGGTCTGTCTGGCCAGCAGCCCGGCAGCCACCCCGAAGAGCACCAGTGGCAGCCAGGCCAGGCCGTGGCCGACATGGGCGGCGCCGAAGGCCACCGCCGCGGCCGGCACCGCCAGGCGGGGCATCCGTCGCTCCAGCCAGCCCTGCAGCAGACGCCGGAAAAAAAACTCCTCGGCAAGCGGTGCGGCGATCACCGCCGAGACCGCGGCGATCGCCAGTGAGCCGGGGTCGCGGTGCTCGGCGAGATAGTCGAGCAGCGGATGGTGGTAGTGCACGATCCTCTCGAGCAGTCCCGCCAGCACCAACAGCGGCGGCGTGATCGCCACCAGCGTGAGCAGGGCCAGCACCGCGTCACCTGCGGGCCTGCCGCTGGCCAGGCCCAGTTCCCTCCAGCTTGCGCCAGCCCGTCGAAAGGCCACGATCACCAAGAGCGTGGTCAGCAGCATCGCCGCGCCGCCGGCCACCAAGGCCGCCGCGGTAACCACCGCAGGCCCGTCGGCCTCTCCCGGCGGCGGATCGCCCGCGGCCCAGGCTGCCGCCAGCCCGCTGCAGACTTGCACCGTGAGATACAAAAGCAACACCGCGACGACATCCAGCCCGCCCCATCGCACCGGCGGCGCGGTGGTCGGCTCCCCGCGGCGACGAACCACGGCCACCACCCCGGCCGCGGCGGCGAGGCTCACCGCCAAGGCGGGCACCACAAAGACCACGGCATCCCCGGCGGCGTCGTCGGTCATGCTCGCCCCCCGTTTCGGCCGGTGAGCACGCCCCGGGCCGCCCACAGATACTCCGCACCCGAGCCGATCGTGAGCACCACCGCCGCCCAGGCGGCCACCGCCGCAGCGATCGAGAGCGGCCCGGCGATGCCCGCCCGGTCGGCGAGATCCAGACCGATCGCCGCACACTGCACCACCATCTTCAGCTTCCCGGCGGGCGAGGCGGAGAAGTCGATTCCCTGCCGCTCCATCTCGCCCCGCACAGCCGTCACGACCAGCTCCCGCACGATCACGACAACCGCCATCCAGGCTGTGATGCTCCCGCCGCCGGCCGCCGCGAGCAGCACGTAGCAGCCCCCTACGAGCACCTTGTCGACCAGCGGGTCGAGCACCCGTCCGAGCACGCTCACCGCCGCAAACCGGCGGGCATACCAGCCATCCACCCAGTCGGTCGTGGCGGCGACCAGGAAGACCGCCAGGCCCGCCGTCCATGCCTCGCGGGAGATGGCCACAAAGGCCGCGATCGAAAGGCCCAGCCTCGCCGCCGAAATCAGATTGGGCACCGTGCAGATCGCGTTGCTCGCCGGCGGGCTCTCGGGCATCCTCGCGCTCCTGGCAGGCCCGTCCCCTGCACCCTGCCAGCTCAGGCCGGCACCCCGGCGAGGTCGTAGCCGGCCGAGGCCACGATCTCCACCGGCAGAATCTCGCCCGCCGCCGGCCGTCGCCCGCCCGGCTGGGCCGTGATGTAGACCACGCAGTCGATGTCGGGGGCGTCGGCCGCGGTCCGCCCGATCCAGACGTCGGCTCGCTCGTCGCTCGCCGCATCGACGATACACCCGAGCGTGCGGCCGACCTGGGCCGCGGCATGCTCGTGGGCGATCCGCTGCTGCCGCTGCATCAGTTGATCGCGACGGGCGAGCTTCACCGTTTCGGCGAGATGGCCGTCGAGCCGGGCCGAGGGGGTGTCGGGCTCGAACGAATAGGGGAACACCCCCAGACGCTCGAATCGCCACCGCTCCACGAAGTCGACCAGCTCGGCAAACTGGGCCTCGGTCTCCCCGGGAAAGCCGGTGATCATCGTGGTCCGCAGCACGAGGGCCGGGATTCGCTCACGCAGCTTGCCGAGCAGTTCCTCGGTGGCGGCCCGGTTGCCCCGCCGCTGCATCCGCTTGAGCACCGCATCGGAAGCGTGCTGCAGTGGCAGGTCGAGGTAGGGCAGGATTCTGCTGCTTCCGGCGATCCGCTCGATCAGCCGGTCGCTGAAATGGATCGGGTAGAGGTACATCAGCCGGATCCACTCCAGGCCCGGCACACCCTCGAGGGCCTCGAGGAGGTCGGCCAGACGCGGCTCGCCGTAGAGGTCGATGCCGTAATAGGTCGTGTCTTGGGCGACGATCACCAGCTCCTTCACGCCGTCGCGGGCCAGCTCGGCCGCCTCGGCCACGACCGCCTCGAGCGGCTTGGAGGCATGGCGGCCCCGCATGCGGGGAATCGAGCAGAAGGTGCAGGTCCGGTCGCAGCCCTCGGAGATTTTGAGATAGGCGACATGCCGCGGGGTGACCCGCAGCCGGCCGGTGTCGGCCGCGGCCACCGCCGGCGCCGGGCGAAACACGCTCCGCTGCTCAGCCAGGCCGCCCACCAGCCGCTCGGCGGTGCGGGCGATCTCCTCCCGCGAAAAAACCCCGATCACCGCATCGACCCCGGGCAGCTCGGCCAAAAGGGCCTCCTTTTGCCGCTCGGCAAGGCAGCCGGCCACCACCACGCCCCGCGTGCCCCCGGCGGCCTTCAGCGCGGTCATCTCGCGGACCGCCGCATACGACTCAGCCCGCGAGGCCTCCAGGAACGCGCAGGTGTTGACCACCACCATGTCGGCGCCCCGCGGCGAGGCGACCATCTCCCAGCCGTCATCCCGCAACAGCCCGAGCATCCGCTCGCTGTCGACGAGATTCTTGGGGCAGCCAAGGCTGACCACGGCAAAGCTGCCACGCCTGGGTGCGTCGGAAGGGGGCGAGGCGGGAGCCTCTCGGGCGTCGATCACGGGCAGCTGCATGGGAGCCTCAGGGAGTACCGGCGGCGGCCCGCTGGTCGATCAGCTTGTCAAGCTCCTCCCGCAGCCGCGGCAGGATGGCGTCGTAGGGAAAGGCTCCGAGCGACTCGGTCTTCTTCTTGAGGTTCACATGGGTCGGGCCGCACCACAGCCCCAAGTCGGCGTCGTCGGTCTCCCCCGGACCGTTCACCCGGCAGCCCATGACCGCGATCGTGATCGCATGGTCGCGGGCGTAATCGGTCATCTCGCGAACCTGTTCGGCAAGCTCGATGAAGGCCTCGTTCTCCACCCGCGAGCAGCTCGGGCAGCTGATGATGTTCAGCGAGGTCAGGCCATAATCGACCACGCTGCGGACACGTCCCGCGGCGATATCCTCGAGAATCTCGCGTGCCGCGGCGATCTCCTCGCCCTTGCGGTCATTGGGCACCGTCAGCGACACCCGCACGGTGTCGCCGATGCCGCGGCTGACGAGCTGCTCGAAGGCGATGCGGGTCTTGATGATCCCATCGGGCGGCATGCCCGCCTCGGTGACACCCAAATGCAGCGGGATCTCGGGCCGCTGCATGGCGAAGCGACGGTTGACCTCCACCACCTTGGCCGGATCGGAATCCTTCAGCGACACGCAGTATTGCGTGAAGCCGATCGAATCGAGCAGCTCGCAGTGCTCGAGGGCGCTTGCGAGCATCGGCCCGATCGAGTCGTCTTCGGCAAAGGCGGCCTTCTTGTCGGGATCGACACTGCCGCAGTTGACGCCCACCCGGATGGCGCAGCCGTGCTCCGCGGCGATGCCGGCGATGAACTTCACCTTCTCCTGCCAGGGCTTTTCCCGCTCGTGATGGTAGAGATGGCCGGGGTTGTAGCGGAGCTTGTCGACATGCGGGGCGACCTCCGCGGCGAGGCGGTAGTTTTCCTGCAGGTCGATCGCGAGATTGGCCTCGCTGCCGGCCCGGATCGCCGGCAGGGCCGCGGCGTCGGCCCGGCTGTCGACGGCAATCCGCACCACCGCCGCCCCGGCGGCATGCAGGTCACGAACCTGACCGAGGGTCGCCTGCACGTCGGCGGTGTGGGTCGCGGTCATGCTCTGCGCCGCGATCGGCTGGCCGTCACCGATCTCAATCGAGCCGATGCGAACGCGGCGGGTGGGGTTGCGGGTGATCTCGACCAAGGAGGGCCTCCTGCGGCAGAATTCCGAGGGTGCGGGCCTCGACTGCGTCCTTCCAAACAATACCAGCGCCGGCGACGGCCGGGGAGGCCGCCGCCGAACACCGCCGCCGAACACCACCGCCCGCCGCCGATGCAATACACCCCACTGCTGCACGTGGTCCTCCACGAGCCGGAGATCCCGCCCAACACCGGCAACATCGCCCGCACCTGCGTGGCGGTCGCCGCCAAGCTGTGGCTCGTCGAGCCGGTCGCCTTCCGACTCGACGACGCCTCGCTGAAGCGGGCGGGCGTCGACTACTGGCCCGAGCTGGAGTGGGAACTGGTCGCCGGCTGGCCGCGGCTGCTCGAGCGGCTCGGCGAGCGACCGATGTGGTTCTTCTCGGCCAGGGCCAGCCGGCCCTACACCGAGGCGGTCTATGCCCGCGGCGATGCGGTCGTGTTCGGCAGCGAGAGCCGCGGGCTGCCGCCGGAGTTCCACCGGCAGTACGCGGAACGGATGCTGACGATTCCCTCGCGGCCGCAGGTCCGCAGCCTCAATCTTTCGAATGCGGCGGCGGTCGTCTGCTACGAGGCGGTGCGTCAGTTCGGCGGGTTGGCCCCCGCATAGAGCGACAGGTGGCGGTAGTAGACCTCGAGCATGTAGGTGCACATGCAGGTCACGAAGAGTCGGCCGCCGATCGTGCCCCAGCGGTCGTAGGCGGGGTTCCAGCTACCCTCCTCGCGGCCCGAGCGAATCTGCTTCGCCGGCAGTTCCTCGCGCATCCGGGCGTTCCACCGCTGCCAAGCAGGGCCCTCGAGATGGTGGCAGACCTGGGTGATGTAATACCAGGCATAGACATCCTTCTCGAAGGAGGGCTCCTGCGGGGTGCCGAAGTCGAGCTTCACCGTCTCCAGCAGGAGATCGACGCCGGCGAGCAGCCGCGGATCCCGCTGCGGCCAGCCGAGATACTGTCGGCAGAGCAGGCCCTCGGCGGTGAGTGCCGGCCGCAGTCGGAAGTAGCGATCGTGCTCGTTGATCTGGTAGCCGTAGCCCTGCTTCTCTGAAAGATAGACCGCATCGAGAAACTTCTCGAGCCGCCGGTACACCTCGCCGGGCACCTCGAGGCCGGCCATCTCGCCGCTTTTGACCGCCATCATGAACCAGCCGGAGACCGACATGTCGCCGCGGTCCTTGTCTGTCTTCGGGAGCGTATACCGCCAGCCGCCGTCGGGCATCTGGGCCATCGCCGCGAAGGCGATCGCCTTGCGGGCCGGTTCGGCGAGGGCCCGGTCACCCGTCATGCCGTAGAGTTCGCAGATCGCGATCGTGGCCTGGGCCTGGGCATACATCTGCTGGGAGTCGGAAACCCTCCCGAGGCGGCTGAAGCGTCCATCGTTGTCCTGGGCCGCGACAAGCCGGCGGGACGCCTTGGCCAGGACCTTCGCGTAGGGCCCCTGGGTGCTCGTGTTGCCGGCACCCTGCAAGGCCAGCATCGCCATCGCGGTGGCCGCCACGGCATTCTCCTGCCGGCCCCCGTCGTCATAGGGGCCCAGCAGACTCCAGCTGCCGTCAGACTTCTGCTGCCGCACGAGCCAGGCCAGGGCCAGGGCGACCGCCTCCTCGGTTTCCGACGTGCCGCCGTAGGCTGCCACGAGCCGGTCGCGGTTGCCCTGGCTGCGGCCGGAGAGGTGGGTGGTCAGGGCCGTTGGCGAGCCGGCATCGGGGGCCGCGGCGGCCTCGGTCTTGCTGGGTTCCTTGGCCGCGGTCTCCAGCGGGTCGGGCATCTGCTCTTCGGGCACCGGCTCCGGCTCGGGTTCAGGCTCGGGTTCCGGCTCGGGCTCGGGTTCCGGCTCGGGCTGTTCCTCCTGGGCATCCTCCTGGCCGGAGTCGGGGATCTCGACGGCAGGTGCGTCGCTGCCGCCGGCCTCGCCGAGTTCGGGAAACGACATCTCCAGCCGCAGCAGCTGCTGCGGCTCGTTGGGCATCACCATCAACGCCAGCAGGAGCAGAAGCACCACGTGGGCGGCCAGGCTCGAGCCCCACGCGGGCGAGCGATCGATCACAGCGGCAAACCGCTCCTGCCAGCTCTGCGGTTCGTCCTGCCCCGAGGGCTCCTCGGCCACCGGCAGGGAGTCTTCCGGCCGCGAGGGCTGCGCCCAGGGAAGCCCGCCGACGATCGTGCCTGAGCCACCGCCGGGAGCCGTCGCCGATGGCGGTCGCCTGGGCGGGACCGGTGGAGGCGGCATACGTGGGCCCTGTTGGCCGGAGGTCATCGGATGGCGTCCGTGGAGCGTGTCTGCCGGCTCGTGCCGACGGTCTGCGGCGACCCCTGGAAATCGGCACCCGCCAGCCGGGCCCTTCACTCTCGCCTCATTCCACGCTATTCTTGCAGGGAGTGCCGCTCGGAGGCCACCGCATTCGTCTGGCAGGCCGCCTGACGAGTCACGCCAGCAGCCCGGGAATCGTTCCCCAGGCGGCGGCGAAAGACACGACACAACCGACGCGGGGTGGAGCAGCCCGGTAGCTCGCGAGGCTCATAACCTCGAGGTCGCAGGTTCGAATCCTGCCCCCGCCATTTCACGCCCGCAGGGCCATCCATGGCCCCTGCGGGCTGATTTTTGCGCGGCCTCCTGCCGCGTTCACGCCCGCAGGGCTACCCATGGCCCGGTCGCGATTATCGGAGCGATTTGAAGTCGCTCGCTAGCAAGACCCACGCCACGCCCCGTAATCCGAGCTGTATCGCAGATCGACGAGCGTGATTCCGCCAACCGCGGCCCATGAAGCCGGTTTTTTTCACAAAAAACCTCTGTTGAAGCGGGCGGGCAGTGTTGTTGAAGCAGCCGTTCGAGGCCGTCAGCGGGGCCATGGATGTCGCCGATGAGGTCGTGCATGGATAGGTGAGAAATGCTTGGGGCGTCAACCGCTCTGGTTCCACTTGGTAAAGATCTGCTTGAGCCGATCGACGGTGGTGCGCCACTTTTTGCTGCGTGGCTTACACACGGTGTTCTGATTGCCGAAGAGGCCGATTCCCCGCACTGCCTGGTCGATGTCTCGCGTCTCGAGCCATTTCACGGGCACGAAATACTCGCACATTTCAGGGTCGTCGAGGTGCTTGCGGAGGCGTTTGTCGATGCTCGAAACATCGACGTAA
>CAZRKH010000019.1:0-13648 GCA_964600785.1 uncultured Chitinophagaceae bacterium
TCCGGCGCAACAGGGCCCGGGGGGCGGGCGGCCGGATGGCCCCCCGCCGCATCGGCACGGCGGTCTGCGACCACGGGGCCCAGTATTTTTCCGTCCGCAGCCGGGCCTTCGGCTTGCTGGTGGCCGAGGCGGAGGCTGCCGGAGCGGTCCGGGTCTGGAGCGATCGCTTTGCCGAGACGGCCCTCGGCGGAAAGCCCGCGACGGCCGGTCGGCCGCGGGCGAGGTGGTGCGGCACCACGGGCATGACGGCCCTGCCCAAGCTGCTCGCCGGACCGCTCGATCTGCGGCAGTCGAGTCGGGTGACGGCGGTGTCCCCCCGGGGGCAACGGGCGGAACTGCGGCTGGAGTCGGGCGAGGTCATCGAGGCTGCCGCGGTGGTGCTGACTCCGCCGGTGCCGCAGTCGCTCGAACTGCTCGCCGCCGGTGGGTTCAGCCCGGACGGGGAGACGGGCGAATTGCTCCGCGGAATCGAGTACGATCCATGCTTTGCCGTGATGGCCGTGCTTGCCAGGGCCTCCCTCCTGCCGCCGCCGGGCGGGCTGGCCCTTGCCGAGGGGCCGGTCGCCTGGCTCGCCGACAACCAGCTCAAGGGCATCTCGCCGGTGCCCGCGCTCACGATCCATGCCACGCCCGCCTTCAGCCGCCGCCACTTCGACGACGACCCCGCCGAGGTCGCAGCCACACTGCTTGCCGCGGTGGCCGAATGGATCGACGGCGGTGTCTCAGGAGTCGTGGAGCGGTCGGTGCATCGCTGGAAGTTTTCCCGGCCCACCACCACCACCGCGGCGCCGCTGGCGGTCGTCTGCCGCGAGCCGCCAGCCCTGCTTGCCGGCGATGCCTTCGGTGGGCCGCGGGTGGAAGGGGCTGCCGCGAGCGGGCTGGCAGCGGGCCGCTGGCTGGCCCGGCTGCTCGCCGAGCGGGGCTGAGAACGCCCGCGGCGGGCCGCGGGCGGATCGTCGTGGCTCGCCGAACGGGGAGGAGGTGTCAGGGTGAGCGAACAGGTCGGCGTCGTGCTCATCTTCGCGGGGCTGCTGTTGCTGCTGGCGGGCCTCTTTTCGCTGGTGGGCCGAGGCATCTCGACGCTCCTGGGCCGCGGTTCGCCGCGACGCCTGCTGCGGCCGCTGGCCCTGCTGGCTGGCGGCCTGTTGCTCGGCGCCGCGCCTTTTGTCTGGCAGGAGATTCACATGGCGATTGTCGGCTTCGGCCCGCGGGAAACCGTGGTCGATGGCCGGGTGGCTGTGAACCTCACCGGCTGGGACCGCGACGACTACGGCCTGCTTGCAGAGCGGCCGGAGATCGGAATCCTCGAAATGGCCAACCCCGACGTGACCGACGCGACCCTCGAACCGCTCGAGGCGATGCCGGGTCTGATCGAACTCACGCTCAACGATTCCGGCCTCACCGACGCCGGCCTGGTAAGGCTCGCCCGGCTCGAGGCCCTCGAGGTGCTCCGCATCGCTCGCACACAGATCACCGCCCAAGGTCTGATAGCTTTTTTGGAGTCACCGCCGCCGCGGCTGCGGTCACTCGATGTCTCGGGCAACGCGATTCCCACTTCGATCCTGCGGCGATGGAAAAATGCCGCCCCTCAAGGCCAACAACGACGCTATGTCAACTGAACCACTCTCCCTCGACGAAGACACCCCCGGCGGCGAGACCAATGCCCGCGCCATGCTGGCCGCCAGCGAGTTGGCCTACCTCGGCGAGCCGGCCGGCCGGGAGGCCTTTGCCACCACCCTCGGCCTGGATGCGAGGCTGATCTCGGTCGACAACACCCAGGTCTGGGTCGGCTCGAGCGACGACCACCTGGTGGTCGCCTTCCGGGGTACCGAGAGCCCCACGAGCCTCGACGGGCTCAAGGACATCCTGCTGACCGACGCGATGAACCTGTTGGTGGTGCCGGAGGGTCGGCTGGGTCATGATCTCGCCGCGGCCGGAGTCGCCGCCCGGTTTCACAAGGGCTTCACCGACGCGGTCGCCGAGATCTGGGACCCGCTTGCCGTCGCGGTCGAGGGAGAGATGCAGCGGCTCGACCGGCCCCTGTGGCTCTGTGGCCATTCGCTCGGCGGGGCGTTGGCCCTGCTTGCGGCCTGGCTCTTCAAGCGACGGATGGTGCCGGTGCACGAGGTGCACACCTTCGGCGCCCCGATGATCGGCAATCGGGCCGCCTGCGAGGCCTTCAACCGGGAGTTCGGCGGGAAGATCCACCGCTTCATCAACGGCCGCGATCCGGTGCCCAAGCTGCCGGCGCTCTCGCTGGTGGCCAACGAGTTTGCTCATGTGGATGCCGAGCGGCTTCTCGGCGGCGATCCGGCCCGTCCGCTCTCGGTCGTGCTGGCGGGCATCGCCTCGCGGGCCGCCGACGGGCTGCTTGCCGGCACCCTCATCGACGAGGCCTGGCAGAGCCTCAACGAGGAGGTGTCGACCCACTTCCTCGACCACTACCGCCGACTGCTCGGCTGAGGGCCCGATGAGCGAACCGGCAGCCGACTGCATTATCGTGGGCGGTGGCCTGGCCGGGTTGGCATGTGCCCGCACGCTGCATGCCGCCGGGCGGCGGCTGCTGCTGCTGGAGGCATCAGAGCGTCTCGGCGGCCGGGTGGCCACCGAGAGCGTGGAGGGCTTTCGCATCGACCGGGGGTTTCAGGTCTACCTCGATGCCTACCCGGAGGGCCGCCGGCAGCTGGATCATGCGTCGCTCGAGCTGGGCCGCTTCGAGCCGGGGGCGATTCTCGCCGAGGGGCCGCGTCTGCGGCGGCTGGCCGATCCCTGGCGGCGTCCTCTCGCGGCGGTCGGGTCGCTCGTCGACGGCACGGTCGGCCTGGCCGACGCCCTGCGGATCGCGAGCCTGCGTGGCGAACTCGTGCGGAAACTGCGTGCGGGTTCGCTCGATCCAAAGCGGGCTGTCGCTGATGAGCGATCGACCCGCGAGATGCTCTTGGCCCGCGGGTTTTCCGAGGGCTTCATTCGTCGGTTCTTCGAGCCGTTTTTCGGGGGTGTCTTTCTCGAGCGGGAGCTGGCCACCTCGGAGGCGGTCTTTGCCTTCAGCTTCGCCATGTTTTCCGTCGGGTCCGCGTGCCTGCCCGCCGGCGGCATGCAGGCGATTCCCCGCCAGCTCGCTGCGGGCCTGCCTGCGGAAGCGATCCGTGTGGCCACGCCGGTCGCCGCGGTGGAGCCGGGTCGGGTGCGGCTGGCCGACGGCGGCGAACTCACGGCGGAGGCGGTCGTGGTGGCGACTGACGCGGCCGCTGCGGGCAGGATCCTGCCTGCGGCAGCCGCTGGCGAGGCGGGAGACCCCGGCGGGCGGGCCTGGAAGGCGACGCGGCTGGTGGCCTTCCGGGCGGAGCGGTCGCCCCTCGGCGGACCCACGCTACTGGTGGTCGCCGATGAGCCGGGGGCCGCCGCGGCGTCGAGTGGGCCGATCAGTAACCTCACGGTGCCCTCCGACGTGGCTGCCGGCTATGCGCCGCCGGGGGTCTCGCTTGTCGCCGTGTCGGTGCGGGAGGACTGGCAGGAGGCCGGGGAGCCACTGGCCGACGCGATTCGTCGGCAGGCGTCGGCCTGGTTTGGCGAGACGGCCCTGGGCTGGCAGACGCTCGCCGAGATCGAGGTGCCTCACGCCCTGCCGGTGGAGACGCCGCAGGCCCGCCGGGAACGGCCCGCTGAGTCGCTATTTGGCAACCGGCTTTTTCTCTGCGGCGACCACCTGACCACCGCATCGATCAACGGGGCCCTCGGCTCGGGCCGCCGCTGCGGTGAGGCGGTCGCGGCCGCTCTCTCCGCCGCTTCAGGTCGGTAGCCGGTCACCGGGAGCCGGGGCCGGCAAGGCCTCCCGCGGCCGGTTACACAACTGCCCTTTCATCGGTTCTGACCGGTGTATACAGTTGATTGAAACACGTGTTTGAAACCTTTCAAAGCTTCCCCGATGGCCACCGCAACCCCTGAAAACCGCCCCGCGGCCCCTCGTGGCGATGATCCGCGCGAGCGGATTCTTTCCGCGGCCGGTCCGGAGTTTGCGGAGCGGGGCTACGAGGCGGTCACCGTCCGCGACATCTGTCTCGCCGCGGGGGTGAACCTCGCGGCGGTGAACTATTACTTTGGCGACAAGAAGCGGCTCTACCACGAAACGGTCAAGCACGCCCATCAATTACGGGCGGCCCAGGTGCCGCTGCCACGCTGGCCCGAGGCCACGCCGGCGGACGAAAAGCTCCGCGGCTTTGTGGGCAACATGCTCGAGCGGATGCTCGGCTTTGGTGAGCCCCCCTGGCAGGTGCGGCTGATGCTCCGCGAGGTGCTTCAGCCCACCGAGGCCTGCCGGGAACTCGTCGAAGACTACATCCGCCCCCACTACCGCATGCTCGTGGGAATCCTCGACGAGATCGCCGCCGGCTCGCTCGAGGAGCCGCAACTGCGGCGGGTGGCGATCAGCGTGGTGGGCCAGTGCTTCATCTACCGAGCCGCCGGCGACGTGGTGGGCATGCTCGTGCCCGCCGATGAATTGGCCACGCTGCACACCCCCGGCGAACTGGCCGACCACATCACCCGCTACGCCCTGGCGGCGCTCGGGTCGGCCCCGCCGCTCTCCCGACCCGGAGCCACGCACCGATGAAGATCACTCGCAGCATCCTCGGCTGGATCGCCCCGTTGGCGATCATCGCCGCCGCCGTCGCCGCCTTCATGGCGATGGGCAGCCAGCCGCCGCCGCTTCGCACGACCGGCGACGGGCCCGGGGCGGTGCCCGTCCGCACCGCGATTGCCGAGCGGGGCAGCGGCCGCATCGAGCTTGATCTCGACGGGGTCGTGGTGCCGCTGCGGGAGGTGACCCTCGCCGCCGAGGTCGGCGGGCGGGTGATCAGGAAGTCGCCAAACTGCCGTGGAGGACGGTTCGTGTCGGCCGGCGAACTGCTCCTCGAGATCGACCCGCGGGACTACGAACTCGACGTCGACCGGCTCGAGCGGGAGGTGGTCCGGGCGGAGATCTTCATCCAGGAGGTCGATGCTGAGATCCGTCAGAACGAGGAAACGGTAGCGTTGGCCAGGCGGCAGGTGGAACTGGCGCATCGCGAGGTCGAGCGGCTCGGCGGCCTCAAGGACAGCCGCGTGGTGACCGCCTCCGACCACGACCGGGCGATCCGCGACGAACTCACCGCGATCAGCACCGTGATCCAGCTCGAGGGCCAGCGGCGGGTGCTCGAGAAACGGAAGGTGCGGCTGGCCGAGGACAAACTGCTCGCCCAAACCCAGGCAGAGCGAGTGCAGCTCGACCTCTCGCGGACCATGATCCGGGCGCCCTTCGACGGAATGATCGTCGACGACCCCGTGGAACAGGATTCGTTTGTCAGCAAGGGCACCGCGCTTGTCAAGATCGAGGATACCAGCGCCGCCGAGGTCAAGACGAGCCTGCGGATGGACGAGATGGCACGTATTTGGGGCAGCCGCCCGCCGGAGCCTGCGGGGGCGATTCCAGCGGTGCTCCCTGCGGGCGGGGCCTATGTTCTGCCCGACGTGCCCGCCGCGGTGATTTTCAACGTGGCCGGCCGACGGTTCCGCTGGCAGGGCGTGCTCACCCGCCAGGAAGGCCGCGGACTCGACGAACGCACCCGCACACTGCCCTGCCGCGTGCTCGTGGAGAATCCATCCGATGTCGTGGCCCTCGACCGCTACGGTGAGCCGCTGCCGGTGCTGCCGGCGACGGCCCCCAGGTCGATGCTGCGGGGCATGTTCGTCGACGTGCAGGTCTTTGTGGACGCCCCGCGGGAACTCGTCTCGGTGCCCCGCGACGCGGTGCGGCCCTCGGGCGACATCTGGGTCGTCCGCGACTCGAAGCTCGAGATCATCCGCCCGGCGGTGGTGCACGCATCCGCCGGCCGGGTGGCGTTCGTGGCCGGCGAGTCGGGGCTCGTGCCGGGCGACCATGTCGTCGTCAGTCAGCTGGCCAATCCCTACGACGGCATGCCGGTCAAGGACACCACCGCCAACGTTGCCGATGAGGCTCTCGGCCCGGCTGCCCGTCTGGCACGCGATCCCGAGCCGCCGGCAGTCAACGGCGGCTGAGCAGCGGGAGTCATCCGTGCAGAAGCGATCGACGCGATGAACCGACACGATTTTCCAGCCGCCACCTCGACCGCCTCGCAAGGGGGCCATCGATGAGAAGCATCATTGTCTGGACGGTCAAGAACATGCCGGCGATGAACACCCTCGTCTCGGCGGTGCTCATCCTCGGCGGCCTTTCCTTCGCCTCGATGCGGCGGGAGGTGTTTCCGGAGTTCGAGCTGGAGATCGTGCTCGTGACCGTGCCCTATCCGGGTGCCACGCCGGAGGAGGTCGAGGAGGGCATCTGCCAGAAGGTGGAGGAGGCCTGCCGCAGCGTGGCGGGCGTCAAGAAGCTCACGAGCGTCGCCCAGGAGGGGGCGGGCTACTGTGTCTTCGAGCTGCTGCCGAGCGTCGAGGACGTGCAAAAAATCGTCTCCGAGATCCGCTCCGAGGTCGACCGGATCCCGAGCTTTCCCGAACTGGCCGAGGATGCCAAGGTCGAGCAGGTGACCCTCCGCCAGCCGGCGATCCGCGTGGGGGTGATCTCGCCGCGAAGCGATACCGGCAGCCCGGAGGCGGAGGCGGAACTGCGAGAGATGTCCGAGCGGGTCCGCGACGATCTGCTCGCCCTGCCGACGGTCTCCTCGGCCAACCTGATCGGGGCCAAGGACTACCAAATCGACATCGAGATCTCCGAGGAAACCCTCCGCAAATACGGCCTCTCGCTGCGGCAGGTGGCGGCCATCGTGCGACAGCAGAATGTCGAACTCCCCGGCGGCACGATCCGCAGCGAGTCGGGAGAGATTCTCCTGCGGGGCAAGAACAAGAAGTATATCGGCCGTGAAATCGCCGAGCTGCCTCTGGTCTCGCTGCCCGATGGCGTGGTGCTCACCGTGGGAGATCTGGGCGAGGTCCGCGACGAGTTCGCCGACGTCGCGAGCATCAACCGCATCAACGGCCGTGAGGGGATGGTCGTGTCCATCGACCGCACCTCGAGCGAAGACCTTCTGGCGATGGTGGCCGACGTGCAGGCCTATGCGGCGGAGACCACGCTGCCGGGTGGCTATGAACTGGTCACCTGGGCCGATACCTCCGTCGATGTCCGCGACCGGCTCGAGCTGCTGCTTCGCAGCGGCGGGCAGGGCCTGGCGGTGGTCTTCGTGATCCTCGCTCTCTTCTTCGACATCCGCCTCGCCTTCTGGGTGGCCCTGGGCATCCCGATCTCGATTTTGGCCACCGGCGGAGTGATGTTTCTCACCGACCAAACGCTCAACATGCTCTCGATGTTCGCCTTTCTGATGGCCCTGGGCATCGTGGTCGACGATGCGATCGTGGTCAGCGAGAACATCGAGCGGCACCGGCGGATGGGCAAGACGCTCGAGCAGGCCTCGATCGATGGCACGGTCGAGGTGGTGCCGAGCGTGACCGCGAGCGTGACGACCACCGTGATCACCTTCATGCCGCTGCTGTTCGTCTCCGGTGTGATGGGCAAGTTCATCGAGGTCATGCCCTTTGCCGTGATCTGCACCCTGCTGGTGTCGCTCGTGGAGTGCTGCCTCGTCTTGCCCGGCCACCTGGCCCACGAGAAGAGCCTCGTGATCTCGATTCTCTCGGCGGTGCTCTGGCCGCTCTCGCCGCTGTTGTGGCTGGTCAACCGTCTGCGGTGGGGCTGCGATGCCGCGATCGCCTGGGCGATCGCCAATCTCTACCGGCCGCTGCTCGGGGCGGCCCTGGCCAACCGGCTGACGGTGATGGCGATCGCGGCCGGCGTGCTGCTGTTGGCCGTCGGTATCGTCCGCAGCGGGATCACCCCCTTTTCGCTCTTTCCCAAGCTCGATGCCAACCGCCTGCAGGCCAAGATGGTCTTTCCCGACGGCACCCCCGCGGGTGTCACCGAGGAGGCGGTGGGCCGCATCGAGCGGGCGGCCTTCAGGGTTTCCGACGAGCTTTCCTCGCCGCAGGGCCCGCCGATCGTGCAGCTGGTGCACCTGGCGGTGGGCGAGGTTTCCAGCCCGGGCGCCCTCGGGCCGGCCGCCCGCACCAGCGGCAGTCATGTCGGGGCGGTCTCGGTGGAACTGGTCGATGCGGCCGAGCGGAGTGTGAACAGCGAAGAGTTCATCAGCCGCTGGCGGCAGGAGGCGGGGGCGATCGCCGGCACCGAAAGCCTCGTGTTCGGCACCGAGAATATCGGCCCCGGCGGCAAGGCGATCGAGTTCAAGCTGCTGGCGCCGTCTCGGCCGGAGGGGGTTCGCCAGCTCGACGCGGCCGTCGAGCGGTGCAAGGACTTCCTGCGTGACTACGCCGGCGTGATCGACGTGGATGACGACTCGCGGCCGGGCAAGTGGGAATACCAGGTCAGGATTCATCCCGACGCCGAGGCGATGGGGATCTCGCTGGGCGACTTGGCCGGCACGATTCGGGCGAGCTTCTACGGCGAGGAGGTGATGCGGCTGCAGCGGGGCCGGCACGAGGTGAAGCTGATGGTGCGGTATCCCCGCGACGAGCGGCGTGACTTCATGGCCCTCGACGATATTCGGGTGACCGGCCTCGACGGCCTCGAGCGGCCGGTCAAGGAACTCGCCGACGTGACGGTCACCCGGGGCTATTCGGAGATCAATCGGCTCGACCAGAAGCGGTCGGTGACGGTCACCGCCGACATCGACCAGGCCGCCACGAGCCTCACCAGTTCGCGGGTGGTGGCCGATCTGCAGGCCAGGCTGATGCCGCAGTTGCTCGAGGAGTTTCCCTTGCTGCGGGTCCGCTGGGAGGGCGAGCAGGAGCAGACGCGGGAATCGCTCGGCAGCCTCGGCGTGGGCTTCACGGTCGCCGTGTTCGCGATGTTCGTGCTCTTGACGATCGAGTTCAAAAGTTACTTCCAGCCCTTCCTGATTATCGGCATCATCCCCTTCGGATGCGCCGGGGCGGTCTTCGGCCATGCGGCGCTGGGCATGCCGCTGACGATCTTCAGCATGTTCGGGCTGGTGGCCCTGGCCGGAGTCGTGGTCAACGACTCGATCGTGCTGGTCGACTTCATCAACATGCGGGTCCGCGAGGGCTGGCCGGTCGGCGAGGCCCTTCGCGAGGCGGGCTGCCTGCGATTCCGACCGGTGTTTCTCACGAGCGTGACGACCATCGGCGGGCTCACGCCGCTGTTGCTCGAAAAAAGCTTCCAGGCCCAACTGCTGATTCCGATGGCCGCCTCGCTGGTCTTCGGTCTGGCGGCGACGACGGTGATCGTGCTGGTGCTCGTGCCGGTGGCCTACTCGCTCTTCGGGATGGCCGCCGAACAGCGGCCCACAGAGCTGCTGGCCGAGACGGGCGGCGTGGAGCCGGCGATGGAGAGCCCCCGGGCGGCCCAGGCTCCAGAGCCGGGACGGGAGCCGGTGCTCAGCGGCGGTACCGCGGGCGGGGCGGCTGCCCGCGAGGTCGCCTCGGCTCATCGCGGGTGAGCGGCATGGCGGCTTTGGGTGTTTCCTTTTTCGATCGGCCTGCCGACCGCGTTGCCCGCGACTTGTTGGGAAGCCATCTCGTCGCCCGCACGCCTCGCGGCACCCGCCGTTTGATCGTGACCGAGACGGAGGCCTATCTCGGGGCCCACGACCTCGCCTGCCACGGCAGTCGCGGCATGACCGCCCGCAACGCCACGATGTTCGGGCCGCCGGGCCGCTGGTATGTCTACCTCTGCTATGGGCTGCACTGGATGCTCAATATCGTCACCGGCCCGGAGGGCCGGCCTGCCGCCGTGCTGTTGCGGGGGGCGGGCGGGGCGGTCGGCCCGGGGCGGCTGACCCGGGCCCTGGGCATCGACCGGCAGCTTGACGGGGCGACCGCCTCGCGGCGGGCCGGCCTGTGGTTCGAGCCTTCGGGGCTCGTCGTGCCGCGGAGGCGGATTGACCGCACCCCCCGTATCGGCATCGGCTCTGCCGGGGAGTGGGCCGACAAGCCGCTGCGGTTCGTGCTCGATGCAGCTTGGCTCAGCGAGCTGACCGAACGGGCTTCCCGGATGGATCGGCCGCCACCGAGGGCGAAAACCGCACGCTGATCTCGAGGTCGGGCCGTGGGGCGACCTCCGCGACGAGCAGGCTGAAGCCGGGATTGGCCCGTTGGCCGTCGCCCGCCCTGGCGGGCTCCAGCCGCCACACCGCGTCGGCCGGCTCGATCACGACCGAAAGTTGTTTGCCGGAATCACCACGCTGGTAGAGCACCGCACGCGGTCCTTCGAGCCTGGCCTCGGCATCGATCATCGCCTGCCAGCGGATTGTTTCCTGCGGGGCAGCGATCGAGTCGGAGATCGTGACCTCGCCGCTGGCCGGGTCGAGCAGCGCCCGGCGGACCATGCGGCCGGCGATCGGCGTGGCAGCGAACGAAAAAGCGGGCGTGAGATCGACGGCCGCCATGAACGGCCCGGCAAGTTCCCGCTCGATCAAGGGGCAGGGGGGGCAGTTGGGCTGCTGCAGGCGGTCGCCAACAAGCGGCAGATTGTGGGAGCGGGCGTTGAGCCGGAAATACCGCCACCGTCCGCCGCGGAAGTCGAAGTAGCCGGGCAGGTTGTAGTTGTCGCCGCCGAGGTCGTGCACCCAGCGGTGGCCGAGGGCGTCGATCACAAAGCTGCCGACATCCATGTGGCCGTGGCTGGCAGCGGGCGTGCCTCCCTTGACCGCCACATAGGTCGCCCCACGCTCCCAGGCGGTGCGAAAACAGGCCAGTGGCTGCTCGCCGCCAAAGGTAGCCGCCAGCGGCAGCGGCTCGCCGCGGTTGGCGGGCTGCGGCGGCAGCCAGAGAAGGTGCAGCGGGAAGAAGCGGTTGTTGCTGCCGCGGGCGGCGATTTCGGTGAGACAATCCCGCAGCCGGCCCTGCATGGCCGCATCGCCGCTGCGGATGGCCAGCCAGCTACGGGCGGGAATCACCGCATCGGGATTGGCGTGGCCGTCGGCGAAGTTGAAGGAGAGGCCGGTCGGGCCGAACGCGTGGGCCATGAAGCGATTGACCGCCAGCAGCGGCTCCGGCGGGTCGGCGGGGTGGCCCGCCATCTCGCCGGCTGCCAGGCCGAGCACGTGGTAGGCGGTGCCGTAGTCGGCATAGCCGGGGCCTTCTGGATAGGCCCCGTCCGGCTCGTAGAAGCGGCAGCAGCCCGCGAGCGTCTCGAGACATCGCGGCAGCGGGCCGGCGGCGAGTTCGGCGGGTGTTTCGGCGACGGCCACCGCGGCGGTGGCGATGCCTCCGGCACAGACCTGGCTCCAGTTGTTTCGCACCCGCGACCACCAGATGTTGCCATCCACGCCCTCACGCCAGGGGCCGATCGCCTTGGCGATGATCGTCTCGCGATACCGCCGCCGTTGTGCGGGGGCGAGGTCCTGCCACAGCCAGTCGAGGCCGATCGCCACGGCTGTCGCCATCTCGGCGGTGTCGAGAAAGTGGGAGGGATTCCAGTCGGGCAGACCGCAGGCGGCGTCGAGTTCGGCGATGCAGCGGTCGAAATCGGCTTGGCGGCCCGCGAGCCGCCAGGCCATTGCGGTGTGGGTGACGGTGTCGATCGCCCGCCTCGATTCCCGCAGCAGCCGCTTGCCGTCGGGGATCAGGTAGTCGCAGGTCCGCTCATCGCGGAGCCGCTCAGCCTTGGCGAGCACCGCGGCTTGGAGGCTCGCGGCGAGCGGGTCGGAGGCGACGGCCGCCTCGATTCGTTCGACGGCTTTGGCCGTGAGCAGCAGCCGCGGACGGGGCAGGTCATCGGCAGCCGTGGGCACCGAGGCGATCGCCGCAAGCACCGACACGATGGCCAGTCGGGGCTTGGGTCGTGGCATGGCGAGCTATCGGTCGGCGTTCGGCGGGGCCTTCGTCGCATCGGCGTCGAGGGCGAAATCGAAGAGATTCTCACCATCGGCCGCCACGCTGGCGGTGAGTTCACTGCGAGTATTGTAGCGGGCCGGAACGTACATCACGCCGAAGCTGCCCCCCTCGCCGGGGCCGTCGGGCCCGACCTTCGGCGGTGCCGTTTCACGCGTGGCGATGATCGCCACCCGCTTGAGCCCGGGGGTGACTCGCAACGAATAATGACCGCTGTGAATCGGCCCGGCTGCGGAAGGGCTCTGGCCGTCGATCGCCCGGAAGATGATCTCGCCGGTGGCCACGGGCTGTCCTTCGAAGCTCACGTTCCCGGTGACCGGCACGGTCGTCGGGCCGCCAGAACCGCAGCCGGATGCCATAAAGACGGCCGCAGTTACCATCGCAGCCGCCGGCAACCGGCAGGACCGTCCCGCCGTCACGGTCGGTCGACGGGAGATTCTCATCGCATCTCCACAATCTCGTCCGGATTGCCCTCGGACGCTCCCGATCGGCTGCCCATCGCCTTCCAGATTCTCGGTGTGATACCGTTGGCGACGAAGCGGGTCGCCCCGTCGGCAGTGGCCGTCAGCACGCCGCCGACATGATGGCTACGTGCGATGATGATTTTTTCCATCGAGTCCCAGACGTTGATGCACGGCGAGCGGGGTTCGGTCGTGCTCTTGCACTGGAAGGTGCGGTCGGAGACGGGGGAGTTGGGAGTTTCCATGGTGGTGAAGCCGTAGCCGGCATGCTGGCCGCCGCCCCAGTAGCCGCCGCCGCCGCCCCAGCCGTAGTCGCTGGCATCGCCACGGATGATGACTTCCGAGAGCAAAAGCGTGGTACCTGAGCCATCGCGGATGTCGGAAAGCGATGTCTGGCTGTTGCCGAAGAAAATACCCTCCAGCGGGATCAGCGGAGCCCCGATACCCGCGTGGGTGCGGGCGATGCGGATATAGCCGTTTGTCGCGCAGCCGACATAGTTGCCCTGGAAGCCGTTGGCCCCGCTGCGAAACCCGCCGCCCCCGCCGAAGCCGGGCGTCTTCGGGTCAGCGGGGCAGACAAAGCCCGGAATCACGGCCGACTTGATGTGGGCGGGTGTGTCCATCACCCAGACACCTTGCCAGTTCATGTACTCGGCGAAAAGTTTCGACTGCTCGATGAACGGCCATGACTGCTGGAACCAGGTGTCCCGTTTACGGATCGAGGTCGATTCCTCGTCGTGCGTGCCGTAAGGAAAGTGGCCGAACTGCGAGTGGTGCCCCTGCAGGGCCATCGCGATCTGCCGCTGGTTGTTGCTGCAGTGGGCGAGTCGGGCGGAGGAGCGAGCAGCCTGCACCGCGGGCAGCAACAGGGCCATCAAGAGCCCGATGATCGCGATCACGACGAGCAGTTCCACAAGCGTCAGGCCCTGCCGGGCCCGGCCAAGCGGCACGCACAAACCTGACGGCGCGTCGTTGAAAACTATCTTCCGGATACCAGCGATCTCGTCGCAATTCCGGCCCGGCATGGCATGCGGGGCCGCAGTTTCGCGGGACAACAGAGGACACGAACGCCAAATTTTCATCCGCGACGCGCCGATCCCGTCAATCCCGCCGAGCGAGCGGATTCCCCTCAGACTCCTCGTCGCCGCAACCGCAGGAAGACCGGAACAATGGCCATACCGGCAAACACTGCCACCGTCGATGGTTCCGGGACCGCCACGACCGAAACGTTATCAACCCAGCCCGTCGGATCCCAACTGTTGACGGTATCATCCGATGTAATGATTCGCAGTGCGATTTCGTTGCCCGTC
>CAZRKH010000020.1:0-11251 GCA_964600785.1 uncultured Chitinophagaceae bacterium
CGACGGGTCGAACACCCGCTGGCCAGTCCACCACTCGACCGCTTGCCGAATCTGGTTGATGTTCCAGGTGATCGCCAGGCCCAACGCCAGCCCCGCGCCGCCGCCGACGAGCCCCAGCGCCAGCCCGTAGCCCAGGAAGATGCCGGCGATGCCCGAGGAGCCCGCCCCGATCGCTTTGAGGATGCCGATGTCGCGGGTCTTCTCCACGACGATCATGAAGAAGATCGCCAGAATCCCGAAGCCGGCCACCGCCACGATCAGAAACAGCAGGATATTGAGCACCGCCATCTCCATGTCGACCGCCGAGAGCAGCGGGCCCTGCTTGTCCCGCCAGCTCGAGACGGCGTAGAGCTCCGGCGGGAAGGCCTTCCGCAGCCGGTCGCGAACCTCGTCGAGGTCCGCTCCCGCCGCGAGCTTGATCTGGATCGAGTTGACGCTCGCCACGCCGGACTCCGGCTCGATCATGCCCCGCAATCGCTGCAGGGAGTCGATCGGCACGAACACGAAATTGCTGTCGTATTCGCTCATCTTGCTTTCGTAGAAGTCGACCACCGTGAAGGTGTCGCTGACCGCCTTCGGCGGCGTGCCCGCGGTGGGAAAGGTGACCTTCACGTCGTCGCCGGGCAGCACGAGAAAGCGGTCGGTGCCCGTGCCGTCGCGGAAGCTCGCCAGCCCGATGCCCGGCACGATCCCGGTGAACTGTTCGCGGGCGGGGTCCATGGTGTGGCCCTCCTGGGGGCGGGCGGCTTTGAAGGGATCGGCCGGGGGGGCGTCACCGGCTGGAGTCGCCTCCGGCTCGTCGTCCGCTCGGGCCGGTGAGGTGGCCGCGAGCACCGCATCCACCTGTCGGTCCAGCGGCCGCACAGGACCGCCCTGCTTGTCACGCCAGAGTCGCTCCTGCTCGACCCGTCGCCGCCGGTGGGGCCAGCCGGCGTCCTCGAGGGCCGGCCGCAGTGGCCCGGCCACGCCATCGATCGATCCACCGGTGTCGTAACCGCCTTCGTGGAGTTCGAAGGTGAGCTGTTTGCGGTTGGAGGGGTGCTGCAGAAACTCGTCGAAGTCGCTGACCGAGGCATGGGTCGCCGCGTCGATCCCGATGAACATCACCTGCCGGGTGATCCACTGCCCGCGGACCTGGAAGGAGAGCATCGCCGGCACGGCGACGGTGGGCGTCATGCCCGCGATCGAGTCGCCACCGGCGCGGCGGATCTCCTGCATGTGCCAGTCGGGATCCTGGAAGCCGGAGAGCGAATGGCTTTCGAAGACGAGGTCGGAGAGGATCCCGTGGATGCGGGACTGCATCTCGTGGGAGAAGCCGGCCATCACCGCATTGACGACCACCATCGTGGCCACCCCGAGCGTCACGCTGATCACGCTTGCCAGCGCGATCCATCGCGTGCGGAGATAGCGGCAGCAGAGGAGCAGCTTGTACATGCGGGCTTCCGACGGAGGGGGAAAGCCCGGGGACGGTAGCAGGCGGCCGATGGCCGACCAACCCCGGAAACCGGCCTACGTGGGCCGCTGCGTCGGAAAGAGAATCACCTCGCGGATGCTCGCGGCGCCGGTGAGGAGCATCACGAGCCGGTCAATGCCCACGCCCAGCCCGCCGGCCGGCGGCATGCCGTGCCGCAGGGCCTTGAGAAAATCGTGGTCCATGCGGGCCATCGACTCGTCCTTCTCGAGGCCCGCAAGCTGCGTGCGGAAGAGTTCCTCCTGAAGGTCCGGATCGTTGAGCTCGGTGTAGGCATTCGCCAGCTCCATGCCGCAGACATAAAGCTCGAACCGCTCGGCCACCGCGGGGTTCCCCCGCTTTCGCTTCGTCAGCGGGCAGACCCCGGCCGGATAATCGATCACGAAGGTCGGATCGACGAGCGTCTCCTCGACGGTCGCCTCGAAGAGCTCGCTTTTGACCACGTCGGGATGCCGGCCGGCCGTCTCGATCTCGCGGGCCGCGGCGGCCGTGGCGACGCTCGCCGGATCGGTCGGATCGCAGCCGACGACCTCGGCGAGCAAATCGTCGTAGCGGGCCCGGCGGAAGGGGGCGGCCAGGCTCAGCCTGCGGCCGAGCCATTCATGCTGCGTGGGTGTGCCGGCGGCGGCCGCCGCGGCGAGCACGATCTGCTCGGTGAGGTCCATCATCGTTTCGTAGTCGCCGTAGGCCTCGTAGGCCTCGAGCATCGTGAACTCGGGATTGTGGCGGGTGCTGATCCCCTCGTTGCGATAGACCCGCCCCAGCTCGTAGACCCGCTCCATGCCGCCCACCAGCAGCCGCTTGAGGTGCAGCTCCAGCGCGATCCGCAATACGATCGGCAGATCGAGGGCGTTGTGGTGGGTCTCGAAGGGCCTGGCCGCGGCCCCTCCGGCGATCGTGTGCAACGTCGGGCCCTCGACCTCGAGGTAGCCCCGCTCGGTGAGCACGCGGCGGACCGCCTCAACGACCCGGCTGCGGGCGATGAACCGCTCCAGCACGCCCTCGCCATGGATCAGGTCGATGTACCGCATCCGCTGGCGGAGGTCGGCATCGACCAGGCCGTGAAACTTGTCCGGCGGTGTCTCGATCGACTTGGTGAGAAACTCGACGTGGCTGGCGAAGACCGTGATTTCACCGCTCTTGGAGTATCCCAGGCGGCCGTCCACACCCACGATGTCGCCCAGGTCAAGGCAGCCGACCACCGGCCAAGCGTCACCGACCTGCTTCTTGCCGAGCATCACCTGGATGCGGCCGCTGCGGTCGGCGAGCGTGAGAAACACCAGCCGGCCGGCGTTTCGCAGCAGGAGAATCCGCCCGGCCACCCGCACGCTCGGGCCGTTGTCGTCGGCCGGGTCCATGGCCTCGGCGGTACGGCGGAGTTCGGCCATCGGCTGCACGTCGTCGAAGCGGTGGCCCCAGGGATCGATGCCGAGGCCCGCGAGGGTGGCAAGCTTCTCTCTTCGGGCGGCCTCGAGGACTGCGGCGGTGCCCTTGGGTGAATCGACGGCTTGGGGGTCTGGCTTCTCTGGCATGGGCGGGGCGGGGCTTGGGGGCTTGCTGGAACCGTTGGCACACACGAATTGTCCGCGGCGGAACGCTCGGCGAGAAGGGCCCGGTCTGCCGCGGTGCTTGCAGGGGTTTCTCGGGCACGGTGCTCTCGCGGGGCACATCCTGCCTGCGTATCATGACAGAAGACAATGGAGCGTCGCACCCATGAGCCTCTCCCACGCCCATGCCAACCGCCCCGGGCTGTTCAGCGTCGAACTGCGGTCGATGCAGTGGGCGGAACTCGTGCAGTGGTACCGCGGGGTGCTGGGTCTGCGGGTGTTGGTGCGGGTGGTGGACGACGGCTACGCCCTGTTCGAGGCGGGCGACACCCGCCTGGCGATCCTGGCCAGGGAGTCCCCCGGTGAGCCGAGCCACCGCTGGAGCCTCGGCTTTGAGGTTCATGATCTCGACGGCCACCTGGCCCGGCTGTTGGAGCACGGCTCGGAGGTGAACGGGCCGAAAGAGCATTCCGAGGGCTTTCGGGAGCTGCTCACCGTCGACCCCGACGGCAACAAGATCCGGCTCTTCTCCTGGCCGAGCGGGCGGTAGCGGCCAACTTTCAGCCGTTTTCCGCCGCGTCGATCACCGCGCAGCCGCAGGAGTCGCTCCAGACATTCACGGACGTCCGCATCATGTCGAGGATGCGGTCGACCGCGAGGATGATCCCCTGGCTCTCCGCCGGCAGGCCGACCGCCTGGAGGATGATCGCCATCATCACCAGCCCCGCGTGCGGGATCCCGGCGGCCCCCACGCTTGCCAGCAGGGCCGTCACCGAGACGACCAGCTGCTGGGTCAGCGGCAGGTTCTCGCCGAAGTGCAGCTGGGCGATGAAGAGCACCGCCACAGCCTCGTAGAGGGCGGTGCCGTCCATGTTGATCGTGGCGCCCAGCGGCAGCACGAAGGAGGCGGTGCGGTTGCGGACACCCGCCCGGTGCTCGACGCAGGAGAGTGTCAGCGGCAGGGTGCCGTTGCTCGAGGCGCTCGAGAAGGCGGTCAGCAAAGCGGGCGACATCGCCTGGGCATAGGCTAGCGGGTTGCGGCGGGTGAAGAGCCACACGATCGCAGGCAGCGTGACGGCCGCATGGAAGCCGAGGGCGAGGGCCACCGCGAGCATGTAGAAGGCGAGGGCCCGGAAGACGCCCAGCCCCTGCGTGGCGGTCACGTAGGCCACCAGGAAGAAGACCCCCACCGGAGCGAGGCGAATGATGGCCGTGGTCATCGCCATCATCACGGCAAAGCCCGTCTCCGCAGCCCTCCGCACCGCCGCGGCGATCTCGCCTCCGGCGAGCATGGCGAAGATTGAAAAGCCGATCGTGAAGGCGATGATCGAGAGGAAGTTGGGCTCGACCAAGGCCGCGAAAGGATTTTCGGGAATCATCGCCTCGAGCTGGGCGAAGAGCACCTCCCCCAGCCCCGCCGCCTCCACCGGCCGGGCGGCCGAGGCTCGCGGCAGGCCCGCATCGCCCAGGCCGGGCCGCACGAGATTGACCATCACGAGGCCGGTGAGGATCGCGAGCATGCTCGTGGCGGCGTAGTAGCCGAGGGTGCGGGAGAACATCCGGCCCAAGCTGGCGGTGCCCCCCAGCCCGAGCACGCCCGAGGCCAGCGAGGTCACGATCAGCGGCACGGCCACCATCTTCAAGAGCCGCAGGAAGAGCCCTCCGACCCGTTTGAACCGGCCGCCCCAGAGGTGTGCCGGGCTCTGCCCGCGGGCCTCGTAGATCGCCGCGATCGCCGGCTCAGCCTCGGCAAGATCCGCGAGGGAGGCGAAGACCTCCTGCCCACGGGCATCGGCTGAGTCCGGATCGATCGCGGGATCGACCAGCAGCCGTCGCGTCGTGTCGCGTGGGCCGGAGATCCGCAGCCGGGTGGCATCGGTGGAGTCCTCGATCTCGATCCGCGTGATTCCGGGGGGCAGGTTGTCCTCGAGGACCACGCTCGACCGGCCGGCGGCGGCATTGAGGCCCACACCGACGCCCGCCCCGGCGAGCATGCCGATGAGGATCTGCCAGTGGAGGGCGAGGCGAAGCATGGACGAAGAGTCTACAATCCCGACCATGCCGATCGACATCGATTTCGACGAGGTCAACGAACTCTTCCGCGTGCCCGCCGGAGAAGCCCCGCGGCTGGCGAGCCGCGACCCGGCCTGGGCCGGCGATGACGACCATTCCAAAAAGAAGCGTCGCCGCAAGGCCGAGGAGATCCTCGAAGACGGCGTGAAGGCCCTCGCCGAGCAGCAGGAGATGCTCTGGGCCGACAACTCCTGGAGCGTGCTCGCGATCTTCCAGGCGATGGACGCCGCCGGCAAGGACGGCGCGATCAAGCATGTGATGAGCGGGGTCAACCCGCAGGGCGTGGAGGTCACGAGCTTCAAGCACCCGTCGGCCGAGGAACTCGACCACACCTTCCTCTGGCGGTGCATGAAGAAGCTGCCCGAGCGGGGGCGGATCGGGATCTTCAATCGTTCCTACTACGAGGAGGTGCTGATCGTGCGGGTCCATCCGCGGCTGCTCGCGGCCCAGCGGGTCCCCGGGATTGGGGCCGACGAGCAGACCTGGCAGGATCGCTTCGACGACATCAACGCTCTGGAGCGGCACCTTGCCCGCAACGGCACGCGAATCGTGAAGTTCTTCCTGCATCTCTCGAAGGCGGAGCAGAAACAGCGGTTCCTCGACCGCATCAACGAGCCCGACAAGCACTGGAAGTTTTCCGCCGGTGACATCGCCGAGCGGCAACACTGGGATGCCTACATGCAGGCCTACGAGGAGGCGATCGCCGCCACCAGCAGCGAGCATGCCCCCTGGTATGTCGTGCCGGCCGACCACAAGTGGGTCAGCCGGGCGGTGGTGGCCACCGTGCTCTCCGGCACGATCCAGCAGCTGGGCCTCTCCTGGCCGACGGTCAGCGACGAGGAGGAGCGACGAATCGAAGAGGCCCGCGTCCGGCTCGAGGCGGAGTGAGGCGGCGGCCCCGGCCGCTCACTCGCCGGTCCAGCGGCATTCGTAGATCATCCCCGCCCGCGGATTGATCGCCGACCATCCCAGAAGCGTGCCGTAGGGATGGTCGATCGTGTATCGCGAGGGGATCGGCTCAGGCGGTAACGCGCCATCGATGGGATACCGCACGAGCTTGTAGCTGCGGTAGGGATGGTTTTCCGGGAAGAGCATCCACACCGTGATCAGCTCGGTCGGCTGCTCGAGGTAGTAGGGGATGCGGCCGGGCATCGAGTCTTCAAATCGCATCGAGGCCCCGACCTCGATCGTGATCGGTGTCTCCAACGGCAGGTTGGAAAGGTCGATTCGCAATTCGTAGATGTCATGGGATTTCGGTGAGTTTGCATCGCGGGGAATTCGCAACACCTCGGTGGGGGGCTGGTCGGGCGGATGGCGAAAGTCCACGTCGGTGATCGGCAGTTGGCTGTGAAGCACGAGTTCCCGGCCGTGTCCTGCGGCCTCGTTGAATTTCAGGCTGATCCGGTCGCGGGTGCGGACACGGCCGTTGCTCATCGTGCCGCCGGCGGAGAAGTCGAGCCCGCGGAGGTCGAGAATCCGGCTCCGCGAGAGGATATCGACGTTCGTGAAGTCGGAAGGGGTCATGCTGGCGGCATCCCTGACCTCGTAGCTGCTCCAGCGCGCCATCGGGTTGCTCTCCACGAGGTCGAGCACGAGACGGATGTCGGGGTCGCCCAGGGCGATCGAGTCGATCACGCTGGTCAGCATGGCCGCATGGCGGTGGATGCGATAGAAGCGGATCGGCAGCCAGACGAAGACCACCGCGGCGAGCAGCAGATAGACGTAGGTCGGCCAGTCCTTGTAGTCGAACAGGGTGCTCCAGACCTTGCGACGTCCCGACCGTCGGAGCTGTTCGGCGAGCCTGGCCGGGCTGCTCGTCGTGCTGCGGCGGGCGGTGGCATGCTGGCCGACGCCCGCCGCGGGCCGCTCGCGGTCGATCGCGGCGGCGAGTGATCCCTTGCCCGGCAGCGGTTCCCAGGGCGGGCCCTCGTGGAGTTCCGTCGTGGCCCGATCGCCGAGCCGGCGATGCACGGCCCGGGCCACCTCGTAGCCGTGTTCGACCAGGGCGTTGATCTCGAGATCATCGAAGCGGTCGAGATCGGTGCGGATCAACGAGACCTCCGCCTGCACCACCGGATGCAGACAGTGGGGATCCTCCTCCCGGTCGATGACATCCGTGACCGGGGCGAAGAAGAAACCGTTTTGGTCGCCGAAGTTTTCCCGCTCCAGCTGCCAGACCCGATCCCAGAGGATGTCGGAGGCCCGGATCGACTGGGCCACGAATCCCAGCGAGGCGTCGCTGAGGATCTGAAACGGCTTGCCCGCGTCGCTCACGACGATCCGTTCGTAGGCATGTCCACGATACCGCGAGAGGAAGTCGAAGGCCCGTGTGCCGAGGTTGTCGTAGACACCGCCGTCGGTGAACGACTCCTCCGGGAAATGCCCTTCCCGCACCCCCAGGTCGTCGGCGGTGATCTGCACCGGCGGGAAGAATCCGGGAAAGGCCGAAGAGGCTCCCACGACCTTGGCCAGGCTCGCCATCTTGCCGGGCACGTAGCGGAACGGCTCGTGGCCATTCTGCTCCCGCCGCTGGATGAAGAGGCCCTCGCGGTTGAAGACCGAGAGCACCCCGTCACTGACGTTCGTGGCGAGGATGTGCAGCCCCGGCTTCTCCGGGAGTTCGAAGAGCCGGCGGTCGCCGTAGAGAAACTCCTTGTAGTAGTCCTCCAGCAGGGCGTTGGGGGTCAGGTGGCGTGTGCTCCAGCCGGCAAGCGAGGCCGCGGTCCGCAACGGAATCTGCAGCGGCATCCGGCGGACGATGTGATTGCGGACGTCGAACTGCACGAACCGGATCACCTCGGCGGCAGCCTCGGAAAAGTCCTCGTCGCTCCCGGTGTAGCGGTCCCAGTTGAGCACGAGGTGGGCCGCCAGGATGCTCCCGCCGGACACCGCAGCGATGTCCTCGCACATTTCCAGAGCCCCGGCATCCCGCAGGTAGCGAATCAGTCCGAGGTGGTAGAGCGTGGCGCGGAAGCCGCCTCCGGAAAGGGCCAAACCGAGATGAGCCATGGGCGAGCGGGGCAACGCGGGGAGGAGGATCGAGGAACCGTTGTCGGAGATTGTGGCGGCAAGGCTCTCACCGGCACAACCGCGGCTCCCGGTTCCTGTTTCGCGGGGCGACCGGGGACGTCGATCGTGACGGGCCAACTGTCCTGCGGCATCGGCGGACGAAACAGGCAGCCGCCGGCGGGCCGGCCTGCCGCGGAAATCTTGCGGTGTGGGCCTGTGAGGGTGCCTCTGCGGGCAGTTTGACGACACCCCGTGGCCCGTCGCTGGGCGTAGAGTTGCCTTGCCAGGGAAAGGCTCTCGGGAGACAGGCGATGGACCGCCACACATGCAATCGGTGTCGCAGCCTTGCGGCCGCTGCTGCGGGATGCCTGCTGGGGCTTGTTGTCGCCCCGGCGGCCGTGGCCGAGAGCCCACGGCCTCGAGAGGCCGAGCCTGCGGTCGCCGAGAGCCGCTCGACCTACATCGCCGGCATGGTCGGGTCGTCGACGGAGTTTGACATGGCCGGGGGCCCGGCGAGCCTGTTCACCGGCGAGGCTGCCGTGGGCGTGGCAGTGCCGCGGCCGGGCGGGGCGGTTCGGCTGGAACTCGAAGGCCGGCGGCGATCGGCTGTCGAGGGCACCGAGGTATCGCCGGCCGCCGCCGCAGAGGACGCCGCAGCATTTGACGGAGTCTGGACGGCAACTGCCAACCTCTGGCGGGACGTGGAGGTTGCCGAACACCTCGGGCTCTATGCCGGTGGTGGCCTGGGCATGGGCGGCTTTGCTCCTGTGGACCGGCCCGCCGAAGCTTCGTCGGCAGCCGGCACGGCCCTCGCCTGGCAGGTTGGCGGCGGGGCGACGTATGCCGCGAGCGAACGGCTTTGCTTCGATATCGGCTACCGCTTCTACGCGATCGAGGCTGCCGCCGGCCCGCCGCCGGCCGGAGAGGTGCTGCTTGCGATCCGCCTCACAGACCCGTTGCGTGGCCTGCTCGGCCGGTGACGCGAGATTGTTCAGGCCCCGGCAGGCGTGATCGCGTCGATCTTGGCGGCGAGAATGAAGTCGTTTTCCGAGAGGCCGCCGATGGCGTGGGTGTGGATCTCGATCCAGGCCTTGCGGTAGCCCTCGAGATGAAGATCGGGGTGGTGTCCCTCCCGCTCGGCGAGGGCCCCGACATTGTTGAAGAGCTTGATCGCCGAACGGAAATCGGGCAGTTCGAAGTCGCGACGGATGCGGCTGGCATCGTGGGTCAGTCGCCAGCCGGGGGTGGCCGTCAGGTGGGCTTCAGCCTCGGCGGCCGTGAGCCTCGGCACGCCTCCCTCGCAGGGAACGCACTTTTTGGCGGTCAGTTCGGCGGTGCTCGGTGCTCGCGACATGCCGGTATCCTACAGCATCTTCGACCGGCACACGCGACTAGGCCCGGCAGGATTCGAACCTGCGACCAAACGGTTATGAGCCGTCCGCTCTGACCGCTGAGCTACGGGCCCTTAGGCAACCCTTATTCTATACCAAAACGCCCGATGCTGCAAGGAAAAGATGCTTCAACTTCACAATAAGGGGATAATGCTCTACCTGCAAATCTCCCGTTGAAACGGGTTACAATTGGTGAATAATAAAGAGATTAAGATCGAACGGTTCTGCTATTTGATCTAGAACCATCGATCCAAAACGGAGGCATCTATGACACTTTGGTCGGGGCGCTTCAGCGCAAAAATGGATCCTAAAGCCTGGGATTTGAACGCATCGCTGCCTTTCGACAAACGCCTGGCAGTCCAGGATGTGCGCGGCAGCATAGCTTGGGCACAGGCGATCACCGGTGCGGGAATTCTAAGCGCTGAAGAATATCAGCAGATCCAGGGCGGGCTTGAACAGATACAGCATGAGTTCGAAGCGGGTAGCTTTGCATTTCAAGAAAGCGACGAGGACATTCACAGCGCGGTCGAGCGGCGCTTGAAAGAGATCATCGGTCCAGTCGGCGGAAAACTGCACACCGGACGCAGCCGCAACGATCAGGTAGCAACCGATTTCAGGTTGTGGGTCATGCAGGCATTGACTGATCTCGAAACAGCCATCCGAGCGCTGCAATCCACCCTGATCGAACGCGCCGAGAGCGATATGGTAGTCATCCTGCCCGGCTACACTCATCTGCAGCGCGCCCAACCGATCTTGCTCAGCCATTGGTGGCTCTCTTTCTTCTGGCAACTGCAGCGCGACCGCGAACGCCTCCAAGGCACCCGCCAACATACCGCTGTGCTGCCGCTCGGCTCTGGCGCCTTAGCGGGCTGCGCTTTTGACATCGACCGAGAGGCATTGGCGCAAGCTCTCGGTTTCACATCCGTATCTCAGAACAGTCTAGATGCTGTCTCAGACCGTGATTTCGCAGCCGAGTTCCTGTTCGACTGCGCGCTGTGCGGCTCCCACCTAAGCAAGCTGGCAGAGTCAGTCGTCCTATATTCCTCCAGCGAATTCGGTTTCATGCGCCTTACTGATTCCTTTTCGACCGGATCCAGCTTAATGCCGCAGAAAAGCAACCCGGATGTTTTCGAATTGACGCGCGCCAAAGCCGGTACGCTGTTGGGTTTGCTGACCGGATTCATGGCGGTGTTGAAAGGACTGCCTTCCACCTACGACAAGGACCTGCAGGAGGACAAGCAGCCTGTCTTCCAGGCTTTCGACACCCTCATGGCGGTACTGCCAGTGCTGTCTGAAGCGATCCGCATGCTAACGATCAACACAGAACGCATGCGTGCTGCCATCGACCCGGCTATGTTAGCCACCGATCTGGCGGAATACCTGGTGCGCAAAGGCGTGCCCTTCCGCGAGGCGCATGAACTGACCGGACAAGCAGTGCGTCGTGCTATCGAGCACAGCACAACCCTAGATCAGTTATCCTTAGCCGATTTCAAAGCCCTCAGCAGCGTGTTTGAAGCGGATGTCAGCCAAGTCTTTGATATCTCTACCAGCATAGCGCGCAAAAACGCCAGCGGCGGCACAGCGCCGGAGGCAGTTAGACAACAGTTAACCAAAGCCAGAGAGATCTTAGCGAGATAAAGGAAAGAAAAACCCTCAGGCGAATTTCCTGAGGGACTTGAGCGGGCGACCGGACTCGAACCGGCGAATGTCAGCTTGGAAGGCTGATGCCTTACCACTTGGCGACGCCCGCATTGGACTTA
>CAZRKH010000021.1:0-25475 GCA_964600785.1 uncultured Chitinophagaceae bacterium
GCCGAGGGCTCGGCGGGGGCTGGCGATTCCGCGGCCGCCGGGGGCTGGTCGGCCGCGGGGCCGGGCGGGGCGGTTGGCGGCTTCGGCCGCACCACGCCGCCGGCGGCGAATCGGCCACCCACATCCTGCGGTCGCACGCCGTGACGTTCCGCGATTTTTGTCAGCGCCGTGGTCGCCTCCTTCACCGCCTCCTCGATCCGCTGCTCCTCGGTCAGTTCGCCGGCATCACCGAGCAACGTGCTTTGGAGCCAGGGGAGACTCGTGCCGACGATCACGAGTGCATGGACGATCACCGCCAGCAGGGCGAGGCCCACCACGCCGCCGCCGCGGAAGTCGCGGAGTGGGTCGTCGGTCGAGCCGCTCGTCCGGGAAGGGGATGGTGTCATTGTCATGGCTCCTTTTTGTTTCCCACCGCCTCGATGATTCCTCCACCTTCGGCGATGGCCTTGAGCACCGGTTCAAAAATTTCCTTGGTGACCGCCGCATCACAGCGAAACTGCACGTGGCGTTGATCGTCAACGACGGTGTTGGCCAGCAGGGCCCGCACACCCCATTCGACATCTTTGGGGTTTTCGACCTGGGAGCCCTCGAAATAGATCTGGCCACCCTGGTCGATCGCCACCCGCGCCGCCGCGGCCGCCTTCATCTTCTCGACCCGCTCGGAGACCGGCAGCGTCACCTCGATGTCGGAGGCGTCTTTCGACACCTCGCTGCACACGAGAAAGAAGATGATCAAGAGAAAGGCGATGTCGCCCATGCTGGCGGTCGGCACCGGCACGGTCCGCCGTCGCTTTGCTCGTCGTTGTCCTCGGGAGCGTTTCATGGCCGCCCGCTAGTTCTCCTCGACGAGGGCCACCACGCCCCCGCTGCCGCTGATCGCGGCAAGGGCCTGGAAGTAGAGGTCGTAGGGCGTGCCCTTGGCGGTCTCCAGCATGACGACCCGTTTTTCAGGATCCTGCGCTGCCAAATCGAGCGCGGCGAGCCGTTCCTCGAGCATCTCCAGTTCCACCGGTTTGTCGTTGAAGAAGATCTGGCCGCTTCTGAGATTGACGATCGGCGTCTTCTCCGACTGTGCCTGCTCGGCCTTCTCGCCCGAGGGCAGATCGGCCTTGATCGAGTGGAGCTTCATGAGCGTCGTGGCGACGAGGAAGTAGATGATCAGCAGAAACGCGATGTCTGAAAACGAGTCGGTGGGAATCGCTCCCGCCGCCCGCCGTCGCTTGTTGCTGCTGTTGATTCGAGCCATGGAAGTCGGGTCGTCAGGATCGGAAGGTCAGGAATCGGGGGGCGGTCGGCTGGTCGCGTCGTGCCGCAGCGGGCGTGGCGGGCTGGTTGATGAGTTGTGTATGCGTGTCGGCGGCCTGTCAGTGGCTGATGAGAACCTGCTCCACGACCTCGGCGGTCGCCTCTTCGATCTGCAGATCGATTTCGTCACTCCAGCGGTTGAAGACGCTCTGGGGGATCACCGCCAAGAGGGCGATCACGAGGCCGGTCGCCGTGGTGATCAGAGCCTCGGCGATCCCGTTGGCAACCGCGGCGCCACCGCCCGCGCTGCCGGCCTCGGCGAGCCCGGCAAACGAGGCGATCATCCCGGTGACGGTGCCGGTCATGCCCAGCAGCGGTGCTGCGGTGCCGACCGTGGTGAGCACGTCAAGCCGGTTGTTGACAACGCTCATCGCCTGGGCGGCGGCATCCTGCATCACCTCGCCAACCACCAGCCGCGTGGTCTCGGCATCTTCCTTTTTGGACTTCAGCAGATCGTAGGACCGCAGGCCCGCCAGGAGCACCGCCGCAATCGGTCCACGGGAGGCCTCGCACTCGGCGATGGCCGCCCGCAGGTCGGCCTTCTTCAGGTGGCCGAGCACGCGTGCGCGGAGGGACTGCGTGTCGACCTGCCGGTTTTTGCGAAAGGCCGCCCAGCGGTCGAAGACGACCGCCAGGCTGACAAGGCTGCAGATGAGGAGCGGCACCATCAGCGGACCGCCTTTGATGAGCGTTTCGATCATGGGAAGAGACTTCTCGGGGTCAGGGTGACTTCACAGAAGGAGGGGACGGTAGCGGGGGATTCGCGCGAAGGCGTTTCAGGTGGGGGCATTGAGCAGCCGCAGGACTTCGAGGGCCTGCCGCGGCGGGAAGGCGAGGCGGTAAAACCGCAGAGGATCACCCGGCTCGAGCACCACTTCGCCGGTGGCGTGGTCGTAGCGGCTGCCGGCGCAGGAACTGCGGGCGACGCTCGCGACATGCCGCCGACGGCCGGCCACCAGCACCGTCACGCGGTCGGGAGTGATGCACAGCCACACCGGCGACCGCCGCAGCCACGAGCCGGCGTCGACGCGTGTGTCGCTCCGCAGACAGACGGCGGGCTCGCCGTCCGCCCCGAGCGACTCGCGAAGCAGTTCGCGGGCGGGAGCCGGGAGCGACGTCAGGTCGTGTGTGTCGTGCGGCTCGCTCATCACCTCCGCTGCTCCTTCAGGGCGTCGATCATGCGTTGCCGCTCGACTTTCTCCCGCTCGATGATCCCGGCAAAGGCCGGGTCGGCCAGCCGCCCGCGGGCCCGCTTGGCCCAGATCGAGTCGGGGAAATCAAACGTGATCCGCTGGTAGAGCTTGTAGGCATCGCCGATCAATTGGCCTCGGAGTTTCCAGTTTGACTCGGGCGCCGGCCACAATTCGCGGGCGTAGCCGCTCCAATACATCGCCTGGGCACGGATCGCGGGCCCGTCGAAGGCCTCGTTGTCGATGAGGGGCTCGAAGGCCTTCACGGCGGCGTCGTATTGGTGGGCCCGCATGTAGTTTTGCCCGGCTCGCACGCCCGCAAACGGCGCGAGCGGATCGTCGGGGAAACGGCTGCGGAGCTTCTCAAACACCCGCGCCGCCTTGAGAAATTCGGGGTAGGAGAGGTCATCGAGCCGCATCACTTCCGCTTTCGAGGCGTCATCGGTCTTGTCGCGGAGCGTGTCGGCCTGCTGCTTGAGTGCCTGGCCCTTCTTCTGGAAGTGATCCCCAAGCCGCGACATCGCCGCCGGGATCAGCTCGTCGCCCGGATACTTGTAGGCGAGCTTCACATACTCCTCGACGGCGCTGTCGGCCTCGCCAAGTTTCTCGTAGGTCTGCGCCGTCTTGTATTGGGCCTTGGCCGCGAACTCGGTGTCGGGATAGTCGAGCGGGATCTCGGAAAACCGCTTGAGAGCCTGCTGATACCGCGGCCGGCGGCTGTCGTCGTTTTTGGCGAGGTCGGCGAACTCCTGGGCGAGGTTGCCAAGCAGGTATTCCGCATGGGCCTTGAGCGACTGGTCGTTGTGCGAGGCGAGCGCCTCGCCAAGGAGCTTCTCGGCATGGTCGATCTCCCGCCGGGCGAGGCTCTCTTCACCGGTCTCGGCATGTTTTTTGGCCAGTTCGAGAAAACACTCGGCAAGCGTAAACGCCGTGCGAACGGCCACCTCGTCGCCGCCGTATCGCTTCGTGAAGGGCTCGATGATTCCGTCGGCGCCTTTGTTGATGGCGATCGCCCGTGTCTGCCCCTCGTAGCTCACACTGAGCGTGTCGCCGTAGCGAACCGGCAGGCCCTCGATCCCCACGGCGGCCACCGGCCCCGGCGCCGGCGCGTCGGCATAGACGGTGACAAACGAACCGGTGAAGAGTCCGGAGTGGGATTCCGTTTCGGCAAGCTCGAGCCGCGCCGCCGTGCCGCTCTCGGTGGCGAGATCGACCTGTGCGACGTCGCGGTCGGGCCCGCGGTCGAGCCCGGGAGCGAGCAGACGCACGACGATCCGCTCGCCGACATACGAGGTGGAGCGTTCGATGGCGTTTTCGGTGAGCACATCGAGAAAGGCGTCGGCGCCGATCGCAAAGGACGTCGTCTTCCAACTGACTCCGCCCGTGTCGTTTTTCCAAGGGAATCCGACATGCACCACATCGCCCGCCTTCACGGCCAGCCCTGCAGGCAGCGCCGAGGGGGGCAGAGCATCGGCGGCGTTGTCGGCAAAGCTGCGGGCCGGCGGGTCGCCGAGCACCAGCGGCACGGCCACCGCAAAGCGTCCCTCATCGAGCGGCGGACGGCTCGTGGCTGGCTGGGGCGGGGCGGCGAGGGTGTAGCCCGGCGGCGGCGTGACTGGCGGCCGGGTCAGCGACCCGGTGAGCTTGAGCGTTCCGGGCACCCCGATGTCGAAGGCATCGGCCGCGGTCTTGCCCGCCGCCTGACGAGCCGCCTCGGTCTGGGCGTAGGCGTTGACCGTGCTGCTTGAACCGAAGGCGAGATGCGGGATCACGATATCGACCCGCAGCGGCGCGCCGAGCACGCCACCAAGCGGTGTGCCGCCTTCATCGGGCATGGCAACGTAGCCGTAGGCGAGCCCGCGTCGCGGCGCGAATGCCGCGGTCGTGGCCCGGCCGATTGCGGCGTCTGTCTGCGTTGCCGCCCCCGGCTCGGGCTTGGCCTTGGCGGACGGTTCGGCGAGGGGGGAGGTCGTCACCGCGTAGCCGCTGACGACCGGCGGGGTGTAGCGGGCGTGGCTGATGGTGACGGACCGGTCGGCCGGCACGCCGGGATCGAGGTTTTCGGTGTCGCGGTAGGTGGCTGTGAGGATGCCTCCGGGTGGCACCTGAATCTCCGAGTCTCGGGCGGGCTTGCCCGCCACCGGAAAAACGCGGCCCAGAAATCGGCCGCTGTGGTTTTCCGTTTCGACCGCCTGCATGGTCCGCTGCGTGCCGTCGGCGGTCTGCACGCGAAACTCGACCACGTCGGGCTCGGGCGAGGAGTCCATGTCGGCGTCGTCGATCACGATTGCCACGGCCGCATCGTGGGCAAACCGCCGGATCGGCTCGAGTTGGAGTTCGCGTCCTGTCGGCGTCTCGCGGTAGTTGAGAAACGAGGCCGTGATCGTGGCGGTATTGAAGGCGACCGTGAGCCGGTCTTCGTGCCGCGTGCGGCCGGGCGTGGCGGAAACCGGGTCGACATACCGGGCGGACACGGTGTCGCCGGGCAAGACTTCGAGCCGGTCGTTGGTCCGCAGGGCCATCACATCCTCGGCGACCGGGAGCCGCTGCGTGCCCGCCGCGTCGGTGAGCACGACCTTTTCAATTGCCGGTGCGACTCCCTCGAAGCCCAGGATCACCAGCCGCACCATGCGGCTGCGGGTACCCTCGGCGAAGGCCACCTGATACCCGTCGTCGGCCCGCGTGATCGTGGCGGGCAGCGGAATCTGCTCCCGCACGCCGGCCGGGAAGGTGGCCGGATCAAACATCGCCGCGGGGCAGGGGACGAGGTCGGTCTGGCCTTCGACGTCGCACAGCAGCCTGGGCGAGGACTTCACGAGCCGGTCGCGGCCCGCCTGCCGCCAGACCTCGATCGTGTGGAGACCGGGAGCGAGTTCCCGCTCGATCGTGAGCGGATCGGCGGCATCGCGGGCGACCGGCTGGCCATCGAGCAGAAGAAACGTCCGCGGGGTGCCCTTCTCATCGACGGCGGGCCAGCCGGTGACCCGGAAGCGGCGGATCGCGGCTGCGGGCTGGTAAAAGACGGCGCGGAACCGGGCCAGCACGCCGTACCCGGGATGGCTGGCTTGGGCGATCGGAAGCGGCTTGCCGTCGAGGCCGGGCACGGTGGCGGCGAGGAAGTTCACCGAACCCCGGGTGGAGAGCACGTCCATCGCCTCGAGCCAGTCCCGAGGCAGCGTCGTGCCGGTGGCCGTGGAGATCGGCAGGGCCGAGGTGCCGTAGGTGGGAAACGATGTCACCTGGGGCCTGCCGTCGGCCGGGGCCGGGTCGGGGCCGCCGCGAAACCGCGATCGTGTCGTCCAGTCGCGGCCATTGAGTGACGTCTGCAGGAGGAAGTGGGTCGGCGCCTCGCCCGCCGCCGCACGCAGCGTCATCGTGGTCAACGGGACGTCATCGTTGAGATCGACCCCGAAGATGCGGGGCGACTTTTCGTTGCCCGGTTTTCCCTGCCAGCCCGGCTGGCTGCCGGGGCTGATCGCCAGACCCGGGTCGCGGCCGGGGGCATTTTCCGACGCGAAGGCCAACGCCTGCGATGGCGCCGTCATCACGCTGCCTTCGAAGACGCCGCTGAAGGGAGCCGTCTCCGTGAGCGGAAGCGAGCGGATCTCGTCACCGCTGGAGGCCACAAGCGAGATCGCGACCGTATCGGGAGAGGCTGTCGTGCTCTGGTCGGGGTCGATCACGCGGATGTAGACGGGATTGCCCGGCCGGACGGCCCGGAAGCCAAGCTTGGCCTGGGCCGTCGAGAGCCCGAGTTCCTCGACGGAGAGCCGCCGCTGGCCGGTGAGGGCCGGAAAGCCGCCGGCCGAGATGCCGAGCCTCGCGTCGGAGGCCACGCCGATCGCGATGTCGGGGTCGGCAGGCAGGTCCCGCATCTTGGCCCGAAAGCGGGGCGAATAGCCGAAGCGGATCTCGTCGCCGCCGATGATCTGGAGCGTCTTGTCGCCCGGCGCCGCGGCGCCGAGGGCCGTCGGCACCTCCGCCCGAAACTTGTCGCGACTGTCACCAAGTGGCGCGAGCATCACGAGTTCGCGATCACCCGACTTCGCCCGCACCTCCACCTCGATCTCTGCGGTCACCCCCGACACGCCCAGGGTCGGATCGCGGAGATTGATCTTCACCGGCTCTCCCGGCACGAGCACGGTGTCGGTCTGTGAGGGGCCAAGCTCGATCTCGCTGGCCTCGATCAGCTTCCGCATCTCGGTATGAATCCTGCCCTGGAGGATGAGGGCGTCGGGATGCTTCGGCTCCTGCCGCAAGACCGCCGTGATCTCATCGAGGGCCTCCTTGTAATTCTCCTGATCCATCAGCACCTCGGCCCGGGCGTAGCGGATCGGCAGGGTGAAGGCGGGGTTGGAGAGGGCCACGAGCTTGTCGAGTTCGGTGAGAGCGGCGGAGAAGTTTTTGGTCACGCGGTCGACCCGAGCCGAACCGAGGCCCGCCAAGAGGTGCATTTCCGTGCCACGAAACTCCGCGGCATCGGCCACCCTGCGATACCAGGCGCGGGCGGTGGCGAGCGCTCCGCGGAGCAGCTGCACGTCGGCATAGGCGATCTTGAGCCGGGCTTCCTGCTCGGGAGTGAGCAGGCCCGGCGCTTCGCGTGACCAGAGCGTGACCGCCTTGATGATCGTCTCGGCCTCGGTGGTCCGCTCCGCCGCGATCGTCTCTCCGAGCAGCCAGAGGGAATACTCGTTGGGAAGCTTGCGAATCAGCGGTGGGAGCTGGTCGACATGGCCGACATACAGGCTCCAGGCCGCGTCGAGGTTGCCGGAGGCAAATTCCGCACTCGACTTGTAGATGGGATAGGCCGGATCGGTGGCGTCGACGGGGATCTCGATGGCGCCGACCGAGATGCCCGCCTTGCTCGCCACCTGCCGGAGCTTCGGCAGGATCGGCTTGTTGAACGCATCGTTGTTGGCGGATAGCGTGCGGCCGACGGCCCCGCGGATTCCGGCCCGGGCCAGCGAGAGTGCGGCCGAGGGATGGCCGGCGGCGAGGGTCGCCTCGGCAAGCCCCGCCAGATCGGCGGCAGCACGGAAATTCCGGCCGTCATCGGCCGCGGCGGCCGCCTGCCAGAGCCCGGCGGCGTAGGGCTCGATCGCCGTCCACTGCTTGGCGGCGACGCATTCCCGGCAGAGTCGTTGCACCAGTTGTTCGTAGCCCGCCTTCGGCGGAGGGCCGCCCAGCGGTGCGTATTCCCGGAAGAGCGACGCCACCAAGCCGCGAACCTTGGGCGACCAGACCGGCAGGGCGGCAACCGGCTGCAGGCCGACGACAGGCAGCGGCCGTGACGCCGCAGCCGCCCGTTTGACCGAGGCCTCGAGCGCCGCCTCGACCGCCTCACCGGCCGCGTCGGCTGGGAGCGACACGAGCGGCTGCGAGATGAATGCCGGCTGGTTGGCCTGCATCGCAGTCGGAATCGCGAGCAGCCCAAACCGCGGGCCGTCGCGGCCGAGTGACTGTGCCGCGCTGGTCCGGTAGGCAGGGGACAGCGAGGCGTAGGCCGGCATGTTGGCAAGTTGCTTGATAAACGCCTGTGCGGCCGGATCCTGCGGGTTCGCCGCATGAAGCCAGATCCCGAAGAGAAACTCCGACAGCCGTCCCTGCCCTGCCTGCGCCTGCAGGATTTCCTGCAGCTTGGGAATCAGCGGGGCGACCGCGGCGCGATAGCGGTCGCGCTGGGGGCCGTTGTGCATGAAGTTGTCGGTCGTGGGCTGGAAGTAGAGCAGATGCCCGCCGGCGCGGGTCGATTGCACCGCCCGCCGCAGCAGCGTCTCCCGGTCTCCCTCGAGGTTGCCGAGCATCGTCTGGAGCATGGCGATGGCATCCACCTGGGGAGCGTTGGCAAACAGCTCGTTCCAGAGGGCGAGGGCGTTGCGGATGCTGGGAGCCGGGCCGAGCAGATCCTGCGCGAGTGTCTTCAAGGCGGCCAAGCGGGCCTGGCTCGCCGCTGACTTGTCGATCTTTTTCGCGATTGCTTCGGCCCGCGGATCGGCCTTTGCAACCAGCGGCAGCAGCTCTTCGATCGGCTTGGTCTGCTCGGCGCTCACCTTCCAGGCGGCATCGACCGCCGCCTTGGGATTGGCGAATCGCCACAGCTCCGGCGGCAGCGCCGCCGCGATCGCCGAAAACTCCAGGCTGCCGGAGGCGGCCACGGCCCGGATCACCGCGGCATCGGGATGCGGGTTGCGGGCGAGGTGAGGGGCGAGGGCCTTGGCCTCCTCGACGGTGAGCGTGCCCTTGTCGGCCAGCGGCGCGGCCGGTGCGGCGAGCGAGTTGAACACGGCCGGTACGGTCGCCGCGAGGGTCCGCAGTTCGGCCGGAGAGAAGAGCAGCGATACCGGTCGGCCCCGCGGGCATCCCCCTGCCGCGAGCACGGCTTGAGCCTGCGGCGGCGGCAGGCTCGCGACCGCTTCGAGGATGGGGGCCGCCTTGGCGTCCCGTCGGGAGGCCAGATATCGCAGGAAGGTCGGCGTATCACCCTGATTGAAGTTCATCCAGCCCCGGGCCACGAGGATCGAGCCCTCGAAGGGCGAGGCGGCAACCAGCGCGGCAGCGGCTTGCAGCGGCTTGTCGAACAGGGCGTCGGGAATCGGCTTTTTGGCCTGGAAAAGCTCGATCGCTTCGGTGTTGCAGGGGACGACCGACAACACCCAATTGATCCTCGCCTTCAACGCGACAGGCAGATGCCTCGTCGCGGCCAGCCGGCCAGCAGCCGCGATCCAGGCTTCGTTTGGAATCGTGAACGATTCCAGCCGGCCGCAGGCCCATTCGAGGTCGGCGGCCTGCCGGGCGATGCCCGCCGCGTCGGTTTCGATGATCGTCGCCAGCCGGTTGCAGACCGCCGGCACGTCGTTTTTCGCCTTGGCGGTTTCGAGAAACCAGTCGTCGAACCGGCGGGCGGCGCCGAAGGCTCGCAGTCGGTCGCCGTGCTCCCGCATGAACTGATAGGCGGCGTCGGGCTGGCCGAGGGCATCGATCAGGAGCCGGTAGACCGCGGGCACCGCCTCGCCGGCCAGCCGGGGATCGACCTTGGGATTCTCGAGCAGCTGGCGATAGAACGCCGTGGCGGCCGACCACTCGCCGGCACGCTCGGCGGCCCGGCCGGCGGCAAACAGCAGCGGCTGCGACTGGATGGCGTTGGTGTCGAGCCAGGCGGCGACGGCGGCATAGGCCTCCGCGGAGCGGCCTTCGGCGAGCCCGGCGTCGAGCACGCGTTGCACGGCCGCCTCGTTTTGCGGGCGGGCCTTGCCAAAGGCGGCGATCTGGTCGTCGAGCGGAGCGGCCACGGCCGCGAAAGCCCAGGCGGCGAGCGTCGCCGCAAGGGCTACGCAACCGGCGGCGGGATGCGGTCGGCGGAAGCCGGCATGCCAATCTGCCCGCTGGGTCATTGCTGCTGCGCCTCCAGGCGTTCGAGTTCCCTGTTGCTCTCCATCTTGAGAAACGCCGGCTGGGAGAGCTGGCCGATCGCGTTCTTCGCCCACTCGCTCTCGGGGAAATCGTAGGTGAGTCGCTTGTAGGTTGAAAACGCGGCAAGCGGCTGATTGAGCTGTTGATAGCAGACGCCCGACCAATACATCGCCTCGGCCCGCACCTTGGGACCGTCGTAGGCCGGCTCCCGGGCGACGCGGAGGAAGGCCTCGAGGGCCCGCCGTCGCTCGCCCACCCGCAGGTAGGCCTGCCCGGCCCGCAGGCCCGCGGCGCCGGCGAGTGCGTGGCTTGGAAACCGCTCCTGCAGACGGCCGAAGATCCGGGCTGTCTTCAGGTATTCGCTCACCGCCTGCTCCCGGATTTGCTCTCCCTGGAAGCGGGCGTCGGCATTGTCTTCCGACTCCGCCTTCGCAAGGAGCGGCTGAGCCTTCTTTTCGTAGGCGGTCGCCCGCCTGAGGAAAAACGTGCCGAGCCGGGCCATGGCGATGGCCAAGTGCTCGCTCTCGGGATACTTGTAGGCGAGTTTCACGTAGTCCTGTGCGGCGATCTCGGGCTCGCCGAGCGCCTCGTAAACCGTCGCGATCTTGAACTGCGCCTTGGCGGCGTGAATCGTGTCGGGATAGGTGCCTGTCACATTCATGAAGCGGGCCAGGGCCGAGCGGAGAAGCGTGTCGCGGGCGGCGGGGTCGGTGGCCACACCGGCTTCGTCCATCGTGAGCGAACCGAGGAGATATTCGGCATGGGCCCGTGTCTGGGTATCGGTGAATTGGTTCATCACGCCGGCGAGCATCTGCTTCGCGGCGGCGTACTCGCGGTTGGCGGCGTCTGTCTGCCCGAGGCTGCGATGCCGCTTCGCCATCTCGAGGTAGGCCTCGGCGAGGCTGAACTGGGTTTGGGCGGCGATCGCGGAGTCGCCATAGACCTTGGAGAAGGGCGAGATCGTGCCGTCGGCGCCTTTGCGGATCGTGACAAACAGCGTCTCGGTGCTGACGCCCTGGGCGTCGGTGTAGCGGGCGGCCACGGTATCGCCGTAGATCACCGGCAGCTGCTGGAGCGTCGCGGCCGCGAGGCCGGCGGCGTCGCCGTCGGTGGTCGGCGCCGCCTCGCCGGGGGCTGTGGCATAGGCGAGCCGGCAGGTGCCGGTGAAGACTCCGGAGTGGGGTGCCGTCTCGTGGAGCACAAGCTGCTGCTTGCCACCCGACTTTGACTGCACGATCACGCCCACGGCGTCCGCCGAATCGGTCGTATCGGCCCCGAAGTCGGTCACCCGAGCGAGCAACACCTCGCCGACGTAGGCCGAGGTCACCGCCGCCTCGCCGTCGTCGGCGACCAGATCGAAGGCGGGATGAGTCACGACCCTGGTGGAGGCGGTCAGCCACCGCTGGGTTCCATCGGCGTCGGTGAACTGGAAGCCGAGGTGAACGCGATCGCCCGGCCGCACGATGAGCCCGCCTGAGGAGCTGGCGAAGGGGGTGGAACCCAGCACCGCCGCGGCCTCGCGTCGCCGCTGTTCGCGTTCTTCGGGCGTGAGAACACCGTGGTCGGGAAGGATGCCCGCGACCAGAGGAATCGTGACAAAGAAGCGGTCTGTTGCGGCCGTCTGCATCGAGTTCCAGAGGCGGCCGCCGGTGTAGATCGGCGACAACTCGAGCCGGTCAAGAGCCAACCGCGCCGGTGTCAACGCACACTCCACCGCGATCGTGCCGGGCACGGTGATGTCGAAGGAGGGCGGCCCCTGGTCGGCCGGGGCGATGCCGGCGAGCCGGCGGCCGCTGTCGGTCTGAGCGTAGACCGTCACCGTGGACGAGGGCCGCAGCACCAGATCGGCCGCCACCAGTTCGGCAAACAACGGCTGCCCGGCGACTGCCGCAAAGCCGCCTTCCGGCGGCGTCTCGCTGGACAGCAGCGTGTTCTCGACCTGCCACCGGGGGCGGTCGACGCTCGGCGGCTGCTCGGGGGCGGCTTCCGCCGCGCGGGGAGGCTCCACGGGGCTCGCGCTGGCGTGGGCCAGCAGGAGACGCGGCTCGGTGAAGGCCGCGTGCGGAATCGTGGCCACCCGATCGATTGGAATCGAAGGAAAATTATTTTCTTGGTCGCGGTAGGTGGCCCGGATCGTGCCGCCCACGGCAACCGCAAACTGCTCATCGCCATCAGCCGCCGTGTCGGGCTCGGCCGTCGGGGCGACGGGCGTGATCACGAGCTTGAAGACGCCGGTCGAGTCGCCCGTCTCGAGGGCCGTATATTCCCGGCCCGCGTCCGTTCCGGCGTCGAGCGTGAGGCGGACGGTGTCGGGCTCCACCGACACGTCCATGTCGGCGTCGTGGATCGCCAGCATCAGCGGTTCGCCGTGCCTGAACCGCAAGAGTCGCTCGTAGAAGGGCCGCAGTTCTCCGATCCGCGGATCGATCCGCGGCTGCATGTCGGCAAATTCGACGCGGGCGTCGGTGAAGGCGACCTTCAGCGATCGCTCCTGGATCTCCTTCGCCTCGGTCACGAAGCGATCGTCGATGTAGCGGACCGCAACGGTGTCGCCCGGGAGAATCTCGAGTGAATCATTCTTGTTGAGCGTGGCGAAGTCTTCGGCGACGGGCAGCACCCGCTTGCCATCCGCGGCGGTGAGCGTGATCTTGCCGATCGCCGGCGCCGGCCCCTCGTGACCGAGCAGATCGAGCCGAATGAACCGCGCCCGCGAGCCCTCCGCAAACCTCACACGAAACTCTGTTCCGTCGGGAGAGGCGGTGACCTCAGCCGGGGCGTTGCGGTGGTCGGTCACATCCGGGGGGAACGACTGCGGGTCGAAAAAGGCGTCGGGGCAGGGAACGAGCGAGGTGGGTTTCTCGGGATCGAGGTTGGCAAACAGCGCCGCTGTGCGGCCGAAGCCGATGCTTGTCACCCAGCCGATCGACCAGATCTCGAGTCGATGGAGGCCGGGCTTGAGTGTGATCTCCCCGGTGAGCGGCTCGCCCGGCTTCGTGATCGGCACGCCGTCCACGGCGAGGATGGAGGTGGCGGGGTGGCTGACCGAGGGGTGCGTGTTGGGCGGAATCTGGTGCGGGCCGAGGTCGAGTCGAAACCGGCGGGTGACATCCGCGGGCTCATAAAACCAGCCGCGGAACCGGTGGATCACCCCGGAGGTGTTGTGGCGGCCGTGACGCTTCCAGGCGATGGCCTCGGGGATCGATGCGGGGAAGGCTGCCGACGGCCCGAGCACGTTGTCGGCCACGCCCTGGGGATACTGCTGGGTGATCCAGCCGCGGTCGGCCTGGGCGGCGAGTTCGGCGAGCGGGGGCAGCGACTCGCGACGGTTCACTTGATGATGGTCGGTGTCGTTGAGCACGACCACCGACGGCCGCCAGGGGTCGGGGATCGCGAGCATGTTGTTGGGAACCACGGCGACTGTCGTCCAGTTTCCGGCGTTGATCGCCGTCTGCATGGCGAACTTCGTGAGCCGCGCGGCAGGCTCAGCCGCGGTGATCGTCAGTTCGCCAAGCGGCACGTTGTCGTTGAGGTCGATCGTGAACTCGGGCGTCGCATCCCCCCCGGGCACCGGCTTCCAGGCCGGATAGCCGGTCGCGGGGCTGAGCACCATGTTGGGGTTGCGACCGGGCTCGGAACTCGAGGCGAAGGCCGAGGCCTGGGCGGCCGTGGTGCGGAGGCTGCTCTCGAACCGGCCGGTGACCGGGCCCGTCTCTTTCAGCACGACCCGTGACACCCCATCGCCCGATGCGGCCGCCACGCTCACCACGAGCTCGTCGATGTCGCTGGTGCGACTGCGATCGGGGTCGATCACCCGGATGTGGATCGGATTGCCGGGCTTCACGACCCGGGCCGCGGTCTCCGCCGACCGCCGCGCCTGGTCGATCACCTCGACGGCTTTTTCCGAGCCGAGCATTCGCCCGGCCCGAGCCTCGGAGACGCCGAGCCTGTCCATCACCTCCCGCATGTCGGCGAGCCGCTGCTCGGCGGCGGTTGGCAGCTTGCGGGCCGAGGCCATCAGGAGGGCGTCGGAGGCGACAATGATCGGGCCGCCGCGGGTGTCGGGCAGCCCCGGCATCTTGGCCCGGAAGGCGTCGGAATAGGCGTAGAAGATCTGATCATCGCCGGTCACCTGAAGCGTGCCGTCGCCCTCGGCGGGCAGGCCGAGGGCCGTGGCCACTTCACCGCGAAACTTGTCTTTCTGATCGCCGAACCGGCGGAGCAGGAACTGCTCGCGGTCGCCTCCGGAGGTCCAGACCGAGACTTCGATCTCGGTGCCGGCACCGGAGACAGCGAGGGTCGGGTCGTTGAGCGTGACCTTCAGTTTCTCACCCGGCACGAGCGTCTTCTGGCCCGTAGCCGAGCCAAACTCCACCTCCGTCGCCTCAATCAACTGTTCCCGCTTGACCTGCACTTTGCCCAGCAGGATGCGGGCCTCGGCGTCGTCCGGATCGCGGGCGAGGATCGCGTCGATCGTGTCGGCCGCGTCGTCATACTCCTCCATGTCGAAGAACACCTCGGCCCGGCCGCGGCGGATGGGCGACCACAACTCGGGGATCCGTTCGAGGTCGAGTTCGGCGAGGATCGCAAGCGCCGTCTCGAAATCCTTCATGGCCCGGGCGACGCCCGCCTGCCGCAGGGCGGCCTCGTGCCGCGAGGGCAGATCTTTGAAGGCGGGGTTGCCGTGGGTGCGGCCGAAGATTTGAAACGCCTCGCGGAGCTGGCCCCGCTGGACGGCGATCTCACCATAGGCCAGTTCGAGCCGCAGTTTTTCCTCGGGAGTGAACGGGGAGGTGGGTTCGGCGGCCCAACTCAGCAGCGGCCTGGCGACCGCCTCGAGCCGGGCATCGTCGCGGGAATTGATCGCACGTCGCAGGGCCCAGAGCAGATAAGGGGCCGTGAGCTGACGGTGCGTGGCGATGAAGGCCTCGTGATGGGCATCGAGAAGCTTCCCGGCAGTGTCGATGTTTCCCGTGAGCCATTCGGCCTGGGACTGGTAGACGGGGTAGGCCGGATGGTCAGGCGGCACGGGGATCACCACCAGCCCCAGCTGCATGGCCGCCCGACCGCGGATCGCCTGGAGTCGAGGCACGTCCTTGGCCGCGTTGAACCAGGTGTGGCCATGCTTGTGCCGGGCGATCGTGCCGAGGCCGCAGGCCGCGAGTGAAGAGGCCGCCGAGGGGGCGTCGTCCACAAGTGATTCGGCCAAGTCGATCACCTGCGGCAGCGGGCGGTGATGAAGCTGCACGTGTCGCCAGAGATAGGCCGCGGTCTGCTCGAGAACGGCCTCGTCGCGGCCGGCGGTCAGGGCTTGCAGCAGCCGTTCGCCCACCGCTGCGGGCACAGTGAATGACCGCAGCGGATCGGCCACCGTGGCAACGGCGGCGATCACCTGCGGGTCGGCAAAGACTTCCGGAGCGATCTCCCCGAGCTGCTCGAGGCCCACGATCTCCCGCCGCACCGGTGAGTTTTGGAGGCCGGCGACGGCGGCCTTGATGGCCGCGGCGGTGGCGGCCGCATCGGCCTCCTTCGGCAACTCCCGCAGAGCCCTGCAGATCAGGGAAGGGTCGGCCGCCTCGACCACGGCCCACTGGTCGGGCGGCAACGACTCGCGGGGAAAGGCGGCCCGCACGGCAAACCTCGCCTCGGCGGGCAGCGTGGCCCAGGCGGGTGACGTCACGATCGCGGCCACGAGTTTTCGTTCGGCATCCGCCTCGGCCGCCGGCTGCGGGTCAGCCGGACCACGGGCGTTGATCCAGGCGATCAGATGGGTCGGATCGATCGCGTTTTTCGCTGCCTCGGCGACGACGGCCTGCCGCAGCACCGGCTCGAGCGGATGGGCGCGGTAGAGATTGTTTTGCTCGAGGTATCGAAGATTGCGGCCGTGGCGGGCCAGCAGCCGCGAAAGCAGGGGGTCGTAGCGGGTGGGCGAGAGGCCGCGGACATTCGGGTCGCCGCTCAGGGGCAGCTTCGGACCGGTGAAGTCGCTGGCAACCGCGGCCCGCAGGAGTCGGCGGGCCTCGACACTGGTGTCGCGGAGAAGTTCGGGCACGATTTCGGGCGTGACGGAGACTGCCTGGGCGAGCCGGCCGAGGAGGCCGGGGGTCTTCGGCTTGGGGGAACGGAAGTCGGCGAGCAGCCGCCGGCAGGCATTCACGCGGTCGCCCGCAGCCGCTTCCGGCTTGATGGGGGCGGCCTGCAGCTGCGCCGCGATCGCCTGCGACCGCTTGATCTGCTCGTCTCGCTTCGCGTTCCCGCCTGGCCGGCCCGCCCAATGCCAGAGCTGGTCGACATACCGGCCGCCAAGTTCGGCCGGGCCAAGTCGCCAGGCCTCGGGGCCGAGCAACGCGTCGACCGCCTTCTGAAAATCTTTGTCCGCCCCTCCCGCCACCACGGCCCGCACGAGCGCCGCTTCAGTCCCCGGATTTCGCTCGAGCACCGCGGCGAGCTTCTCGGCCGCGTCCGGCTTCAGCGAGTTCCAGCCAAACGCCAGCGAAGGGCCGTTCTTGTGATTCACAAGCTGCGGATTGGCCAGGGCAAACTCGCGGGCCTGCTCGACGGAGAGCACCTGCGGCCCGCCGACGTAGTAGCCTGCCGACCAGGTGGCGAGCAGATCGGCCTGCTGCATGGGCGAGAGCTTGGGAATGGCTGCCCGCACCGGCGCGAGCTTGGCCTCGATCTGGTCGGGCCAGTACTTCTTCGGGTCGTCGCGGTAATACTGCCCGTTGTGACCGCCGGCCCAGTCGGTCTGCACGGTCTGGGCGTAGCGGGGAAACTTCGCCAGCAGGGCCTTCGCCTCGGGGGTCGGCGGCGTGGCCTCTTCGCCAGCGATCTTCGCCTGATTGTAGAGCCGCACCGCGGCCGACCAGGCGAGCAGCAGCCGCCACTCTTCGTCGAAGGGAGCGGCCGCCGCCAGCGCCTGGCAGTCGGCGACGAGTTCTGGAGTGACGTGATCCTGTGGCAGGTCGTAGCGGCAGCGGCGGATCGATTCGACCAGCCAACGAAAGTCGGCCTCATGGAGGGCGAGCAGTTCTGCAGCCGGCGCGGAAGCCTGCACCGTGGCCAAGAGCCGCCCGGCGACGGCGGCCCGGTCGCCGCGGGCGATCGCGGTGTCGAGAAACCAGCGATCGAACTGGCGAAACCGCCGGTTCACCGCGAGCTTTGTCGCCATCCCCCGGCCGAAGGCGTAGGCGAGGGTCGGGTTGTCCAGCGCGTTGATTGAGAGCGTGTGGAGAGCCAGGATCGCGTCGCCCGCGGCGGTGGAGGCAGGGTCGGCCTGCTGCAGAAATTGCTGGTAGAGGGCCACGGCCCCTTCCCAGTCGCCGGCCAGTTCGGCTGCGCGGCCGGCCTCATGGAGCAGCGATGGCTGTGCGGGCAGGTTGACCCGCAGCCAGGCCCGCGCCGCGGCAAGTGCCTGCTGCGGCCGGGCGGCCGCCACGCCCTCGGCGATGAACGCCCGGACGGCCTCCTCCGGCTGTGTTTCGATCGCCTTCATCATCGTTGCCCGCCGCTGCTCGAAGGCAGCCGGGTCGGCGGCGCGGATGCACAGCGAGGGCACCGCCGCCACTGCGATCGCGGCGAGCGTCGCCAAAAAACGGTGCCGAAGAGTCACTGGTCACCTCCCGCCCGGCCCTGACCGTCAAGTCCGGCGAGCTTGCGCCGCGCGTCGTCCAGGTGCCTGCTTGCCGGATAGTCGAAGACGAGCTGCCGCAGCTTGGCCTTGGCGAGGTCCATGTCGCCCATCCGGAAGGCGACGTTGGCCCACAGCAGGAGCATCTCGTCGAGAAAAGCGGCGTCGGGGTAGTCCTTGAACACGCTTTGCAGGAGATCCGAGGCCTGCGCGAAGTTTTCGGTGTCGACGTGGTAACGGATGACTCGACCGAGCGATTCGGCGGCAAACCCGCTTTCCGGGAAGGTTTCATAGCAGCGGCGGTAGGCGGCCATCGCAGGGGCGAGCATGTTCTGCAAGGCCGTCGCCTTCGTGAGGCCCGTCTCGCCCCACTTGCTGTTGTGCATGTCGGCTGCTTCCACCTTTTTCTCGGCATCTTTCTGGAGTGCCTCGCCGATGCGAAACTGTGCCTCGGCCGCCGAGATCGGATTGGCCAGTTCGAGCACCTTCCCGAAGGCCTCCACGGCCTTGGCGTAGTCGCCACGATCGACAAGGCTCTGGCCCAACGCCATCAGTGCCTGATCTGCCAGCACCGACTCGGGGTAGAGACGATTGAAGGCCAGACACGTGGCCGAGGCCGCCTCGAAGTTGTCTTCGAGCAGCTCGCTCTCCCACTTCAGTCGAAAGGCGGTCTCCACGATGTCGCCCGGAAGCTTCAGCCGGTTGGCGATGATCGGATCGACCCGCGCGAGTGCCTCGCCGGCCCGCTGAGCAGCACGCTCGTCGAGACCCATGTCTTTGTAGATCGCCCCCAGGCCCACGAGTGCTTCAGCCTCCACGACTCCCTTCCGCGATTTGAGCAGCTCATCGAAGACCACATATTGGTCGGCCGACACTCCCGAGTTGACCGATCCCGACACCTTCACATGGGCTTCGCTTTCGCGGGGATCATCGCCGTGGAGATGCACCTCGTCGGTGTAGCGAATCACCAGATCGTCGAGTTCGCGGGTGAGGAGCACGGCGTCGTCGGGGCTTGCCACGGTATCGGCGTCGGCGACGCCGAGGTCGATCTTGCCGGCGAAGATGCCGCTGCGGATTTCCGGTCCGTCTCCGACCTCGGTGAGGGTCACGCTGACACTGTCGCGATCCTGCCACGACTCATCTTCGTCTTCCTTGGCGAAGATGTCGAGGAGATCGTCGGACTCATCGGAGGCGGCCTGCTCCACCTTGTACCGCGAGGTGACGGTAAGGGTGATCTGTTCGGCGGCCGCTGAACGGTCGAGGTCGGCATCGCGGAGCATCACGACCTGGGGCTGGCCGGGATAGGCCACGGAGGCCGGGGTGGCGAGGTCGCCGAGATAGAAGCCGACCACGCCCGTGCTGACCGCCCGCACCTTGCCCGATCGCTCCACGCCCTTGCTGCCGTCGACGGTGCTCTCATCGACATAGGTCACCGTGAGTACGTCGCCTCCGACCATCTGGAGCACGCCATCGTCCGGCTTGGGAAGCCCGAGAGCCGTCGGTGCGGAGGCGAGCATCTGGGTCTCTTTGCCCGGCACGGCCGCGGCCTCGATCGTCTCCACGTCACCGCTGGCCACTTCCACGCGGGCCCGCACCGGCTGGCCGAGTCGCCGCATGATCGGCACATCGGCGTCGTCGATCTTGGCATAGAACCGTTCGCCGATTTCGATCCGGCCGAGGGATTCAGGGCCGTCGCCGGCGGGCTCTTCGACCTCGGTGCCTACGAGCGACAGCGCGTCGATCGCCTTGTTCCAATTTTTGAGTTGGTAGTGGCTCATCCCGATGTAGTAGTAGGCCTGATTGGCCCAGGGCGTCTTTTCAGCAACCTCGGTCACGCGGCGAAACAGCGGGAAGCAGGCGGCGTATTGGCCGGCTTCATACTGGGCCTGGCCGGCGCGAAAGAGCGCTTCGCGATGCAGCTCCCGCTCCTGCGGCGACTGTTCCTCGCCCGGCTTTGGCTCGAGGAGCCGAGAGAGGAGCAGGAAGTGATTGAGCGCCTCCTGATACTGTCGCTGCTCGAGGTGGTGCTTGCCGAGCGCCATCTGCGCCATGTGGGCCAAGAGCGTGCCCTGGTGGTCACGGGCCACCGACTCGAGCATCCCGATACCCCGATCAAACTGTTTCATGTCGAGCAGTTCGACGGCCTGGTCGTAGAGCCGCTTCGCCTCGCGATCGATCTCCGCGGCCGCCCGAGCGGGTGGATCGGGCTCTTGCGCCACCGCCGTCGCGGCGACCGCGACGCACAGAAAAAGGTGCCAGCCACCAAATCTGGTAAAGGTGGCGAAGCTCGAGAAGCCGGCCCGCGCAGTTTGCCTCAATTTGGTGGCTGGCACCTTTTTCATGGTTACTCCTCGGCTGATGCTTCGCCGCCGACGAGGGGCACGCCGTAGGCCTCGAGACGGTTGTGGGCGGTACTCGATTCGCCACTTTTCGGATAGCGTTTGAGCACGGTTCGCAGCTGCGCGACCTCCTTGCCTTTCTCACCGGCGACGCGGTAGACGTCGGCCACCTTGAGCGCCGCCTGGGCGGCCACCGGGCCGCCCACCGCTTCCAGTTCGGTCACGGTCTGAACAGCTTGGGGAAACTGTTTCAGGGCCACGAGGCAGTCGGCGATCCCCCAGGTGGATTGGGGCTGGCGATTCGCCTCGCGATAGACCTTGATCGCTTCCTCGTATCGGCCGAGCCCTTGGAGGAGCGTGGCCTTCGTCCACGTCAGCGCCGGCCCGGCGTATTGCGGTGATTTTTCGAGCGTCGCGATTTCCGCCAGGGCCTTCTCCATGAAGGGCGGATTGCGGTGGGTGCGAGCCTGGTAGTAGTCAAACCGCCCCTTGGCGGCGGTCAGCGGGTCTTTGATGCGGCCAAAATACCGCAGCACGCCCTCTTCGGAATCGTAGTGGGCGGCGAAGGCCGCGAGGGCGAGAATCTGCGGGTCATCGAGGCCGTCGAGCCGCGTCGACTGCAGGATCTCGACAGCCTCATCGTCGAGCCTGAGATGGCGAAGCCGATTCATCGCGTCCAATCGGCTGGCCTGATCGGTGAGGGCCGAGGTGAGTGGCCGACCGTGCCTGGCGTAAAAATCCTGTGCCATCTGCGGGTCGCGGCGGAGCCACTCGCACCACTGAAACACCCGGTCGAGGGTGGCCGGCTTGGAGGCGAATTGCTTCTCCATGCGAGCCAGCCAGCCCGCCGAGTCGTTGTCGCTGCCAAGCTGGACGTCGCAGGCCAGTTTCCGCAGTTTGTCATCCTCGGGAAACCGGCTGCCGATTTTGGCCGTCCAGTAGCGGCAGGCCTGCTCGCGGAGATCGCCGGCCGCACCGGTGGCGGCGGCTAGCACGGTACTCCAATAGCGAGCATCGTTCTCAGGATCGTCGACCTTCTGTGCCCGGCCATCAAACCCGCCGGCCGCCGTGTAAAACTCCTCGAGTTTGTCATGATTCGGTGAACGGATCGCATAATGGTGAATCACTTCCCGCCGCCCCTGTTCGGCGGCCTGCGGATTTGACTTCAGGAAGGTGACGGCTGTCCGCCACTGATACTCCACCGCCTCGTCAAACTTGCCGAGTCCGGCCATCCGCTTGGCGAGGAATGTGAGGGCCGAGCCAGCCTGGGGCTGCGACACGTAGTCGTCGTCTTTGACGAGCTTCGCCCAGGCCGCGGTCTGCTTCGCATCCTCGCCGTTTTGCCCGTGGCACTCGCCGATGCGGTAGAGCGCCGCGGCCGCGTAGACGACGTCGTTTGGGAAATAGTCGATCACGTCTTGATAGGCCTTGATCGCCGCGTTGCGCTTGTCGAGCCGGTGGAGACAGCGGCCCATCCGCAGGAGCACATAGGGGAGGGCCGCGCTCTTCGTGTATTCGAGCGAATGGGCTCGGTAGCCGGCGTAGGCCCCCGTGAAGTCACCCTTGGCGAAGAGCTTGTCGGCTTCCTCGATGTTGAGGGCCTCAAAGGTGTCGAGCTTGGCGAAGTCGGCGGCCGGGTAGGCAATCTCGTTGGCCGACACCGCCGTCGCCATGAAGGCAAGCGTCGCGACGGCGATGCGAGCGACGCAGCCGACGGCAATCGACAAGGATGTGGTCATGGTGTCGTGCCTTTCGCTGCGAGAATTGAAGCGAATCCCGAGAGTCTACTCTCGACGGGCACCCATCGGAACAAATTTTTCTCCGCTGCCGACGTACCGCTGCGGTGCGGATCTGGATCGAGCGTCGCAGCGGGTTGCTCGATTGCGAGCGGTTCCTGAGCCTGCCGGATGCTCGGGCCGTTCTCGACGCGTGGGCGGACAGAGGAGGCTCACGGGTGGCCGCATGCCGGCCGGAAGCAGATCGGCCGAGGGTGAGCACCAGTGTCACCGCGGAAGAGCAAACCGCCCACCGCGGTGGTTCACCATCGACGCCGGCACACGCAGGCCATGGCGGCGGCGGCAAACAGCAGGCCAAGACTCGCCGGTTCGGGGACGGCCGCCACCGTCGACACGTCGAACCCGCTCACGAGAATCCCCTCGAAGGTGCCATTGTTGACCGACCCCTGGCCGCCGCCGATGCCCACGTAGCCACCGGCGATCGGCGAACTGTCCGTGAACGAGAGTTTTCTGCGGGAACTGCCGTCCTCGAAGAGTTCCGCCGTGAGCACCACCGAGCCACCATCGTCAATCGCGGAAAACGTCAGGTCGTAGCTCGATGAGCCGGACAGCCCGCTGATCGACTGCGAGGCGAGTTCGACGATGGTGCTGTAGCCGCTGTAGCGATTGAGCGTGAACGTTTCGTTGTCGAGCAGGCGGACGAAGTAGTTGGGATAGGTGTTGAATCCCGCTCCGGAGCTCGTGTTTCCCACCGCTTGACGCAGCGAAAGGATGACGTCGGAATTCGAAGCACTTGACGAATTTGCATAGCCGAAGGTCATCGCCACCGCCACGTCGCCGGCGATGTAGCCCGGCAGCCAGCCGCTCGGCGGCGTGTCGAGGGGCACGTCGAGAACCACCGTGCGGTCCTGGTTGTATCGGCCGGTCAGTTCGAGGGCCGAATCCGAGGCGTTGTGGCTGAAGTTTTGATGTGCCTGCTCGCCCTCGCCGCCGATGTTGTTGCCGATCTGGGCCAGGCGGAAGTCACCCGTGGCGTCTTGCGAAGCGTCGAGCGAGTAGAGCGTCGCCCCGCGGCCGGTCGCCGACAACGCGGCGGTCAACGCGACAGCGAAGCACACAACTTGGGCAGGTCGCGGGAGGAGCGTGAACGATCGCATCGGATGAGTTCCAGAGCGTGTCGGATAGCGAAGGCCATCGCACGACATTTTAGCCAGAGTCACCACCCAAACCGGATGAATTTTCCGTGAGAAGGGGCCGCGTTTTGTGAGGATCTCGTGAGGCCGCATTTCCCGGGCCGGGAAGCTCCGGATTTTCGAAAACAATGACACAATGTCGAGAAAACAGGATCTTTGGCAATTGCGTGGCCATCGTGGCGAGTCGATACTCCGTGTCTCGAAGCACTTGCCGCTGCCAGCGTGCCCCCGCCCTCTGCCTGGAGCTGATACCTCATGTTCTCGATTCTGCCGCGGGCCGGCCGGTCGGTCGGCTCAGTGTTCTTTCCATGTTCCGCGGCCTTGCCGTGTCGCCCCGGCCCGGCACCCCTCGCTGTCGCCTGCCTCCTTGTCGCCTTTGCGGTCGGGCAGCCGGCTTTCGCGGCCGATTCCGCCGCGGCGGAGCCCCTGGCTGACGGCCCGGTGCTCGTCTATGTCCTTTCCGGGCAGTCCAACATGGTCGGGATCGGCCAGGTCGATGGGGGCGGGGTCCGCTGGGGCAGCGAGTTCATCGAACCGGTGCTCTCGGTCTACCCAGGCGAGTACGACGCCAAGGCCGACTACGATCGGCTCGAGCCGACGACGACGCTGAAGCTCGAGCGGTTTGGCGGTGTCGATCCCTCGCCCTATCCCGGTGGGGGCGTGCAGGTGGTCCGCGGCCGAATCCGGATGCCGCAGCGCGGCGTCTATGAATTCCGACCCGGCTATGGCAGTTCGACTGAAAACATCATGCACGTCGCCGGCCGGGAGGTTCACCGCAAGGAGCCTGGTGGGACCGCAAGCTCGACGCCGATCAAACTCGAGGCCGAGGCGGAGGTGCCCTTCAGAATCATCTACCTCAACAGCCAGGCCAACGGCCTTGGCTGGTATGCCCGGCAGGACATCCCCGGAACCTTGACCACCGTCGTCAAGCAGGAGGGCAGGTATCCCGAGCTGCTCGATGCCGATGGCAACTGGGCCTCGCGGAGTGACGTCTGGTACAAGGGCGTGGTCACCGCCGGAGCCAACAAGTGGCTCAGCGTCGGCTGCGGAGCGTCTGGCGGCCAGATTGGCCCCGAACTCGGCTTTGGCTGGGTGATGGGCAACTTCCACGACCGCCCGGTGCTCGTGCTCAAGGCCTCCCAGGGCAACCGCTCACTCGGCTGGGATTTCCTCCCGCCGGGCAGCGAGCGGTTTGAACAGACCGACGACGACGGCACGACCTGGATCTACGCCGGCTACAAAGATCCGGCACCGCGGTGGGAAAAGGACACTCAGCCCGAGAAGATCGACTGGTACGCCGGCAAACAGTACGACGACTGCTTCAACGCCGCCAAGGAGGTGCTTGCCAACTTCGATGAGAACTTTCCCCACTGGAAGGGCCGGGGCTACGAGATCGCGGGCTTCGGCTGGTGGCAGGGCCACAAAGACTCCGGCAGCGATGTCCACACCGCGAACTACGAGAAAAACCTGGTGCAACTGATTGCGGCACTGCGGAAGGATTTCAATGCCCCCCAGGCTCCCTTTGTGGTGGCCACGATCGGCTTTGACGGGCGGGCGATGGAGGGCAACTTCCTGAAGATCGCCGAGGCCCAACTGGCTGTCGACGGGGTGACGGGGAAGCACCCGGAGTTTGCCGGCACCGTCAAGAGCGTGGAAACCCGCGACTTCTGGCATCCGGCCGAGGAATCGCCCAAGAACCAGGGCTATCACTACAACCAAAACGCCGAGACCTACCTCAACGTCGGCCAGGCGATGGGTCGCGGCATGCGGGAACTGCTCGAAAAATCACAGCGGTAGAGGCCGGCTGGAGAGGCCGGCCGAGACCCGGACGCCGCCCGCCTGCTTACAATCCCGACATGTGCGGACGTTACACCCTCGCCGCAGACTCCGAGGCGATCGCACGTCGCTTCGGCGTGAGTGTGCCTGCGGGACTGCCACGGCGGTACAACATCGCGCCCTCGCAGGATGTGCTTGCCGTGCGGGAACGACCCGCAGGCGAACGGGAGCTCGTCGGCCTGCGATGGGGGCTGGTGCCCTTTTGGGCCGATGAGGCGGCGATCGGCAACCGTCTGGTCAATGCCCGTTCGGAAACTGCCGCAAGCAAGCCTGCCTTCCGGGCCGCCTTTCGCCACCGCCGCTGTCTGGTGGTGGCCGATGGCTTCTACGAGTGGCAGGTCATCGACGGCCGCAGGCAGCCCTGTTACTTCTCGCTTCACTCAGGCGGTCCCTTCGGGTTCGCCGGTCTTTGGGAGCGTTGGGAAAAGCAGGACGAGCCGCTGGAAACCTGTACGATCCTCACCCGCGAGGCGGACGAATTCATGCGGCCATTCCACGAACGGATGCCGGTGATCGTCGCCCCCGAACTGTTTGCGGCGTGGCTTGCGGCGGATCCACCGGAGCCGGCGGTGCTCCAGCAGGTGCTCCAGCCGCCATCGGGCCTGCTTGCGGTCCGCCCGGTGAGCACGCGGGTCAACAATGTCAGGCACGACGGGCCGGAGTGCATCGCCCCCCTCGCCCTCCAGGGCAGGCTCTTCGGCGACAGCTCGTCGTGAACCAGCCGGCGTGCTGCATGCTATCCGCCCAAAGCCCCGGCAAAGTTTTTGGGGGTCGCCGATCGCCGCATCCTACGGCGGCAGACTTGTTTTACAGTCTGCTACGCGGGCCTGGAACGCGGG
>CAZRKH010000022.1:0-39888 GCA_964600785.1 uncultured Chitinophagaceae bacterium
CCCCGAGCATCACGGGACCAGCCAGCACTCAATTCAAGCTCCGAAGAGCAAGAGCCGGTTGCGGCGCTGGTTTTTCGCGCCGAGCGGGCCGTCCGGGCCCGGCGGCTTGTGGAGCAGCCGGCTTCCTGCCGGCTGGGCCGGTTGCAGCGCAACCGGCCTACGCCGGTGCGGGCCGCACCGGCCTACTGGGGACGGAATTTCTGGATTGACATATCGAGATGTTCCGACATATAGATTACAAAGAGCGGCCACCGGCGCCCGGGGGCCCCGCGAGGGGGGACCCCATGCCGCTCGAGCCGGCGTGGCTGGCGAGCGGAGGGCCTGGAGGCCCGAGAGCGAGAAAGCTCGAGTGAGCCGAGGCCCGGATGGCCGAGGCAAACGTCCGGCGAGACGGCTCGGGCTCCCCCTGAGCTTGTGTTTCGCGCCAAGCGGGCCTTGGCTGGTCTTTCGCGCCGAGCGGGCCTTCCTGGCCCGGCGGCTTACAGACAGCCGGCTTCCTGCGGGCTGAGCCGGTGCGGGACGCACCGGCCTACTGGGGACGCACCGGCCTACTGGGGACGCACCGGCCTACTGGGGACGCACCGGACTGCTGGGGACGCGGCGGTCGACGCCCGGTGCGGATTAGATCCGGATTTTGGCAGCCTGCTCGACGATCTGCTCGAGCGGGACGAGATCGCCCTTGTTGCAGCCCGGACAGGCCTCCGCCGCCTCCGCCCAGGCCCGCGGCGACCGCAGGTTGGAATCCCAAAACGGCCAGGTCCGGCACTGCCGCGGCCGGACATCGTAGACCGTGCAGCGACGGGTCTTCGCATCGAGAAGCACGCAGTCGCCGTTGGCCCGCTCTTTGAGTGAACGACGAATCCCCACCCGCCGCACATGCTTCCGCTCGAAGTCCTCCGCTGTCATTCCGCAGGCTGCGGCGAGCGAATCGACTTCCTGCTGGTTGACCCACACATAGCCCTCGCTGCCGGTGCAGCAGTCGCCGCACTGGGTGCAACGAAAACGAAGGCCGTCGGCATACCAAACGCCGTTGACGTCGGCCCGGGAGGAATTCTTCTCGCGGATACCCATCAGCAGACTCCCGCAGAGGCGATCCGACCGACGACATCGACAATCGCCTCGACATCGTCGGCCGTGTTGAACGGTCCGAAGCTGGCACGAACCGTCCCGGCAGGCGTGCCGAGATGCCCGTGGATCCCGGCGGCACAGTGGTAACCGCTGCGAACCTGCACGCCGGCGGCCTGTTCGAGCATCAGGGCCACTTCCGCAGGATCATAGTGCTCCACCACGAAACTCACAATCGGCGGGCCCTCCGCCGATGCCCAGACACGCACGCCGGCATGCTCCGCGAGACCCCGGCGGCAGGCCTCGGCAAGGCGGGCCGCGGCCGCCATGCCGTCAGCACCTGCGGCAGCCCACCAGTTGCCGGCGGCGTTGAATCCCGCGGCTGCCGGGACGTCGGGCGTGCCGGCCTCGTACCGTTCGCTGAACGACTCGGGCATCGCCGCGTGGTCGCTGCCGCTGCCGGTGCCACCTTGAATGAGCGGATCAGGCTCGACACCTTCCCTGGCCCACAGACAGGCGATCCCGCACGGGCCGAGGAGCCACTTGTGGCCTGGTACCACGACCAGGTCGGCACCCAGCCGGGCCGGGTCGAGCGGCACCACCCCGGCCGACTGGGCCGCATCGAGCACCACCAGCCCGCCGTGACGGTGGGCCACGGCGGCCACGGCGGCCACGTCCTGCAGGCGGCCGGTGACGTTGGAGGCGTGAGAGAGCACCACCAGCCGCGTGCGGGGCTTCCAGGCCGAGGCGATCGCGTCGGGGTCGACCAGGCCGGTCGCATCGCAAGGCACGATCGTAGAACGGATTCGGCCGCGGGCGGTGAGCCAGGCCAGCGGCCGCAGGGTGGCGTTGTGATCGGCGGCGGTGCCGATCGCGTGGTCGCCCTCTGCGAGCAGGCCGTGGAGGGCAATGTTCAGCCCGAGAGTCGCCGATCCGGGCAGGGCCACCCGCGTTGGATCGACGTTGAGCAGAGCTGCAAAACGGCGGCGTGCAGCCTCGCGAATGTCGCCAGCCTCGACCGCCTCGCGGTAGACCCCGCGGCCGGCGGTGGCCCCGAGCCTCGCGGCCGCGTCCTGCCAGGCATCGAGCACCGCCGTTGGCTTCGGCCACGATGTGGCGGCCTGATCGCAGTAACGACGGCGTGGATGGTCGGATTCGTGTGGCATCCCTCAGCCCCCGATCTGGTACATCGCCCGCTCCGGGCGGACGAAGCCCGGCTCGCCGATGCCATGCGAGGCCCGCTTGGCCGACAGGCAACGGCACAACATGAGGGCGATCTGTTCGTCGCCGCCACCGTCACGAAGCAGTGCCCGCACGTCCCACTCCTCGGTCGAGAAGAGGCAGTTGCGAAACATCCCCTCGGCGGTGAGCCGCAGGCGGTCACAGCGATCGCAGAAGGCCTGGCTGACCGGATCGATGAAGCCGACCAGACTGCCGGGCCCCTGCTCGTCGCCGGCATCGACGTAGCGGTAGTCGACCGCCGGCTGCCCGGGATCGGTCCGCTCCAGCGGAAGCAGGGGCCCGACTTCCCGTTTGAGAATCTCCCGCACCTCGGCCCCCGAGAGCACCTGCCCGGCCGACCAGCCCTGCTCCGCGTCGAGCGGCATGAACTCGATGAATCGCAGGTGCAGCCCCTCGCGGCGGGCGAAGCGGGCCAGCGGCACGATCTGCGACTCGGTGAGCCCGCGGATCGAGACGGCATTCACCCGGATGTTCTCAAATCCCGCCCGCTTCGCCGCGGCGATGCCGGACAGCACGCGGTCGAGCCCCGGCCGGCGGGTGATCGCTTCGAAGAGATCCTCCCGCAACGCATCGAGGCTGACGTTGAGCCGGTTCAGGCCCGCCCTCGCCAGAGCCGCGGCATGTTCTGCCAGCAGGATGCCGTTGGTGGTCAGGGCCACCTCGTCGATTCCCTCGATCGCCACCAGGCCCGAGACGAGCGCGGGAAGATCGCGGCGGACGAGCGGTTCGCCGCCGGTCAGCCGAACCGTGCGGATGCCCAGCAAGGCCGCCGCCCGCACCACGCGAACGATCTCCTCGTAGCTGAGCAGGTCCTCCCGCGGGAGAAAGAGCGTTTCGGCGGGCATGCAGTAGCTGCAGCGGATGTTGCAGCGGTCGGTCACGCTGACCCGCAGATCGGTGTGCCGACGGCCGAAGCTGTCGATCAGCCGTCGGTCAGCGTGTCGTCTCTGAGGCCTGCGGCGTGAGTCGTCGCTCATGGCTCCGGCCTCCCGCCCTCGTGCACCCAGCTCCACGAGCCGTCGTCGCGTCCCTCGCATTTCCAGATCGGCACCGATCGCTTGAGGGCCTCCATCAGCCACTCCGTCGCGGCGAAGGCCTCACGACGATGGGCCGAGGAAGCCACCACCGCCACGCTCGCCTCCCCCACCCCCACGCGGCCGAGCCGGTGCACAAGCAGGCACCTCCGAAGGCCGAATCGCCGCATCGCCTCCTCCCGGATGGCGACCAATCGCGCCGCTGCCAGGTCATGGTGGGCCTCATACTCGAGCCAGGCCGTGGTCGATCCGCCGGTGTGACGGCGGGTGGTGCCGACGAAGAGCACGGTGGCCCCCGCATCGTCGCTGCCAGCCTCGGCCAGCAGGGCCGCGGTATCGATCGGCGTCGCGACCAGCCGCACCGCAGCGGCGGCCTGCCGTGGAGACGGGGAGTCGAGATCGATGCCGTGCACGCCTTCTCCTCTGCTAGCCGCCGCTGACCGGCGGAATGATTGCCACCTCGGCCCCCGGAGGAACCTCGTCGTCGTCGTTGGCATAGACCTCGCCGAGGGCCACCGCGCTGCGGTGGAGCAAGCCGCCTGCCGCCGGCGAGTCACCGGCAATCCTCCGTCGGAGTTCGGCGACCGTGCCGCCCCGCCAGTCCAGTTGAAGCGAACGGGCCCCGACTGCCTCAGCCATGCCGGCGAAGAGCCGCACGGTGACGAACTGTCGCGACTCGCCGCTGGTGGAACGATCCATCGATTCTAACCTCCGCTGAGGGTTGTCTCACTGGTTGTCAGCCGCCCGCTCGCCGAGGCGAGCAGACCGTCGAGCCCGCCGAGGCAGCCGTAGGCCCGAGCCAGCAGCTTGACCGGATGGACCACCGGCTTGGTGGTACCCTGCTCCATCTGCATCCGGCAGGCGGAGCACTCAGTCACGCCGGCGGCGATCGCCGCCGCCCGCATCGCCTGCACCAACGGCCGGCCGACCCGCAGGCTCGTGCGGTAGTGTTCGCGGACGAGACCGAAGCTGCCCGCCATGCCCGAGCAGCCCCGCGGAGCCGTCGAGAGATGCAGGCCCGGCACGAGCCTCAGCAGGTGCTCCGCAGGGCTCGTGCCGTTATGCAGCCGCACGTGACAGGGGGTGTGGTAGAGCAGCCGCGTGGCCAACGGCTTGAAATCGAGCCGCAGCCGGCCCTCGCGGTGCATCTCGAGCAGGAAGGCCGTGGCGTCGCCGGTGGCCATGGCCACCCGCTGAGCCTCCTCGTCGTCGACCAAGAGCGGGTAGTCGTGGGTCAGGCAGGTCACCGCCGAAGGCTCGGTGGCGATGATGCGGTAGCCCTGCCGCACCGCCTCGGAGAGAATCCGCAGGTTGCGGCGAGCGAGGCGGCGGGCGGCGGCAAGGTCTCCCTCGGAGACCATCGGCATGCCCGAAGCCACCTGTCGCGGATCGATGTAGACCCCGATCCCGTTGTGCTCGAGCACCGCCACGAGGGCCTGGGTGAGCGACGGGTCGTGACGGCGGGCGTAGGTATCGAGAAAGAGCATGACCCGCGGCCCGCCGTGTCGTGAGGGCCGCGTGAGTCCGCGGCGAGCGGCCCATCGCAGCAGGCGGTTGCCGGTGAAGACGGGCAGCTTGCGGCCCCGCGCGATGCCGAGGGTTTTCTCCGCGACCCAGCGGGCCTGCGGATTGGCCAAAGCCCAGTTGGCGAGCGGACCGAGGCGGCCACCGACCGCCGAGAGGGTGTCGACCCGCGACCGCACAAAGCGGCCCCAGGTGAGCCCGTTGGTGGCCGCATGATTGCCCTTGATCTCCATGACCACCGCCGGAATGTCCACGCCCGAGGGGCAATCGATGCGGCACTGGTGGCAGTTGACGCAGAGTTCGGCGATCCGGCGGGCCTCGTCGGCGTCGAGGCTGGTTTCGCCCCCGGGGTTGGCGAGCCCACGGGCCAGCAGGTTGGCCTTGGCCCGGGGCGAGGCCTCCTCGCAGGGGCTTTCGCGGTAGAGGGGGCACATCCGCCCCGCGTCGCTCCGCCAGGGATCGCCGGCGAGGCTGCGACAGCCGCCGCAGCCGTTGCACGCGGCAAGCTCGTCGGTCAGCTCTCCGGCGGTCCAGGTGAGCATCGGCTCGATGTTCGCGGCAGCCGGTAGCGTGCGGGGAAAGCGTTCCAGCGGGCTGCCCTGGCCGCCGACGATCCGCCCGGGATTGAGAATGCCCGCGGGGTCGAAGCAGGCCTTCACCTCGCGGAACACCCCGGCGAGTTCGGGAAAGAAGGCCTCGAAGGCGGCGGTCCGCGAGAGCCCCAGGCCCTGCTCCCCGCCGAACGAGCCGTCGAGTTCGACGACATGGCCGTACAGCAGATCGGCGAACCTCGCCAGCCGCTCGCGGTCCTCGGCGACCCGCATGTCGATGAAGGGACGCACGTGCAGCTGGCCGTGGCCGGCATGGCCAAAGAGCATCGCCGTCACACCGCACCGCTTCATCGCGGCCTGCAGTCTGGAGAGAAAATCGGCCAACAGCGGCGGCGGGATCGAGATATCCTCCACAAAGGCCACCGCCGGAGTGGCACCGCGGACACCGTGCAGGGTCGAGACCACGTTTCGCGAGAGCCTCCAGAAAAAGGCAGCGTCGTCATCGTCATCGGCGATGTGCGACTCCACCGCGAGCCCGGGGGTCGCCTGCAGCCTGCCGAAGGCGGCGGCGAGCCGTTCCCGGCAGTCTGCTGGATTGTCATCGGTGAATTCCACCAGCAGACAGCCTTCAGCCCAGCGGGGAATCATCAGGTCGAAGGCCACCTCGGCCGAACGGGCCAGGGCCAGGTGCCGCTTATCGAAGAGGTCGCAGCTGCTGGGCTTGAACGACTGCAGCTGCGGAACCCGGCCGACCGCCTTCTCGAGGGAATCGAAGAAGACCAGCCCGACGACTGTGGCGGTCGGCTCCGGCAGCGAGCGGAGCGTGGCCTCGGTGACGATTCCGAGCGTCCCCTCGCTGCCACACAGCAGCCGTGGCAGGTCGATCCGCCCGCCCGACTCCAGGTCGTGCAGCCGGTAGCCGCCGTGGGTCGCCCGCGAGGGCGGCTGGCCGCGGTGGATCACCCCGCGGTGGGCCGAGAGAATTCGCTCCAGCCGGGCCGCGATCCCTGCAGGCGGGTGAGAGCGGCGGGGCTCGTGGGAGGGGCCGGTGGCCGGCTCAACCGCCTCGAGCCGATGCACGGAGCCGTCGGCGAGCACGACCTCCGCCGAAACGAGCCTCTCCCGCAGGCTGCCGTAGCGAAGGAAACGGCTCCCGGAGGTGTCTCGGCCGATCATGCCGCCGATCGTCGTCACCGCCGCGGTGGCCGGATCGGGCCCCAGCCGCCGCCCGCGGGCGGCGAGAAAACTGTCGAGCTGGGCTGCCACCACCCCGGGCTGAACCCGCACAGTGGTCCCATCCGACTCATCAGCGATGATCCGACGCATCCAGCGGGAGCAGTCGATCACGATCCCGCGGCCGATCGCCGAGCCGGCGATGTTGGTGCCGCCGCCGCGGGCATGCACCGGGATACCATGCTCGGCCGCCCAGCCGAGCGTGGCCGCCACGTCCGCCGTGCCGCGAGGCCGCACCACCGCCAGCGGCATGATCTCAAAGAGGCTCGCGTCGGTCGCGTAGAGCGAGCGGGAGTGTTCGTCGCAGAGCACCTCGCCCCCCACGATGCCCCGCAGATCCTCCTCGATGCGATCTCGCTCCGGCTGCATGGATGCTCTGCCCTCCGGCTGGCCGGCCGCGGCCCTAGCGGTGCTCCCGGCTGTCGACCGCCGCGGCAGCCGGGGATCTCGCCACAACCTGGCGGTGCTTTTCGTGGGTTTCGAGGTCGAAGGCGGCATGTCGGGCGGTGATTCCCGGTCCGCGATAGCGGGCCCCGCAGCGATAGCAGGAGAGACAGTCGCCCACGAGAAGATAGAGCACCACATCGACCGTCGCGGTCCCGAAGAGGATCGCAAAGGTCCACAGCGGCCGCTGCAGGCCCCAGGTCACGCAGCTTGCGGCGAAGCCGGCGACGACGATCCAAAACCCGACCCGCTGCGGGAAGTCCTTGCGGACAAACAGTTCGTCGCTCGGGCAGACCACGCACCGCCTGACACGTCCTGCCGAGACCGAGCCGGCCGGCACTGTCGCCGACCAGCCGCAGGCCTCACAGCCGACAGACGCCCGGCCCTCAAGGCCGTCGATCCGCACCCCGCGGCCGCACTTCGGGCAGCTGAAACTGATCTCCATCGGTTCTCCGGAGGATGCGGTCGCAAGCTCACAGCGGCCAGCCGGCCCGTTCGGCAAGCAGCTGCGCGGTCAGTTCGCCTGACACCGCTGCCAGGCAGGCCACATACAGAATACCCGTGGCACTTTGGGTGTTGGGAATCTCCAGGGTCCGGCGGCTCATCACCAGCAGGATCGGGAGCCCCACCAGGCCCGAGAGCCACCGGAGCCCTGCCAGGGCGATCGTGGGCGGATCGCCGGCCTCGGCAAACAGCGACGGCAGCCCGGCGGTCGCGAGGGCTGCCGCCAAGGCCCAGGCAAGCAGGGTCCAGCGGACCATCCGGTCGAGGATATCGACCCGCATGCCCGGGGCATTGAGGTACCAGTGACCAAGCAGCATCGCATGCACCGTGAGCCCGACCAGCAGGCCCGAGACAAGCCCGCCGCCGCCGAGGGCCGCCGCTGCCAGTCCGCCCCGGCCGATCCCCTCCACCCGCCAGGCGGCGGCGGCCAGGCAGACCGCCGCAACGAGGGTGGCGACCCTCGCCGGCCGCACCCGCATCGCCAGCCAGAGCACCCCGCCGATCCAGGCCGCCACCGCAGCGGTCGCCGGCAGCCACCAGGGCAAATCTGGCACCGCCGCGGCGGTGGCCAGGGACGCAAGCGTGGCCAGCCCGAGAACCACCAGCAGGTTCACCCGGAAGAAGCCCGGCGGCACCGTCGCCGGCGTCAGCAGCAGGCCGACGCACATTCCCCATCCGAAGCGGCAGAGGAAGGAAACGAGCAGGCTCATCCGGCTCGGCCCCGCCACGGAAATCGCCGCGGCCGGCTCATGATGCACGCCCGCCGTAGATCAGCGACATCACCTCGGCCCGACTCGAGAGGTTGGAGCGGAAGATCCCTTTCATCGCCGAGGTCACGCAGAGGCTGCCGGGACGACGCACGCCGCGGATCGTCATGCAGGTGTGCGAGGCCTCGACCACCACCGCCGCACCCCGGGCCCCGAGTTCGTCGATGATCAAATCGGCGATCGTCTCCGTCATTCGCTCCTGTACCTGTGGCCGCCGGGCGATGCCCTCCACCACGCGGGCGAGTTTGCTCAGGCCGACCACCCGTCCGCTGGGCATGTAGCCGATGTGGGCGTGGCCCATGAAGGGCAGCAGATGATGCTCGCAGATGCTGTTGAAGGCGATGTCTCGAACGAGCACGATCTCGTCATACTTTTCGGTGAAGGCCTTGCGGAGGTGCACGCGTGGATCCTCATGGATTCCGGAAAAGAGTTCCGCATACATCCTCGCCACGCGGCCGGGGGTCTCGTGCAGCCCCTCGCGGTCGGGGTTCTCGCCGACTGCCAGCAGGATCTCCCGCACCGCCCGCTCGATCCGCGGACCGTCCACGCCCCCGCTGGCGGGACGGTTTCCACGCGGGGCACCACGGCTTTCGCCGTTGGCTGTGGCATCGGGGGGTTCCACGCTCGCGGGGTCCATGCCGGGTTTCAATCAGGTGCAGGAAAAAACAGGGGGGGAAAACGCCGAACGCGGCCGCCAGTCGCGAGTGACCGCAGCCGATTCCTTGCAGTCTACCAGCCGACGGGCTCCGCGCGGCGGCAGGCCGGATCAGTTGACGCTGAACTCCGGCGGGAAGGGCCTCGACGACCCGCCCGGGATGCGACCCTCGATCGCCTCGAGCAAAATCGCCGTGCGGCGGAGCACGTCGCACTCGCCGAGCAGCCGGACCTTGGCCTCGAGGTCGAGATCGACGGTGTAGGCCACGATGTCGGAGAGCATGCCGAGGGTGATTTGGCTTCCGAGGAGCTGATCGAGCTGCTCGAAGGCGTCGGGGATCTTGGGCAACACCCGCTTGAAGGCCGAGAGCAGCCTCCGCTGGAGCGTTTCCAGGGAGGCGTCGGCCACACCCGGGGGCATCACGTCGTCGAGAATCTCCGACTCCACCACGCGGAAGAGCTTCTTGGGCGGCAGTTCCCGCACCAGCCGCAGCCGCCGCACCCCCAGCAGGAGCACGTTGTAGGTGTTTTTCTCGGTCCGCTGGTGGGTCGCCACCCGGCACAGGCAGGCGGTGTTTCGCAGCGTGGGCCGGCCCTCCTGCTGCTGTTCGGCCCCGGGAGCGAGCAGGCCCATCGCGATCAGCCGGTCATCCTCCATCGCCTCCTCGAGCATCGCCCGATACCGCGGCTCGAAAATGTGCAGCGGCTGCATGACGTGGGGGAACATCACGAGGTTTGGCAGCGGGAAGACCCGCGCCAGGCCGGAAAAATGCTCGGGTGAGAAGGCGAATGGCTCGTCGGACATGAATCGTGACGTCCAGCCGGAAAGCTTTGATCACTCGCCGGGCGGCGGATCACCAGGCGGCGGATCGAGATGGATCTCCGGCAGCAATTCGGGGTCGAGTTCGATCTCGGGAAAGTTCTCGGTGCTCGCGGCGACCTCGGCCAGGCAGCGGTCGAAGGCCTCCAGGAAATGGTCCAGGTCGAGCCCGCGGTGGCGGGGACGGTAGGGTTCGAGGTATCCGCGGGCCGAGCCGTGCAGTTTGCGGGCCCCGCGGATATTTCCGTTGCCGAAATGATAGAGGGCTACCGCGGCCTGGATGAGCCCCTGGTAGAACTGCCGGGACGGGCCGCGATAGTCGGTCCAGAGTTCCTCCCAGAGCTCATGGCTTTCATAGTAGTCGCACTCGTTGAACTTCTCGATTCCCGCCAGGTACAGCGGATCGTAGGGCTCGACGACGTCCGGGATGGGGTTTTGCATGCTCTGACCTCGTCGCCAAGCCTACCACCCCGCGAAGAAGGCGGGCCATGCGGTGCCCCGCTGCGGACATGACTCGTGGGGGCGATGGGAAGATTTCTGAAAAAATGTAGACTCTTCAGGGCCGGGAACAAGGTCACGTTTCACGACACTTCGCCGCCGCCACCTTTCGGGGACCCTGCCATGATCCTCTCAGGGAACGAGATCAAGCAGCAACTGGGAACCAACATTTTCATCGAGCCCTACGATGAGAGTCGCCTCAATCCCAACAGCTACAACCTCTCCCTCCACGACGAACTGCTCGTCTACGAGGAGGTGGTGCTCGACATGCGAAAGAGCAACCGCGTGCAGCGGGTGGCGATTCCGGAGGACGGCCTGGTGCTCACGCCGAACCAGCTCTACCTCGGCCGCACCAGCGAACGCACCGAAACCCACAACCTGGTGCCGATGATCGAAGGCCGCTCATCGATCGGCCGGCTGGGGCTGTTCGTGCACGTCACCGCCGGCTTCGGGGACGTCGGCTTCTCCGGCTATTGGACACTCGAGATGTTCGCGGTCCAGCCGGTGAAGATCTATCCCAATGTGCCGATCTGCCAGATCTTCTTCCACCAGATCACCGGCGACATCACCGAGTACGCCAGCGACAAATACCAGCACAACCGCGACATCCAGCCGAGCATGCTCTTTCGCGAGCTCTCCTCGGAGGACGAGGCCGACCAGCAGATGCAGTTCACCTTCGGAGCCTCGCGGCTCCCCGCGGGCGTGGGCGTTGAGGGTTCCCGCTCACGATGACCAGCGTGCTTGCCTGGATCGCACTGGCCCTCACGGTGGTCTCCGCGGCCACCATTCTCGGCGGCCTGTTTGCCGCGTCGTCCCTGGCGGCAAACACGTCAATCGTGATTTGGGTCGGCCTGGGATTCGCGGGAATCGCCGGGCTGTTGGGGGTGACGCTGCTGGTGCTGGGCATCTTCGAGTAGCATTCCCCCTCCCCGCCGAGCGTCCTGGAGCCGAGCCTTGCTGAGAACCCACACCTGCGGAGAACTGCGACCTGCCGCCGCCGGCACGGATGTCGCCCTGGCCGGCTGGGTCGATCGTGTCCGCGACCACAAGGGGGTGATCTTCATCGACCTCCGCGACCGGCACGGCCGCACCCAGGTGGTGGTCGGGCCCGAGAGCGGCGAGGCGGTCCTCGCGGCGGCCCACCGGGTGCGACCCGAATGGGTGATCCGAGCGGTGGGCCGGGTCGACCCGCGGCCGGAGGGAACGCTCAATCCCAAGCTGCCCACCGGTGGGATCGAGGTCATCTGCCGGGAGCTCGAGATCCTCTCCGAAGCCGAGACCCCCGTCTTTCAGCCTGGCAGCAGCGAACTGCCCGGTGAGGAGATTCGCCTCGCCCATCGCTGGCTCGACCTCCGCCGGCCCGCGATGCAGCACAACCTCGAACTGCGGCACCGGATGGTGAAACTGATGCGGGACCACTTCGATGACAACGGCTTCATCGAGGTTGAAACGCCGATGCTCGGCCGCAGCCCCCCCGAGGGCGCCCGCGACTACCTCGTGCCCTCCCGGCTGGAACATGGCAGCTTCTACGCCCTCCCCCAGTCGCCGCAGCTCTACAAGCAGCTGCTGATGATGGCGGGGCTCGACCGCTACGTGCAGGTGGCCCGCTGCTTCCGCGATGAAGACCTGCGGGCCGATCGCCAGCCGGAGTTCACCCAGCTCGACCTCGAGATGTCATTCGTCGAGGCCGACGACGTGATGGGTGTGATCGACTCACTGGTAGCCCGCACCGCCCGCGAGATTCTGGGGATCGAACTCGCCCTGCCGCTGCCGCGGATCGGCTGGGAGGAGGCGATGGAACGCTTCGGCCACGACGCCCCCGACATGCGGTTCGGTCTGGAACTGGTCGACTGCACCGACATCGCCGGCCAGAGCGAGTTTCGCGTCTTCCGCGGGGCGGTCGAGGCCGGCGGACGGGTTCGCGGCATCCGCGTGCCCGCTGCGGCGAGCCGCTTTTCCCGCAAGGATCTCGACACCCTCACCGAGGTCGCGATCGACGCGGGGGCCAAGGGGCTCGTCTGGCTGAAGGTCGAGGCGGAGGGGCTTGCCGGGCCGGTGGCCAAGAACCTTGCCGGCGGGATCGACACGCAGCTGCGGGAGCGGCTCGGTGCTGATTTCGGCGATCTGCTGCTGCTTGTCGCCGACTCCTTCGAGGTCAGCTGCAAGGCTCTGCATGCCCTGCGGAAACGCCTCGGCAGTGAGCTGGAGCTCTACGATCCCCGCAGCCTGCACTGCTCGTGGGTGGTCGATTTCCCGATGTTCGCCCGCGACACCGAGACGGGCGGCTGGACGGCGATGCACCATCCCTTCACGGCGCCGAGAGCGGAGGATCTGCCACTGCTCGAGAGCGACCCGGGCCGCTGCCGGGCCCAGGCCTATGACCTCGTGATCAACGGGTCGGAGGCGGGCGGCGGGACCATCCGAATCCACGACCGTGACATCCAGCAGAGGGTCTTCGAGCTGATCGGGCTCTCCGAGGCGATCGCCAGGGAACGCTTCGGGTTCCTGCTCGACGCGTTGAAATCGGGGGCGCCGCCGCACGGCGGGATCGCCCTGGGAATCGACCGCTGGGTGATGCTCTTCGGAGGGCTCGACAACATCCGCGACGTGATCGCCTTCCCCAAGACCCAGCGAGCCGCCGACCTGCTCACCGGCGCTCCGGCTGGAGTTGATCCGGCCCAGCTGGAGGAGCTTGGGATCCGCGTGGTCAGCCCGCCGGCCCCGGCCGCGGCTGAATCGTCATCGAAGCGGTGAGCGATTCGCCCGTCTCGAGAACCCGCCAGCCGCGGTCGGCCTCAAACCCGCCCGCTCCCGGCAGCACGGTATAGGGCTCGATGCAGACCGCCCGCCCCGACGGCGGCGTGAAGACCACGATCGCGGTGAACACCGGGTCGAACCGCACCGACCACCCCGTTCCGCCCGGCTCGATCAGCGACGCGGTGACCTGCCCGTCGGCGTCGGCCACGATGCCGGTGAAGACATCGTCGAGCGTCGCTCCCTCCAGCGGCAGAGTGTCGGTGAGCCCGCCGGCGGACGCCGGCTCGAGCGGTCCCGACGGCAGCAGGTCTCGCTGGGGCTGCCATTGCCGCACCGGCAGCTCGAGCCGGCAGCCCGCCCCGCCCGCGACAGGCAGCGGCAGGTAGGGGTGCAGGCCCAACGCGGCCGGCATCCTGCCCAACGCCGTGAGGGCCAATTGGCAAGCGAGTCGGCCCTCGGTCAGCTCCCAGACAGCCTCGAGGCGGAAGTCGGCCGGCCAACGGCCCAGGCGGTCGGCCGCATCACGCGACAGCAGAAACTCCGCAACCGCCCGACGCGGCGTCGCCTCCAAGAGCCGCCAGCAGCGGTCGTGGGCGAAGCCGTGGATCGGCCGCGCGAGAGGATCAACTCCCTCGAGCTGGTAGCTACGACCCTCGAAAGCGATCGTTGTCGACGCCAGCCGGCCGGGATAGGGGCAGAGGATCGGGATCCCGCCGGAGGTCGGCCGGGCGGCCTCCTCCAAAAAACCCTCGGGGGCCCAGACTGCCTCGCGAAGGCCACCCGGGGCGGCCAGACGGGCCGCGGCGCAGGCAAAGCCACGGCCCGGCAGCAGCGTGGCTGATTCGCCGGTGGCCGTGTCGTGCAGACGAACCTGGTACATTGCATGCTCCGGGCGAATAGCTCAGCTGGTCAGAGCACCTCGTTTACACCGAGGGTGTCGGGGGTTCGAATCCCTCTTCGCCCACTCGCAATTCTCGGGAGCCGCCTTCGTCATCACCCCAGCATCCAGTCCGGCAGGCGGCGGACTCTGCCCTCGGGATCGACGCAGACCACGGTCGTGGAGCCGGTGGCCAGGATCGTGGTGCCGCGGATCACCTCGTAGGCATGCTTGATGTGGGCCGCCCCGATCTTCTCGACCCGGGTTCGCACCGTCAGCAGGTCGTCGTACTCCGCCGGGGCGTGGTACTTGCAGGACGCCTCCGCAACCACCATGAACAGGCCCGCGTCCTCGAAGGCCCTGTAGGTGCGGCCGTGGGACCGCAGCATTTCCGTGCGGCCCATCTCGAAGTAGGTCAGATAGTTGGCATGGTGGACCCGCCGCTGCCCGTCCGTTTCCTGATAACGAACGCGGATTTCCATCTCGTGGACCGGCTGCGGCATCGGGCGGCATCTCGTTGGCTGGGGCTTCGTTGACCGGGAGCCTGGCAAGACTCTATTCTTTCGTTGGTTGCAGACAACAGTGGCGGCAGCGGCCGCCGGAAGACCGCTGAGAAATGCCGCTCCCGCGTCGCGAGCCCAACCCTTCGCCCCCACACGAGAAACGAGTCTGGCGTGAGCATCGACGATGCCGGCGAGGGGAGTGGCGTGGGGTTTGCGACCGCCCGTGGGCGATCCTGGCCGGCCTTGCGGCAGTTCACGGTGTTCCTGGAGAACCGGGTCGGGCAGCTGCTCGAGGTGCTTCGGCGATTCGACGGCTCGAACGTGCGGATCGTGGCCCTCTCGATCAACGAGGCGGGGGAGTGCGCCTTCGTGCGGTTTTTGCTGAGTCACCCGGAGCAGGGCCGTGAGATCCTCGAACGCTCGGGGCTGGCGATCGTGGAGAGCGACCTGATCGGCGTCGAGCTTCCCGATGGCTCGCAGCCGTTGCTGCGGATCTGCACCGCCCTGCTGCAGGCCGAGGTGAACATCCTTCAGGCCTATCCGATCCTGGTCCATCCCCGGGGAAGGCCCGCGGTGGCGATCATGGTCGACAACATCGAGATGGGGCTCGAGACGCTCAACAGCAAGAACTTCACCATGATCACCGAGGCTGATCTCGACGAATCCGGCTGAACTGCCGCCGGGCTCAGCCGGGAAACTCCGGCTCCTGCTCGTCGGCTTCCTCGGGCGATTCGACCTCCAGAAATCCCGGTGGCACCGAGTCGACGTTGCGGACCACGATCTTCTGAACCGACTGCCAGGCGACCGCCGTGAGGGTCACGGTTCCCTCGGCGGTCTCGCTGGCAAACACCCCGTGGGTGCCGCCGGAGAGCCGGGGATAGAAGTAGGTCGGCAGGATCGGTGCCGAGCCACCTTCGAGATGAATTTCGATGATGCCGCCGTGCCGTTTCTCCTGCCAGAGCCATTCGGTCAACTCGGCGGTGACATGGGCGTGCTCGGCCGCGGCGTCTTCCGGCAGTGGAAAGGCGACCTCCGACTCCGGGCCGATACCCGACCCCGAATAGATTCCTGAAACGCCGACATCTCCCGACTGCACGTCGATGCGGATCTCCTCCGTCAGGTCGACCGCCGGCTCGTCGGCATCGGGCACAAACACCGCGGGGCCCGATTCCCCCGCATCGACCGGCTCCTCCGGCGGCGGGCCGATCACCGGGGGTGGCTCGGCGGAAGGCTCGCCTGACGATTCGGGACGCCGATGCGTGGCTGCCGATTTCCGCTGGCTGCGACGGGCCACTTCCTCCGGGTCAGACTCCGCAGGCACGGTGAAAATCGACCGGCATTTCGGGCACTGGCCCTTCTTTCCGACATGCTCGGCCGGAACGCTGATCCCGTGGCCCTGGGGACAGCGGAACACGATCTTGCCCGGCGGAGACCCTGCCGGGGCGTCCTGGGATTGATCGCTTCGGGGGTGGTCTGCGGACATCAGGGCGATTCCCTCGTGCCGTGCCGGGCGGCCCTTCCCGCCGCGGCCTCTTCGAGTCTACCCCGCAAAGCCGCGGCTTGACGGACCGAGACGGTGGTTCGACACTGCACGGTTCTCCCATCCGATAGATGCCCGCAGGGAGGGATTCTGCGGCTTTTCTCGGTTACCTGTTTTGGTTACCTGTTTTAGTTGCCTGTTTCGGTTGCCTGTTCCGGGTGCCCGCCGACGATGCCCATCGATGTCCTCTGCACCGGCTGCCGCACGCGGTTTCGCGTGAGCGAGAAGTATGCCGGTCGCACGGGCCCCTGCCCGAAGTGCAAGAAGCCGATCACGATCCCCACGGCCGACCAGGGCGTCAAGATCCACGAGCCGGAGCCCGCGGCGGCCAGCTCGGCGACCGGGCAGATGCCGACCAAGCCGATCCCCAAGCGGGACCGGCCAATTCCATTGATTGCCCTGGTTCTCTGCGGTGCCGCCACGCTCGTGGCGGTGGTGCTGGCGTTGCTCGCGAGGCTCCTCTGGGGCCCGGGGGCCACGCCCACGCCGGTGCTGGCCGGAGCAGCCTTGGTGACTGCAATCACCACCAGCCTGGCCGGGTACGCCATGGTCCGCAACCGCGATCTCGAGCCGTTTCGGGGGCGTGAGCTCCTGCTGCGGACTGTAGCCTGCGGCATCATCTACGCCGGGCTGTGGTGGGTGCGGACGGTCCTGCCGGCAGAGAGCACTCTCGAGATCTGGCAGTGGCTCTACATCGGTCCGCTGTTTTTCGCCGCCGGCGGCGTTGCCGCGTTGGCCTCCTTCGAGCTGGAGTGGAGCCCGGCGGTGCTGCATTTTTCCCTCTACCTGCTGTGCACCGCGATCCTGCGGTGGCTGGCAGGCTTCACCCCGGTCTGACCAAGGCCGCCGCGAGCCCCTCGAGCCCCTCCCGAGCCCCCCGCATGATCCCCGAACTCGAAGATCGCGGTGCCGGCAGCATCCGTATTCCGCCGGGGCTCTCGCTGCCACTCACGTCGAGAGTGAGGGCGTTGATCGACAGCAGGCCGATGCGGCGGCTGGCCCGAGTCAGCCAGCTGGGGCTCGTGGCCTTGGTCTACCCGGGGGCAGTCCACGGCCGCCTGGAGCATTCGCTGGGCGTCTATCGGCTGGCGATCGCCTTCCTCGAGCGACTCCGCGATGATCCACGATTCAAAACAATTGATTCCGAGGCCGCCTCGGCCTTCCTGGCGGCCGCCCTGCTGCACGACGTGGGCCACTGGGCCTACTGCCACCCAATCGAGGACATGCATCTTGCACAACTCCCGCGACACGAGTCGCTCGTTCGCGGCATCCTCCTCGAGGATGAGCTCGCGGAGATTCTCCGCGAAGCCTGGGGGCTCGATCCAGGCCGCGTCGCCTCGCTGATCGACGGCGTCGATCTCGCAGCCGAAGACCGGCTGCTCGCCTCGCTCCTCTCCGGGCCGGTCGACGTCGACAAAATGGACTACCTCGCCCGCGACAGCCTGCACGCGGGCGTGCCCTACGGCCGTCACTTCGACGAGCAGCGATTGCTGGCAAGCCTCTGCGTCGATGCCGACGGAGAGCGGCTGGCAATCACCGAGAAGGGCGTCACCGCCGCGGAACTGCTGGTCTTCGCGAGGTACGTGATGTTCAGCGAGGTCTACTGGCACCACACCGTCCGTGCCGCCACCGCGATGCTCCAGCGGGCGGTGTGGCTGCTGCAGGACGCCATCGATCCGGAGTCGTTCGTCAGGCTCGATGACGCCGGCTTCACCGCCTGGATTCTCGAGGCGTCCGCCGGCGGCCCGGCGGAGCGACTCGTCTCGGGAATTTTCGGCCCCCGCCGCATGCTCTGGAAGCGACTGGCGAGTTTCGACGCCCGCGACGGTGCCGAGGTGCACCGACGCCTTTCCGGTCGGCCCTATCCGGAGTCGGTGGCGATCGCCCACAGGCTCGCCGGCCGGCTCGGCGATCGGATTGGCATGCCGGTCGAGGCGTCCAGCGTGTTGGTTGATGCCCCGCCCGCCGAGCGGGAGGTGGAGTTTCGGCTCGACGTGAGGATCGACGGCCGCCGAGGCTGTCGCTGGAGAAACCTGGAGGCGATGTCGCCCGCCGTGCGGGCCCTGGCGCACGAACAGTTCGATGAACTCGTCAAGCGTTCTCGAATTTTCGCTCCGCCGGAGGTCGCCGCTCGCAGCCGCGACTCAGGCTGCCTCGAGGATGGCTCGCTGGAGTCGATGATCCTCGAGGCGACCAATGAGAGCGGCTGAGGGCCGGACCCTCACTCCACCGGCCCACCGGGCAGTTTGCCCTCGGTGATCAGTTCACCAAAGGTCGGACCCTCGGGGCTCTTCATGCCGGCTACCTTTTCGAGCGATGCCCGGATCTTGTCGACATCCTTCTTGTCGGCCTTTTTGTCGAGCAGTTCCGAGAGTTTCTCGCCGTAGGCATTGCGGTTCTTCTTGCTCTTGCCCTCGTGGCAGACATTGCACTTCGCCGATTTCACCAGTTCCGCAAAGGCCTGCTGCTGTGGAGTACCGTCAGGCTTGACGTAGAGTTCCTTGAATTGATCCTGGAACTGTTTGATCGCAAAGGCCTGGGCCGGAGCAAAAACGACGGCCGCCAGGGCGACAACGACGACCGCGGCGATGCCGGGAGTCGGGATCATGCGGTGCAGCATGGCTGATGGTTCTCCTGAGTCTCGTGTGAGCCAGATCCTTCTCCGGGCTCTTCTTGAGCACCGTCGAATAGCAAAACATCGTGCGTCGGGCCTGTCAAGGGATGATCAAGCGACGACCAAGCGACGACCAAGCGACGATCAGGGCCCATCGACCGTGGCATCCGCGGCGGAATCATCGGGCCGGGGCTCACCCAGCGGCACGTGTTCCAGCGGCTGCGGCGCCGTCGCGTAGTCGATCTCGATCCGTTCGGCGGCCCCGTCGATCCTGCGAAACACGTGCCCCCCTTCGTAGCGACTGCCGCCATCGACCCATTCCACACGGGCCTGGTAGATATCGGGGTCCTCGATACCCGACTGCTCGACAAGGGGCACGTTGTCGCGCATGCGGAAGCGGCAGGCGTTGGCCACCATTTTCAGTTTCGGCTCGAGGGGCCGCGTCAGCGAGTCGAGCAACAACGCAAAGCCCTCGCCGCAGTCAAAGATCGCCTCCTCGGCGATCACCTCCACGCCGGTGCCCCAGGCGGCGTCTCCAACCGATCCCTCAACGAGCAGAAAGCGGCCGGGTGTTTCCGCGCCGCCTCCCGACCAGGTCAGCGTGAGATTGCCGCCTCCGCGTGCAAGGACCACGACCGAGGCCCCGACCACGCGGCTCCGCCGGAACCGCACCGACACACCCGCAGGGAGCTCGCCGTTACGGCTGGCGGGCCTCTTCTCGATTTCGTCGCGATCCACCGCCGGAGTGACCGCCTCGATGCACCTCGGACCGTCGACACCACCGGCAGAGCCGCTGGCGACCACCTCGATCCGGCAGTCCTCCACCTGGAGCGAACTGCCCCCGAGCAGGCGGAACAGGCAGCCGGGACCGACCGCATTCGGGCTCGCCTCAAAGCGAAGCCCGAGGTCGCGGCACTCGATCTCGCCGTCGGCCAGAGTGATGCCCGCCTCTGCGTCCCCGCGGCGTCCAAAACGCACTTCCGGATCGGCATTCTCGGCAGCCCGGATCGTGAGCCGCTTGCCGGCAACCTCAAACGGCATCTCGTCACGAACGCCGTCGTAGGAGAGTTCGATCACCGCTCCGTCGGCCGCGGCAGCGGCAGCGGCGGCAAGCGTGTCATACACGCCGGCCGCCTCCGGCTTTCCCGGGCCGCCGGCGACCACCAGGCGGGTTCCGCGAGCAGGCAGCACGGCGGCGTCAGTCTCGGGAGGTGACTCCATGGCAGCCGCGGGAACCGCCCCGTCCTGTCGGGCTTCGGCGTTTGTGTCGAGCTTTCTCTCGCTCGACCACTTCATGCCCAGCACGATCGCCGCGAGGGCGGCTGTCGGCACCAGCCAGGAGAGGTGCCTTCGCAGCAGTGGCCGGCGACCGCGGGCAGGACGGACCACCGGACCGCGTGGCAGGGCCAGGTCGATGCCCTCTTCCTCTGCAATCTCCGCCAACTCGGTGACCAGGGCATGGGGATGCTCGTAGCGGTCTTCGGGCCGCTTGGCCATCAGTCGCGCGAGCACCGCCACGAGTCGGCGGGGCACGTCTCCGCGGAACGATTCGATCGCCGGCGGCGGATCCTGCTGGTGCTTCAGCAGTTTCTGCACCATCGTGCCCTCGGCAAACGGCGGCCTCCCCGTGAGCAGGAAGAAGGCGGTGCAGCCGAGGGAGTAGAGGTCGCTGCGGACGTCGGCAAGCCGGGGGTCCCTGGCCTGCTCCGGCGAGATGTAGTCGAAGGTGCCGAGGGTCATTCCGCTGACGGTGAGATCCTGGTCGCCCGCCATGTGATGCAGCCGGGCGAGGCCCATGTCGACGAGCCTGGCCCGGCCCGTGGGGGTCACGATCACGTTCGAGGGCTTGATGTCGCGGTGGACCACGTCGCGGGCGGCCGCATGCGAGAGGGCATCGGCGATCTGCGTCACCACCTCGATCGTCCGCCGCGGATCGAAGGGGCCGGCCGCATTGACGAGGTCGCGAAGGTTGATGCCCTCGATGTACTCAAAGACGATGAAATGCCAGCCCTGCTCGCAGCCGACCGCATAGACGCGTCCGATGTTTTCATGGTCGAGCCGGGCCGCCGACTGGGCCTCGTTTTGGAACCGGCGAAGCATCTCGTCGTCGCGGGAGCGATGCTGGAAGAGCACCTTGACCGCGACGATCCGGTCGAGGGTCGTATCACGTGCCCGGAAAACGGCTCCCATGCCGCCGCCACCGACAAACTGCTCGAGCTCGTAGACCCCCAGCGCCTGCCCCTCGAGCCGCCTGCCCACCTCGGCCACCGAGACATGGGCTGCCTCACTCGTGCCGCTGAGCACCGTCGCCTCGGAGCCCTCGTCGATCGTGCCCCCAACGGAACTTGCCGGCTCGCTCTCGGCCGTGAAGGCCGGTGGCAACTGCGGGCTCCTTCGCGTGGCGTCGTCGGTGGACCGACGGGCGGCCGGGTCGCCGCCATTGGTCGGTGGCGACGGCGGCTCGATAGGGGTCATGCCTTGGCTCCTCGAATCTGACACCTTCCAAGCGACACTAGCACGGCCGCCGCGGGGGGGTCAATCTGACGGCGAGGAGGCTGGTTCACCGTCTGCTATGCTGCCCGCCACGACGAATCGGCGGCGGTGTTCCCGGCCCTTCCGTCATTCCCAGGAGCAGGTGCATCATGTCTCTCAGCGAATCGGCGCCGGGCGGTCTCGGCGATGGCGGCGGGCCGCGGGCGATCCTGCGGAAGGTCGGATCCTGGTCGTTGATCGTGGGCGGGCTGCTTGCGGTGCTGGGCGTGGCGGCCATGGCCGCCCCCTGGCTCGCCGCGGCCACCGTGGCCACGATCTGCGGGGTCATGCTGATTGTCGGCGGGGCTTCCCAGTTGGCGATGACGGCGGCCACCTTCACCTGGCGTGGCTTTTGGATCACGCTGGTCACCGGACTGCTCGGGATCGTGCTCGGGGTGACGATGCTGGTGCTGCCGGCAGCGGCGATCGGAACGCTCGTGATCTTCCTCGCGGTGATGCTGTTGTTGGAGGCCTCGGCGAAGATCTCGGCAGTGTTCCTCGTGCAGGGCGACTTTCCCTGGGGTTGGCTGCTGGTCGATGGATTGGTGACGGCGGCCTTGGGGATCGTGCTGCTGGTGAGCCGGCCGGCGGAGGCCGCGATGCTGCTGGGAATCTTCGTGGGCATCAACCTGCTCTCCAGCGGTATCATGCTCTTGGCGGTCGGCTGGTCGCTGCGGAGCCGCCTCGACAGCTCCGCCTGAGTTGCGCCCGTAGCTCAGTTGGATAGAGCATGGGATTTCTAATCCCAGGGTCCCGAGTTCGAATCTCGGCGGGCGTATTGCAGTTTTTCGCGCGGGCGGCGACCGGCCCCCACGGATGGAACCTGTTTCCATCACGAGGGCAGCCCTGGCACGGGATTTCGCGACTCCGGGGCCAGCGGTCGACACACCAGCAAGCTGTGTGGACGGACGGTGTTGCAGGCCTTTCACGAGCATTCGAAAAGCAGCTTGGCCTCGAGCAGGGCGTCGAACACCTCGCGGGGTGAGGGGCTGGCCTTCACAGGCAAAGTCCGCTCGTTGAGGAGGCTCGGCAGTTCGGTGAACGCTGGCGGAGCGTTAAGGCCGTTCTCGGCCTGCGACGTCACTTTTGCGGCCGGCCGGGCCGGTGGCGGAGGTGAAGCGGGATCTGATCGGCGGGCTGCCGAAGATGCGCCGGGCCGGCCGGACCGATGTGAGCGACCTGAAGGTCTCGGTCAACGCCCTGACGCCGGTCTCGGAGCCTCTCTACGCGGTAGCGTGAGAGATGGTGGGGGGAATAAGGCCGGGGTGGCCTCCGTTCCAAAGGCTTGTCCAACAGCATAAGATACGGATATGGTCATTCAGGTGGGCGAACAGATTGAGCAGGAACTTCGGCGGCTCGCCGGTCATCAGGGGCGTGCCTTGGCTGATGTCGTTGAAGCAGCCTTGCGAAGTTATATCGAGGCGGAAGCGATCACCGACATCGAGTCCACGGACATCGCCGCCACCCAGTTGGCCCTGTTGTCGGAGTTGCCCGAGATCGAGGCCGCTGAGGGGGGCTGCCAAACGCCCGGGGCAGATGCGGAGGGCTGAAGTCTGGGGGGCGGAACTGCCGCCGCCGGTTGGCCCGCGACCGGTCGTCGTGCTGACGCGAAATGCGTCTGCGACATGATTGGTGCACTTGTGGTGGCCCTTGTGGTGGCCCTTGTTACCCGTACTTCCCGCGGACTGCCTACCGAGTTTTCGGTCGGCAAAGCCGAGGGGCTGCCCCGCCCGTCAGTCGTCAACACGGACAACATTTTGACGGTGCCACGCCAGCGACTTGTCCGCCTCATGGGTCAGTTCTCTTCCGCGAAAATCAATGAGCTCGATCGGGCTCTGAAAATCTCCCTGGGATTGGACTCGTGAGATTCGTTTCAGGAGGACTGTTGATTGCGGCGTGGGGCGGTCGCGAATCGACGGCGAACCCGCTGCTGACTTTGGGTAGGATTTGGGCCGGAATGCGATTGGCACTTCCCGCGTCGAGGACCTTTCCGATGGCAACCGTCTCCTATCCCCACATCGAGATTGCCGCCGACGGCACGGCACTCGTCGAGGGCACGCGCACCAAGGTCGTTGAAATCGCCCTCGACCGACTGGCTCATCACCGGGGTGCCGAGGAGATTCAGCGGCAGCACCCCCACCTGACGCTCGCCCAGATTTAAGCGGCCCTCACCTATTACCACGACCATCGCCAGCACTTCGACTCGGAGATTCGAGATCAGTTGAAGGACGCGGACTTGATCGCATCCCGGCAGGAGCCGTCCCTGGTGAGGGCGAAGCTCCGCACGGCCCGCTCTCAAATGGCGTCACGCGGTCACCGCTGACCGTAACGGCCCGCCAGGATGCCCTCGAACGACAGGTCTTCGTCCAGCGTCGGCCAGTGCAACCCAAATGGCGAGATCTCGATCCGGCCCACATCTTCCTCAGCGGCGGACTCCAGCCGCGGGTTGCCCTTGATGGGAAAACTCACCTCATGGCCGCTGGCGAACCTGACGAAGATCATTCCGCCCTGATGCCAGGCCTTCAGGCCGCGATCAGCCAAGGTGGTCGGCCCACTTTTGTTTGATGAGTTCGAGGTGGTCATGGATGAGATCCTCCGCTCGCGAGAGCTCTCTAACATTTAAGCCGACTGATTCACGCAGTTCCACGTCCGGCTCGACAACGAACACTGCCTCACCTCCACCCCTGCGAACATGGACGTGAATCGGAGGATGGTCGTTGCTGTAGAAGAAAAACGAATAGCCATCTTGTTCGAAGATTTTCGGCACCGTCCAAGTTTACCCGACTGATCGACCCTGGCCCGATGAGCGCCCTGACGCCGATCTCGGAGCCCCTCGACGCCGTGGCGTGAACGCTGATGGGGTGGCGGGCTCGCCTGCTGCCCCGTTGACTGCCCTGGCCGGAGGCAGCCCAAACTGATTTGAGGATTCCTCAAATCGGGACTGTGTTCGGCCCTCTGGGCGGTGAAGCTGGCAACGCAAGCGAAACCAAACCTGCTCACGGAAGTCGTTGAGGGACAACGACTAACGATCGATTTCGTGGTTTCTTCGGCAAATGCGAAATTGCCTCGCCTGAGCTTTCTAATCCCCCGGGGTCCCGAGTTCGAATCTCGGCGGGCGTATTGCAGTTTTCCACGCGGGCGGCGACCTGCGGCCACGGATAGAACCTGTTTCCATCACGAGGGCAGCCCTGGCACGGGATTTCGCGACTCCGGGGCCGGGGGTCGACACACCAGAAAGTTGTGTGGACGGACGGTGTTGCAGGCCTTCCGCGAGCGGTCGGAGAGTAGCTTGGCCTCGAGCAGAGTGTCGAACACCTCGCGGGGTGAGGAGCTCGTCCCTCACGGCCAAAAGTCCGCTCGTTGAGGAGGCTCGGCGGGTCGGCGAACGCTGGCGGAGCGTCAAGGCCGTTCTCGGCCTGCGACGCCACTTTTGCCGCCTGCCGGGCCGGACCACCCACGCACAACACAGCGCAGTCCTCACGGGCAAAGTCCGCTTGTTGCGCCGATTTGTGCGTCGTGGAATTGGCTCCACCGGCCGACGGGATCGTGGCGGCGGGGGTGGCCGCGTTATCTTTGAGTTGCTATAATTTGCGGTGCATCAAGAACGACGCGTCCCGCGTGACGCGTCCGCAACCGAGCCACTGCAAGGCAAACGGTGCTTCCGCTGGAGACGGCGGGATGTGCGTGGGCTGTCGCCCGCGAAACAAATGTTGCAGCGACCGGCTTCCTTCGAGAATGCCAGTCGGTTCTTGGTGCGGCTTCCTGCTGGAGACGCACGCATGCCCCTGGCGACCCTTTCGCTTCGCTCGCAGCCCGGCAACCGGTTGCACCACCTGTGGTGCAACAACGGCACTTGGTGGATTCACTTCACGGTCAACTTCGACCACCGCACCCGGCGAATCCGCCGTAGCCTGCGGACCGACTCTCTCGAGGAGGCGATTTGCCGCCGGGACCGACTGCTGGCACAGATCGCCAGCGAAGGGCTGGTGGTGGCCGACCGCCGCGACGCACAGCCCACGCCGCTTCCCCTGGCGATCGGAGCCTGACATGACCGGGAAACAACCTCCGCCCGAGCGATTTTTCGTGCGGCCCAAAGTGACGATCATCGACACCTTCAGGGCATTCCGCGCGGTGATCGCCAAGCAGTTCGCCCGTGAGGGGAAGTCGCTCCACCCCGCCTGGTTCGAGGATTCCCCCGAGCAGCGGCCGGAACTCTACGCCGATCAGCCACACCTCCTGCCGCCCGCGGATGCCGACGGCACACCGCCCCCGGCGGACCGCGACGACTGACGAGCCCCGGCAGCCTGGGCAATTCGGGCAGACCCTGAGGGTCCGCCCGGTGATCCGGAACATGCCGGCGGTAACGGTCGAAGCAAGAAGCATAGGGACGGCGGCGGAACCGGGATGTCGCCGCTCTATTTGGAGGAACCACTTGGAGGGACCACGCAGGGCGATGTGGCAGGCTCGGTGCATGTTCGGCGTTGCGGTGCTGGTGCTGCTTGCGGGCAGGACGGCGACGGCATTCGATCCGATCGATCTCAATACCGACCGCGAGGCCTTCACACCCTCGACGTTCCTGGTCGAACCCGGTCGCTCGCTGACCGAGATGTCGCATGTCTACATCCAGAACCGCGAGGGCCTGCCGACCAACAATTATCCCGAAATGCTGGTGCGTCTCGGTCGCAGTGAATGGCTCGAGTGGCGGCTCGGGGTCAACTACTCCGTCGGCTCACAGGGCAACGTGGTGACGAGCGTCGAGGCGGGCGAACTGCCGATCGACGGCGGCACGCTCTACGAATCGAACGTGCTCTACGGCTTCAAGCTGTTCACATCCCGACAGCGGGGCCTGCTCCCTCAAAGCTGCTTTGTGATGGAGGCGACCACACCCACATTCGGACAGGAGTTTGGCACCGAGCCGGTGGCCACGATGGTCTTCGGCTGGGAGTTTCCGGCCCAATGGCGGGTCGATGCGGCCATGCGGTACGCCTATGCCGAGTCCGACACCGCATGGTTTTCCCGATGGGGCCCCTCGGTGGTGGCCCGGATTCCAGTTACCCGCCGCTTCGAAGTGCACGCGGAGTATTTCGGCACATTCACCCAGGGGCTGCTCGATGACGTGAACCGGCCCTTCTTCAGCCCCGGCATGCATCTCATCATCGGCGAGAACGCCGAACTCGGCCTGCGCGTCGGCTGGGGACTGACCCGCGACGCGGCCAATTTCTTCTCCGATGCCGGTCTTGCGATCCGCTACTGAGAGCTCGCCATCGCCGAAGCCGCCGGGCAATCAGGCGTGAATCGCCTGGCCGGCAACCGCCAGCGCCGCCTCCTTCAGGGCCTCGGGGAGCGTGGGGTGGGCATGGCAGACCCGGGCGATGTCCTCGGCGGTCGCCCCGAAGGCCATCGCGGCGGCCGCCTCCCCGATCAGGTCGCCCGCCTCGGGGCCGATGATGTGCACGCCAAGCACCCGGTCGGTAGCGGCGTCGGCGAGGATCTTCACCAGGCCGACCGTCTGGTCGATGGTGCGGGCACGGCCGTTGGCCCGGAAGGGAAACACGCCCTTGCGGAACTCAATCCCGGCCTCCACCAACTGCTCCTCGGTGCGGCCCACCGCGGCAATCTCCGGGTGCGTAAAGACCACCGCCGGCACGAGGTTGTAGTCGACATGACACCAGCCGCCGGTCATCCCGTCGACCGCCGCAACGCCATCCTCCTCGGCCTTGTGGGCGAGCATCGGGCCCGGGATGCAGTCGCCGATCGCCCACACGCCCTCCGCCGCGGTGCGGAAGTGCGGGTCGACCGGGATGAAGCCACGCGGGTCGGTCTCGATGCCAACCGTTTCCAGGCCGATTTCCTCAGTCGCCGGGCGGCGTCCGGTGGCAGCCAGCACCCGGTCACAGTGAATCGGCTCGAGACCCTCCGCCTCCACCAGGCAACCTCCCCCTTCGGCCCGCGCCGAGAGCACCCGCACGCCGAGCTGAATATCGAGCCCCTCCTTGCGGAAGACTTCGAGGGCCGTAGAGGCGATCTCCGCATCAATGCCCATCAAAATCCGATCGGCGTATTCCAGCACCGTCACCTCGCTGCCGAGCCGTCGCCAGACGCTGCCAAGCTCGAGGCCGATATAGCCGCCGCCGATCACGACCAGCCGCCGCGGCACCTCCGGATAGGCGAGGGCCTCGGTGCTCGTGCCCACCAGGTCACCGTCGTACTCGATCCCCGGCAGCACCATGCTGCGACTGCCCACCGCCAGCAGCACCCGCGGGGTCTCGAGCGTGGTCAGCCCACCATCGGCGGCGGTCACCTCCACCCGGCCGGGACCGGCCAGTTGCCCGGTGCCGGCGTAGCGGGTGATCCTGTTTTTCTTCAGCAGGCTCTCGATACCCCGCGAGAGCGTGGTCACCACCTCGTCCTTCCGCTTCATCATCGCCGCGAGGTCGAGTTCCACCCCGGTCACCCGCACGCCATGCCGCGATAGCGAGTGACGAGTGGATTCAAAAAGCCGGCTCGATTCGAGCAGGGCCTTGGAGGGGATGCAGCCGACCCGCAGACAGGTGCCCCCGAGCTTCGGCTCGCGTTCCACGACCGCCGCGGAGAGCCCCCGCTGGGCGGCCCGGATCGCCGCCACGTATCCCGCCGGCCCGCCACCGATCACCACCAGATCGTACTGCGGCATCTCAGACCTCCAGCATCAGGCGGCTCGGCTCCTCGATCGTCTCCTTGATCCTCCGCAGGAAGGTCACCGCCTCGCGGCCGTCGACGAGGCGGTGGTCGTAGGAGAGGGCGACGTACATCATCGGCCGAATCACCACCTGACCCTCGTGGGCCACCGGACGTTCCTGGATCGCATGCAGGCCGAGAATCCCGCTCTGCGGCGGATTGATGATCGGGGTGGAGAGCAGGGAGCCGTAGACACCGCCATTGGAGATCGTGAAGGTGCCACCCTGCAGCTCCTCGAGTTTGATCCGATTTTCCCCGGCCCGCACGGCGAAGTCGGCGATCCGACTCTCGATTTCGGAAAAGGGCAGCAGCTCGGCGTTGCGAAGCACCGGTACCACGAGGCCCTTGCCGCCGCCCACGGCAATCCCGATGTCGCAGTAGTCGCGGTAGACCACGTGGGGATCACGAAACTCGGCGTTCACCTGCGGGATCTCGCGGAGGGCCTCGACGGCCGCCTTCACAAAAAACGACATGAAGCCGAGCTTCACGCCGTGCTTCTTGAGAAAGGCATCCTTGAAGCGGCTTCGCAGGGCGATCACCGCCGACATGTCCACCTCGTTGAAGGTCGTCAGCAGGGCCGCCTCGTGCTGGGCCTCGACGAGCCGCTCGGCGATCCGGCGACGGATCGGGCTCATCATCACCGGCCGCTCTTCGCGGAGCCCGCCGACCGCCGGCGGTGCGGCAGTTCGCGGGGCCGGGGCCGGTGCGGCAGGGGCCGGTGCGGGTGCGACGCTGGCCGGGGCAGGTGCGGGGGACGTGGCGGCCACGGCGTCGGCCTTGGTGACCCGCCCACCCGGTCCGCTGCCGGCCACGCCGGCGGGCGACAGGCCGCTCTCGGCGAGCACCCTCGCAGCGGCGGGCATCACGCGGGCCTCGGCTCCCGGCCCGGCGGGAGCCTGCACGTCGCCGATCACAGTGCGGGTCTCGCTGCGACGCACGTCGACGGTCGGCTGAGACGGGGGCTCGGCGGCCGCCTCCCCGCCTGCCGCGGCCGAGACCGCCTCCATCAGCCCGATCACCTCTCCCACACTCGCCTGCTCGCCGGCGGGCTTGAGGATCTTCGTGATCCGTCCCGCCGCCGGGGCGGGCAGTTCGACGGTCGCCTTGTCGCTCTCGATCTCGACGACAGCCTCGTCGACCGCCACGCTGTCGCCTTCCTGCTTCTTCCAGGGGCCGATCTGGACCTCGGTGATCGATTCACCGACCTCGGGAACCTTGAGTTCTATGGCCATGAAAGGCGGGACGCTCCTGGGCTGAGGGAAAATGGACGGTGCTAACTCTGAAACGCCGCGGTGAGCAGTTCGTGCTGCTCGAGGTCGTGGCTCCGCTTGGAGCCCGTGGCTGGGCTGGCGGCGCTCTGCCGGCAGACACCCGAGAAGGGAAATCGTTCGAGGAGCTTGTCGCCGAAGTGAATCCGGAAAAATCGCCAGGCTCCCATGTTCTCCGGCTCCTCCTGGACCCAGACCGCGGGAGTTCCCGCAGTGTAGCTGCCGAGGGCCTGCTCGAGTGCCCGCCGCGGCAGGGGGTAGAGCTGTTCGACCCGCACAATGGCCACATCGCGGCGGCCGATTTCCTCCCGCCGCTTCTCCAGCTCGTAGGCCACCTTGCCCGAACACAACAGGATTCGCCGCACGTCTCTCGGCTCCACTCCTGAGGCGTCGGGAATCACCCGCTGGAACTCCCCGTCCGCGAGTTCGGCCATCGTTGAAACGCACTTGGGGTGTCGCAGGAGGCTCTTGGGGCTCATCACGACCAGCGGCTTCCGCCAGACACGCAGCACCTGGCGGCGGAGGCAGTGGAACAGCTGGGCCGGCGTGCTCGGTGAGACGATCTGGATGTTGTCCTTCGCGGCAAGCATCAGAAACCGCTCCAGCCGGGCGCTGGAATGCTCCGGCCCCATTCCCTCGAAGCCGTGCGGCAGTAACAGCACGATTCCCGAAAGGCGGTTCCACTTGTCCTCGGCGCTCACGATGAACTGGTCGATCACGACCTGGGCGGCGTTGACGAAGTCACCGAACTGGGCCTCCCAGGCCACCAGCCCATCGGGGCAGTCGAGGCTGTAGCCATACTCGAAACCGAGCACGCCGGCCTCGGAGAGCGGACTGTTGTAGATCTCGACGGGTGCCTGTTCGCTTGAGAGATGCTCCAGGCCGCAGAAGGTGTCGTCGGTGACGACATCATGGATCACCGCATGACGATGGCTGAAGGTGCCCCGCTGGCTGTCCTGACCCGAGAGCCGCACCCGCAGGCCCTGAACCGCCAGACTCCCCAAGGCCAGGGCCTCGGCGGCCGACCAGTCCAGCGGCAGCTCGCCGGCCGCCATCCGTCGGCGATTCTCGAGAAACTTCGCGATCTTGGCATGGGGCCGGAAGCCGTCGGGCAGCCGGCAGAGCCGTTCGAGCAGGTCGGCGAGCACATCGGGCCTGACCCCGGTATCGACGTCGGCCGCCTCCCGCTCGCGTCCGCCGAGATAAAAGGCCCACACGCCGGCGAGTTCGCTGCGGTAGACGAAGTCGTCGCTCTTGGCGACCGAGAGCTCGCGGTCGAGCTTCTCGCGGTGCTCCTCGGCGATCCGGTCGGCCTCTTCGCGGGTCAGCTCGCCGAGCTTCAGCAGCCGCTCGAGGTAGCTCTCATGCACGCTCGGCCGCCGCTCGATCACGCGGTAGAGGGCCGGCTGGGTGAAGGCCGGCTCGTCGGCCTCGTTGTGCCCGCGGCGCCGAAAGCAGTACATGTCGATCACGACATCCCGCTGGAACTCCCGCCGGAAATCCATCGCCAAGGCCACCGTCTGGGCCACCGCCTCGGGGTCCTCGCCGTTGACGTGGAAGATCGGAATCTGCAGCATTTTCGCGACGTCGGTGGAGTAGATGCAGCTGCGGGCCTCGCGGGGGCCGGTGGTGAATCCGATCTGGTTGTTGACCACCACGTGCAACGCACCGCCGGTGCGGTAGGCGTCGAGTTCGCTGAGATTGAGCGTCTCCTGCGAAATGCCCTCCCCGGCGAAGGCGGCGTCGCCGTGCACGAGGATCACCAGGCCCTTGTGCCGCTGGAAGTCGCCGGAGCGATCCTGCCGGGCCCGCATCCTCCCCAGGGCCACCGGGTTGACGAACTCCAGGTGCGACGGATTGAAACAGAGCGAGAGATGCACGCTGCGTCCGTTGGCAGCCTTGTAGTCGGTGGAATGGCCGAGGTGGTATTTCACGTCGCCACGGCCCACGTGCAGCTCCGGGTCGAGATCGGCAAACTCGCGGAAGATCCGCTGCGGGCTCTTGCCCATGATGTTGGCCAGCACGTTGAGCCGGCCGCGATGGGCCATTGCCATCACGACATCGTCGATCTCGTGGGCCGCCGCCCGTTCGATCGCCAGCTCCAGCAGCGGGATCAGCGTCTCGGAGCCCTCGAGCGAAAAGCTCTTGGCCCCCAGGAAACGCTTCTGGATGAACTCTTCGAAGACCGCCGCGGTCGTCATCTGCTTGTAAATCCGCATCTGCTGACGGCGATCGAGCTGAATCCGATTTTCGGTGCCCTCCATCCGCACCTGCAGCCATTGCCGCACACGCAGGTCGTCCATGTGCATGAACTGCACCCCGATCGACCGGCAGTAGGTGTTGCGCAGTCGTTTGATGATCTGCCGCAGCGACATCGACTGCGGACCCTCGATCGTGTCGGTGCTGAAGCTGCGGTCGAGGTCGGCTTCGGTGAGGTGGTAGAAGTGGGGGTCGAGTTCGGGCAGCCCCGGCCGGGGCCGGCCGAGCGGATCGATCTCCGCCATCAGGTGGCCCCGCACCCGGTAGGCCCGCACGAGCTGGTCGACGCGGTCCTGCAAGAAGGCGACGCGGTCTTCACCCTGACGGCCGGAGGCCACCGGCAAGGGCAGCGGCTCGGCCTCGCCGGGGGCCGCGTCGGGGAGCCGCACCTCGCCCCCCGCGATCGCCACGGCATGGCCGGTGGCAATCCCGTCGGGAGCGGTCAGATCGTCCTCGCGACCGTAGGGCCCGGCGGCAGCGGGAATGCCGCTGTCGGCAGCCTGGCTACCGTTGGCATGCGGCGAACGATGGGCCGCGCCGTTGGAGCCGGCCGCCTCCGGCAGCTGCGGCTCGCTCGCGGCAAAGCCCTCGAAGAATGCCCGCCAGTCGGCGGGCACGTCGCCGGGGTTTTGCTGGTACCGCCCAAAGAGCTCCTCGAGGAAGGCGACGCTCGCTGTGCCCGCCGAGTCGATCGTGTCGCTGGTGCTCACGGCTGGAAACGATACCTCCTCGAGCTACATCGCCAGCAGAAGCCGGCCCGGGCTTTCCAGGTAGCCGATCACTTCGTTGAGGAAGCGGGCCGCCATGGCGCCGTCGATCACGCGGTGGTCATAAGAAAGCGAGAGCGGCATCATCAGTCGCGGCTCGATCGTGTCGTCGTGCACCATCGGCATCCACCGCGACCGTCCCACAAGCAGGATTGCCACCTCGGGCCAGTTGATGATCGGAGTGGAGTAGCTGCCGCCGACCGCGCCGAGGTTGCTGACGGTGAAGGTACCGCCGCGAAGATCGTCGACGGCATAGTCGGCGTCTTTCGCTTTGGCGGCGGTGTCGGTGATCATGCGGGCGATCTGGGGGATGCTCCGCTGGTCGACCTCGCGGAGCACGGGAACCACCAGCCCCCGCGGCGTGTCGACCGCCAAGCCGACGTTCACATAGTCTTTGTAGATCAACTCTCCCGCTTCCATGTCGACCGAGGCATTCACCCCGGGATGCTGACGGAGCGAAAGGCTGACCGCCTTGATCACGAACGAGAGGGCCGTGAGCTTGATCCCGCTGTCGGCGTATTCCTTCGAACTGGCCTTCCGCAGCCGCTCCAGTTCGGTCACGTCGGCATCATCGAAATTGGTGAGGTGGGGGATCGTGGAGACGCTCCGCACCATGTTGGCGGCGATCGTCCGCCGCATCCGCGACATCGCCTCCCGCCGCACCGGGCCCCAGTCGTCGCGGTCGCTCGAGGCGGCAGCCGCCGTGCCGGCGGCGGATCCCCGCCCCCCTTCGCGAACCGCGGCCACCACGTCTTCGCGAAGGATCCGGCCACCCGGGCCGCTCCCTGAAAGCAGACCCAGATTGACACCGAGTTCTCGGGCCAGCCGGCGAACCGCGGGCCCGGCCGGCTCGACCGAAACGGAAGCCGGCTCCTCAACCACCGCAGTTGCGGCGGCCGTCTGCTCGACCGCGGGCCGTGGGTGCTGGGCCGCCACTGGAGGCTGCGACGGGGCCGCCGCGGCAGGCTCGGCAGGCTCAACCGAGGTGGGCTGGGGCGGCGCCGCTGCGGGCTGGGGAGCCGCGGCGGCGTCGGCCGGCTCGAGCGTCACCAGCGGCTGGCCGACCTGCACGGTGTCGCCTTTCTTGACGAGCACCTCGGCCACGCGGCCACCGGGCGGACAGGGAACCTCGATCACCGCCTTGTCGGTTTCCACCTCGATCACCGCCTGCCCAGGCGAGAGCAGATCGCCCTTTGAAACGAAGACGCTGACAACGTCACCGGAGCTGATGTTCTCGCCAAGATCGGGGAGGGTGAATGGAGTGGCCATGAACGGGTGTGCTTGCCTCTGCGATAACTCTCTGCCTGCAGTTGGGGGCCGCCCACGCCGGCGACCCTTCCATTGATCATGCCATAGTTTCGCCCGAGATGCTCAGGCCAACGCCGGATCGACTTTCTCCGGGTCGATGCCCAGCTCCACGATCGCCTCGCCGACAACCTCCGCCCCCAGGCGGCCCTCCCGGGCCAGCCGCCAGAGGGTGGCCACCGCCACGCACTCCGCGTCGACCTCGAAATGCCTCCGCAACGGGCCGCGGGTTTCGCTGCGACCAAAGCCATCGGTCCCCAGCACGAACAGCCCTCCGGGCACCCAGGGATCGAGCTGCTCGGCCACCGCCCTGACATGGTCGCTGGCAGCCACAAACACGCCCTCGACTCCGTCGATCGACTCCTCGAAGTAGCTCTTCCGGGGAGGCAGCTGGGGATGGAGCATGTTCCACCGACGGCACTCCTGGGCCTCGCGCCGCAGCTCCTTCCAGCTCGTCACGCTCCAGACCGTGCTCGAGATTCCCCAGCGGCCGGCGAGCAGCTCCGCCGCCCGGATTACCTCGCGGAGAATCGCCCCCGAGCCGAACAGCTGCACCCGCGGGCCCTCCGGCTTCCCGGGCACCTCCCGCAGACGATACATCCCCTTGAGGATCCCCTCCTCGCAGCCGGCGGGCATGGAGGGCATCTCGTAGTTTTCGTTGTAGACGGTGATGTAGTAGATCCAGTCTTCGCCCTTGGCAAACATCCGCTCGAGGCCCTCGAGCATGATCACCGTCGACTCGTAGACAAACGCCGGGTCGTAGGCCCGCACCGTCGGATAGGCCATCGCGAAGAGATGGCTGTGGCCGTCCTGGTGCTGAAGGCCCTCGCCGGCGAGGGTCGTGCGGCCGGCGGTGCCACCCACCAGAAAGCCACGGGCCCGCGAATCGCAGGCCGCCCAGATCAAATCGCCGATCCGCTGAAAGCCGAACATCGAGTAGTAGATGTAGATCGGGATCATCGGCACACCGTGGCTGGCGTAGGCCGTGCCGGCGGCCACAAAGCTCGACATGCTGCCGGCCTCGGTGATTCCCTCCTCGAGAATCTGCCCGTCCTTCGCCTCGCGATAATAGAGAAGCTGATCGGAATCGACCGGCTCGTAGAGCTGGCCGGAGTGGGCATAGATGCCGCACTGCTTGAAGAGCGGATCCATGCCGAAGGTTCGCGACTCGTCCGGCACGATCGGCACGATGTGCCGCCCCACGGCCTTGTCCTTCAACAGCGACGACATCAGCGTGACCACGCCGGTGGTGGTCGAGACCTCGCGGCCGGCGCTCTTTTCAATGAAGGCCCGGTAGTCGTCGAGCGAGGGCGTGGACACCAGCGGCGACTGCTTCGGCCGACTCGGCACCGCCCCTCCGAGGGCGGTCCGCCGCTCCCGGAGATACTGCATCTCGGGGGAGTCTTCCGGCGGACGGTAGAAAGGAGCCTCGGCCACCTCGTCATCCGAGATCGGAATACCGAACCGTGACCGGAAGGCTCGCAGCTCTTCCTCGTTGAGCTTTTTCTGCTGGTGGGTGACGTTGCGACCCTCGCCGACTTCGCCGAGGCCGTAGCCCTTGATCGTCTTGGCAATGATCACCGACGGCTTGCCCTCGCATCGCACGGCCGACTCGTAGGCGGCGTAGACCTTCTCAGGGTCGTGCCCGCCCCGGCGAAGCTTCTTGAGCTTCTCGTCGGAAAGATGGGAGACCATCTCGAGCAGTTCCGGATCGGCCCCGAAGAAGTGCTCGCGGATATAGCTGCCGGGCATCACGACATACTTCTGAAACTGCCCGTCAACCACCTCGCCGAGCCGCTTCACCAAGAGCCCCTTTTCGTCGCGGGCGAGCAGCGAATCCCATTCCTCTCCCCAGATCACCTTCAGGACGTTCCAGCCGGCACCTCGGAAGACGCCTTCGAGCTCCTGGATGATCTTGCCATTGCCCCGCACCGGCCCGTCGAGACGCTGCAGGTTGCAGTTGATCACGAAGATCAGATTGTCGAGGCCCTCGCGGGCCGCCAGCGAGATCGCCCCGAGTGTTTCCGGCTCGTCGCACTCGCCGTCGCCGATGAAACACCAGACATGCTGGCGGCTGGTGTCCTTGATCCCCCGGTCCTGGAGGTACTTGTTGAAGCGGGCCTGGTAGATCGCCATGATCGGCCCGAGGCCCATCGAGACGGTGGGAAACTCCCAGAATTCCGGCATCAGCCAGGGATGCGGGTAGCTCGAGAGCCCGCCGCCCTCGGCGAGTTCGCGGCGGAAGTTTTCCAGCTGCCGTTCGCTGATGCGGCCTTCCAGGAAGGCCCTCGAATAGATCCCGGGCGAGGCGTGACCCTGAAAATAGACCTGGTCGCCCGAGAAGTCGTCGCCCCTTCCGCGGATGAAATGGTTCATCGCCACCTCCACCAGGGTGGCGGCCGAGGCGAAGGTCGAGATGTGGCCCCCGATGCTCTTGTCCTCGCGATTGGCCCGCACCACCATCGCCATCGCATTCCAGCGAATGATGCTCTTGATCCTTCGCTCGAGCTCACGATTGCCGGGGAAGGCGGGCTGCTTGTCGACAGGGATCGTGTTGATGTACGGCGTGGTGGTGGCAAAGGGGATCGGTACACCAAGCCGGTAGGCCTCCTGCTCGATCGCGTGCAAAAGGTAGCTCGCCCGGTCGCTGCCGCGACTGTTGACGACATACCGCAGCGAATCGAGCCACTCGCGGGTCTCGGACGGGTCGGCATCGACCGCCGCTGTTCCGTCAGCGGCCTCGGGCTGACCGCCCGGCACGATCGTCATCGGCGAAGCCGCCAATGCCGCCCGTTCAGCCGCGGCCAGGGCCCCGTTCGCCGAGACCCTCGGCGGGCTCCCGACCGCGGGCTCGCCGTCGCCCCGCACGGAGACGCCGCCGTTGTCACCCGACACTCGCTCCGCGCCGGATTCAGAAGTGGCCATGGGATTCTCCGTGGGTCGACGAAACTTTACGCATTATTCCGGTTGCACCGAAGAGCGTAAAGACCGCTGCTGCGCCGCCGGGCCGCAGGAATCACGAGTCCGCCACTCAGGCTGAGCGGGGCCGGTAGATTTCGGTGGCCGTGCCGAGGTGACTCTCTGCGGAAAACCCGACCGTCTCGCCGAGGGTCGGATGCGGATGGATCGTCTCGGCGAGGTCGCGGGCGGTGCATCCCATCTCGATCGCCAACGCGCCCTCGGCGACCAGCTCACCGGCGCCGGCTCCGACGATCCCGATCCCCAGCACCGTATCCCGCTGCGGATCGACGAGCAGCTTGGTGAGCCCCTCGGTGCGGGCCAACGATTGGGCACGGCCGCTCGCCGCCCAGGGATAGCGGGCGATTTCCACCGGGCGGCCCTCCGCCGCGGCCTCCTGCTCGGTGAGCCCCGCCCAGGCGATCTCAGGATCGGTGAACACGACCGCGGGAATCGCCCTCGGCTCGAAGACCGCCGGCTCGCCGTGGAGCACTTCGACGGCTACCTTTCCCTGGTGGCTGGCCCGGTGGGCGAGCATCGGTTCACCGCAGACGTCGCCGATGGCGAGGATCGACGGATCGCTGGTCCGCTGCCGGGTGTCGACCTGCACGAAGCCCCGCTCGTCGAGGGTGACCGCGGTCTGCTCGAGACCGAGACCGTCGGAATTCGGACGCCGACCGACCGCCACGAGCACCCGTTGGAAGCTCTTCGCGAACTCGCCCTGACCGCCCTCGAATCTGACCTCGATCGCGTCGCCGCGGTCCTCCATCCCGACGACCTTCGTCTGGAGCATGATCGACTCAAACAGCCCGCCGAGCCGCTTTGCCAGCGGCTTCACCAGGTCGCGGTCGGCTCCGGGCAAGAGCCCGTCGGTAAGCTCGACGACCGAAACCCGACTGCCGAGTTCGGCATAGACGGTGCCCATCTCGAGGCCGATGTAGCCGCCGCCGACGACCAGCAGCGAGCCTGGAATCTCGTCCAGGTCGAGGGCCGTCGTCGAGTCCATGACCCGCGGCGTGGGCAGATCGAAGGCGGGGATTCTCGTCGGCCGTGAGCCGGAAGCGAGGATGCAGTGGTCGAAGCTGACCTCGCTCGTCTCGCCCCCCTCGCCACGCACCTCCAGCCGATTGGAGCCGGTGAACCTGGCTTCGCCGTGGATCAATTCCACGCCCCGTCGCTTGGCGAGCTGGGCAAGCCCTCCGGTGAGCGTGTCGATCACCTTCTCCTTCCGTCCGCGGAGGGTCGCCAGGTCGATCGAGGGGGCGGCAAAGCCGATGCCCCATTCCTCCATGTCGCGGGCCTCGGCGAGCACGCGTCCCACGTGCAGCAGGGCCTTGGAGGGAATGCAGCCTCGCAGCAGGCAGGTGCCCCCCAGCCGCCGGTCCCGCTCGACCACCGCCACCGACATCCCCAGGTCGGCCGCGAGAAACGCCGCGGCATACCCGCCAGGACCGCCACCGAGCACCAGCAAAGGCACGTGCATACCAACCGACTCCTTCTCGGCCACGGCCGCGGGGGTCAGGGCCCATGGGGGATCGAGGGCGACCTCCCGCGGCGAGGGCCCGAAGGGCGGGGGACCGGAAAACCGGCCTCGCCCATGACTTCGCAGGTGTTGTAGGGTGCCGGGCTCGGGGCATCAAGGAGCCGCCGATCCCCGTCGACACCCCGGAGCGGGGCAGAGAGCCAGCCGACGAAACAATGGCCCCTCGACCAGGAAGCCCCACGAGCCCCGCAAGCTGGTGGATCAAGCCTCGCACGGCCTTTTCCCCCGCGGGCGATCGGCGGTGGGACGGCGTCGCGAGCTGGTTCGACGCGGCCTTCGGCCTCGATGAGCGAAGCCTTGCCGCTTTTCGGATCGCCGCCGGCGGCGTGCTGATCCTCGACGCCGCCTTGCGATGCCGCGACTTCACCGTGATGTTCACGCCCGATGGCATGTTTCCGCTGGAAGCTTTGCGGGCTGCCACGCCCGATGCCGCCTGCTGGTCGCTGGCATTTTTGGTCGATGCGTGGTGGTGGACCGCCGCTGTACTCGGCCTGCAGGCGGTCGCCGGCGCCGCCCTGGCAGCCGGCTTTCACACCCGGCTGGCCACGGTATTGGCCTGGGTGGCGGTCGTGAGCGTGATCCGCCGCACCGTGCCAGTGACCAATGCCGGGGATGTCTGGCTCTCGGCGCTGCTCTTGTGGGGATTCTTCCTGCCACTGGGACGCTGCTGGAGCATCGACGCAGCCCGGGCCGGGCACCGGGAGCCGCCAGGACGTCACCGCTCGGCAGCCTCCTTGGCGATGGTGCTGCAAGTCCTGGTGGTCTACTTCGCCGCGGGGGTCGCCAAGTGCAATGTCGGCTGGGTCGATGGCTCGGCCGTCCAGCGAGCGCTTTCGGTCCACTACCACGGCACGACGCTGGGCGCCGCGGTGGCGCAGCACGATTGGCTCGCCGCGGCGGCCACCTGGATCGTGCTTGGCGGGGAACTCGCCTTGCCGCTGGTGTTCCTGCTGCGTCCCGGGCCGAGGGTGCGGCTGATCTTTGTGGCGACCTTCCTGGCCTTCCATCTGCTGATCGCCACCTTGATGTCGGTCGGCCTCTTCTCGGCGATCGGCTGCACGGCCCTGCTGACCCTGCTGCCGGGTCAATTCTGGGATGCCATCGACAGGCGGCGGGCATCGGCCGAAGGCCCGGTACGCGTCAGCAGGCTGTCCCGGCCGGCGACCGCGGTGGTGACGCTGGCCGGTTGCCTGGCGGCGAGCCATGCCGCCCACGAAGTGATCGATCCGCCGTGGCCCTACCCCGCGGCCGCAGCCACGGCGGTCAACCTGATGATGCTGCCGCAAGACTGGGGCATGTTCGGCACCGTGCCTCCGCGACAGACCTGCGTCCGCGCGGCCGCCACGCTCGCCGACGGGAGCCTGGTCGATCTGCTGCGAGGCGGGCAGCCCATCGACCCGGACCGGCCCGACGGCGGCTACGGCACCCTGCCCAACCACCGCTGGCACAAGCTCTGCTGGGAACTGCCCGGGCCACGGCTGAAGTCGCTGGCCCCGTCGGTGGCCGCCGGGCTGGCCTGGGACTGGAACCACCGCCACCCCTCGCGGCGGGTCGTGGCGGTGGACCTGCGGTTTGGCTGGTGGCCCGACGCCGATTCCACCGACGTGCTCGACGAAACCGTGCTCGCCTCCTGGCCGGCCCGCGACGAGTCGGGCCACGGCAACCTCGAGCGCTGGCTCGGGGCTCAGCCTGCCGAAGAAGTCGGCGTCGCGACGCCGTAGGCGTGTTCGGCAGACTATCTGAACGCGGAAAAAGCCCTCCGTGGCAATCCTGTTCGGCACGAAACGTGCCGCCCCAGGTGGCCGGTGTTGGGGAGTTGTTTTTCAGAAGGGGACACAAGCGTCCAGTGTGGGTCGGGGTGCCCATGCCCTGTCGCCGGACACTCGCTGCGGCCCTCCAGGCCTTCGCTCGT
>CAZRKH010000023.1:0-9969 GCA_964600785.1 uncultured Chitinophagaceae bacterium
CCCCGGGGCCAGGCCCGGGGGGGCCGCCGTCGGCTGGGTCGCCGGGGCGGGCGGCCCCGCCCCGCCTCCCCGCCACACCGGAGAGGTGACGGCGGCCAGCAGAAGCACCGCCAGCAGGGAAAAACCGACAAGCCCGGCGAGCACACGATCGCCAACGGGAGTGCGGATCGAGATAAACGGTGCCTGGGCGGTGAGCATCACGCCGAACACCAGCAGCACGAGCGTGCCGCCGACGTAAATCATCAGCTGCATCGCCCCGATGAATTCCGCCCCCGCCAAGAAAAAAAGGCCCGCCGTCGCCCCGAGTGAAAGCACGAGGTAGAAGGCCATGCGGACCACGTTCTCGGCGAGCACGACCGCGACGGCCAAGCTGCAGGCGAGGGCCGCAAAGAGCAGAAAGAAAAACCCATGCCAGTTGATCGCCGCAAGCAGCGGCAGCGAGAGATTCATCGCGGCACCTCCGCCCGCACGACGTCGGCAGGACGGGCCTTGGCCGCCCTGCGGCCGCCGGGTCCCTCGAGCCAGCCCTCGCGAACTTCGCCGGCTGACCGCGACCGGCCGGGCACCCCGATACCCATCGCGGTGGTAATTCCTCCGGGCAGGGCCCACAGCCAGAGCATCGCCCCGGCGAACATCGCCGCGGCGATCGGCGTGCAGTACTTCAGACAGGTGGTCATCACCTGGTCGATCCGCAGTCGCGGCAACGTCCAGCGAATCCACATCATGAACAGCACCCCGAGGGTCGCCTTGCCGAGCAGATTGGCCAGGCCGAGCAGACGCACCAGATAGCCGGTTGTCTCGCCGCTGCCCTCGCTGAGGCCGACCAGCTCGGCCACCGGCACCGGGCCGTTCCAACCCCCCAGGAAGAGCACCGCCGCCAGCCCGCTGACGAGGAACATCGAGCTGTATTCGGCCATGAAGAAGAAACTCCAGCGGAGTCCGGAGTACTCGGTGTGAAAGCCGGCAACCAGTTCACTCTCCGCCTCGGCAAGATCGAACGGCGCCCGGTTCACGCTCGCCACGCCGCAGGTCACGTATACCCAGAAAATCACGAATGTGAACGGGTCGTGGAAGAGATACCAGTTGGTGAACCAGCCCGCCTGCTTCTCGGCGATCGTCACGAGATCCATGCTGCCGGCGAGCATCACCGGCACGACGATGCACATTCCCAGCGGCACCTCGTAACTGACCACCTGGGCCGCCTCCCGCATCGCCCCGAAGAGCGACCACTTCGAGGCTGAGGCGTAGCCTGCGAGGATCACGCCGAAAACCTCGAGGCCGAGTACCGCGACCACGTAAAAGACCCCGACGTTGAGCCGCAGGCCGACCATGTCGAAGGCGAACGGCATGGCGATAAAGGCGGCGAAGGAAGCGCAGAAACTCACGTAGGGGGCGATCCGGAAGAGCATCCCGTCGGCGCCCTCGGGCATGAGGTCTTCTTTGGCCAGCAGTTTCAGGCCATCGGCGAGCGACTGCAGCCAGCCGAACTTGCCGCCGGTGCGGGTCGGGCCGAGCCGGTCCTGGATTCGCGCCGAGACCTTCCGCTCGGCCCAGATGAACGCGAGCGCTCCTCCCGCCATCAGATTGAGGATCAGAAATGCCGCCAGGCCCGCCATCAACGACCAGGCAAACCATTCCGGAAGCCCGAGGGATTGGATGAGATACTCAGCCATCGTATGACTCTTCTGTCGTATGTGGCGGCTGCCACACGGCCCTCAACGGGCTTGGCTGCGGAAGGGTTGAAACAGGAAACTGGGAAGAATCGAGGCGTTCCAGGGCACTTCGTGAAATTTTGCACGAAGTCTGCATGAAGTTGCCACGGTTCTCAAGTGGGGGCCTGCGAAACCGGAGCCAAACCGCGGCACCGCTAGCGGTCGATCTCGCCCATCACGATGTCGAGGCTGCCCACGACTGCCGGCACGTCGGCGATGAGGCAGCCCCGGCAGAGTTCGGCCAGCACCGAGAGGTTCGAAAATGAACTTGACCGGGCCCTGACACGCCAGGGGATCGCCGAGCCGTCACCCACGAGATAGAAGCCCATCTGCCCTTTGGGGCACTCCGTCTCGAGGTAGACGTCTCCCTTGGGAAGTTTTTCGGCAATCTTCACCGGCTCGCCGATCGGCCCGCTACAGGCGGAGTAGCGGTCGATCGCCTGCCGGACGAGGTCGATCGACTGCACCACTTCGAGCATCCGCACGAAGAATCGATGCCAGCAGTCGCCGAGCACCGCATCGGAGGGCACAGCCGGATAGGTGTGGTCGCGGGGATAGTGGCCGTTTTTCATGACGGCCACCTCAAAGGCGTAGCCGTCGTACATCGCGGTGTAGATGCTCTCGCCATCCCTGCGCATGTCCTGGTCGACCCCGCTGCCCCTGAGCACCGGACCTGAGCAGCCGTAATTGATCGCCATCTCGGGGGAGAGCACGCCAATGCCGGCGGTCCGCTTGACGAAGATCGCATTGGTCGTCAGCAAGGCGTGGTATTCCTGGATCACCGGTTCAAACTGTTCGAGAAACGCCTCGCATTTCGCCAGCCAGCCCGGGGGCAGGTCGGCAGTCAGCCCGCCCACGGTGATGTAGCTGTAGGTCAGCCGGGCGCCGCAGACCTCCTCGAGCAGATCGAGAATCTTCTCCCGCTCGCGAAATGCGTAGAGGAAGGGACTGAAGGTGCCGAGGTCGAGGCCGTAGGCGCCCATCCCGACGAGGTGGCTGGCAATCCGACCGAGTTCCGCGATCAGCACCCGCAGATGCCGGGCTTTTTCCGTGACCTGGTGGCGGAGAAGTTTCTCCACGGCCAACGCCCAGCCGAGGTTCATGTTCATGCCCGCGAGGTAATCCATGCGGTCGGTGTAGGGAATGAACTGCCGGGCCGACACATTCTCGCCAATCTTTTCCGCACAGCGATGCAGGTAGCCGATATGAGGCTCCACCTCGGAAACCACCTCGCCGTCGGTCCGCAGCACGAGCCGCAGCACGCCATGGGTGCTTGGATGTTGTGGCCCCATGTTGACGAGCATCTCGTCGGTGCGGACGTCAAACTCGATGATCCGCGGGTCGTCGTCGATGATCTGCGACATCCTCAAACTCCTGCAGCGGGGGGACCGCCGGGCCTAGCGGCCCCGAATTCCGTGATAGTCCAGCGGCATCTCATAGTCCTTGCGAAGCGGATGACCGACCCAGTCTTCGGGGCAGAGAATCCGGCGGAAATCGGGGTGGCCGAGAAAATTCACCCCCGACAGATCGAAGACCTCGCGTTCGTGCCAGTCAGCCGTCCGCCAGACGCCCGCCACGCTGGCCACCTCGGGCAGACGGCCGGCGACGCCATCCTTCCACCGCGGCAGCTTCAACTTGATCACCAGGCTCGCCTTGGCCGGCGTGCTCCAGAGGTGGTAGACGAGTTCGAGGTGCGGTTCCCAGGAAATCTTGGCGGCCTTCTTCTCGTCGGGCTCACACCAGTCAACCGCGGTGATGCACTCCAGCGAGTCGAAGCCGGCGGCCGGGTCGTCGTGCAGCCAACGGCAGACTTCCAGCAGACGCTCCGGGGCGATCTCGATCCAGGGGTCGATCGCGTCGAGTTCGGTCCCGACAACTCCGCCGGGAACGGCGGCTTCGAGCAGTTCGAGAAAGTTCGATCCTCGCATCAAATCGCATCCGATTCGGGTTTGGAGAGGCCGGGCAAGGCCGCCGCCGGGAAGATCGGGCAGCCTCAGGCGGGCACGGTTTCGGGGGGCTTGGAGACCGCGGGTGAGGCAGGCAGCCGCGGTGGAGCCCTGGCTGCCGATACCGCTCGCACCCAGTCGAGATCGCCGCGATACCAGACATAGGCAAAGCCGACGAGCAGCACGGCGAAAAACACCGCCATATCGACCACGGCGGTGCGGGCGAGTATCCCGCCGACCTCACGAACGGCAAGGCTGCCACGGGCGACAGGGGAATCTCGGCCGGCGAGCGATGCGGCGATCGCCGGCTCGCGGGAGGCGGGGATCTCGATCTGCGGCACCACCGGATCGCGGAATCCAAGTTCCCGAAACAGACCCTCGGCGGCCTCGCTCAGACGGACCCCGGCGATCGAATCGGGCAGCAACACGCGACCCGGCGGCGTGGCGTCGGGGGTCGACTCGGTGGGCGGTGGGGCCGCCGCGACATCGTCGGCTGTTGCCACGACCGTCACAAGGGACGGGTCGCTCAACTGCGATGCCTTGCCGAAGACGGTGGCCCACGGGAAAAAGACGGCAACCTCCACGTCGAAGATGATGAACAGCAGAGCGACGACGTAAAACCGCAGGTCGAACTGCACGAAACTCGAGCCGATGGTGGGCTCGCCGCACTCGTAGACCTCGAGTTTCTCGGTGTTCGGCATCTGTGGCCGAACGAGCATTCCCACCAGCAGGTTGACCGCCAAAAACGCCCCGCCGACCGCCACAAACAGAGCGAGATAGCCGGTGATCAGCACGGGATCAATCATGCGGCAGGCTCCCCGCCGCCGACCGCATCCCGTCGGCCCGCGACCTGCGGGCGACTGTCGTCCGATCGACAACACCGCACAACGATCTCACTGGTTGGGCCCTCCGTGGACAGGCTCGACAATCACCTTCGATGCAGCGACCGCCGTGGGATTGATCGTCGACCGACCCCAGGCGACGTCGACCGGCAGCCGGGCAAAATCGACGATCGTTCCGTCTCGGCTGTAGCAGCTCAGATCGTGCGAGGCCCCCATGAAGATGCAGTCGACCGGACAGGGCTCGACGCACAACGCGCAGAACATGCACTTCGAATAGTCGATGGTGAAGCCGCTGATCTGAAAGCCCTTGCCGCCCTCGACTTTTTCCTTGCCGATATAGATGCAGTCGACCGGGCAGGCCTTGGCGCACTGATCGCAGGCGATGCAGGTGGTCAGGTCGTAACGATGGAACCCGCGATACCTTGCCGCCACAGGGACGGGAAGTTCCGGGTACTCGAAGTGCTCGGTGAAGGTTCGTCGCTGGCGATCGTACGTACTGCCGAAAACCCGCAGCGTGACCAGCATGCCCTGCAGCACCGTGCCAACAGCCGAAAACAGGTTGCGGAACCATGCTCGCATGTCGCAGGTGTCCTCGTGGGAGTTCGGGCCACCGATCGGCCAAGGGAAGTCGGCCCGCTCGAAGGCTCATCTCCGGCAGACCCCCGCCAGCAAGGCGTTGGAATCATGCCCGATCGATCACACTCCGTGGCAGTATAGGGCGTGACCACATCCGAACAAGCGGCCCCGCCGCGCGGCGCACCGCCCGCGAGCGGCCCGCCGGCATGCTCGGCTGCGGGCAAAAAACCGTTCTTTTCCGGTTTTCTTGACGGAAACCGCGAAATCTCTACAGTTGAGGAACGGTGGGTTCCACGAACGGGCCCACAACGCCGTAGCTTTCCAACGCGACCGCCGTCGCTGTATCGAGCCCAACTCCCCAAGGGGTACCCTTGGGAACTCACGCCTCCAAGGAAGGTTCATGCTCGTTCTTTCGCGCCGCAAAGACGAGAGCATCGTGATCAACCACGACATCCGTATTGTCGTGGTTGAGATTCGCGGTGACAAGGTTCGCCTCGGTGTCGAGGCACCCAAGGAGGTGCCGGTCCACCGTCGTGAGGTCTTCGAGGCAATTGCCGGCGGCGAACCTGTGGAAGCCGACGAAACGGTTCCGGCCGAACATCGACAGAATCAGGGAGAATCGCCGCCGGTCGCCGAAAAGTCTTCGCAGGCGAGCGGAACCGCCTCGGCGGGCAACGGCTTCCCCGCTTCGCAGGCTCCCAAGCCTCGCTGATGTGAACCCCGGGCAGCCGGAGCTGTGAGCGGACAGCGGTTTCTGTGGCCGAGGTTTTCCATCGGCAGGCCGCAGGCTAGGATTCTTTCGAAGGCCCCGTCGTCTAGTGGTTAGGACATCGCCCTTTCAAGGCGGTAACACGGGTTCGAGTCCCGTCGGGGTCATGGCACGCCGCAGTCGCTGGCGGAGGCACGGGCGGTTTCCCGCGCGGCGCTGGCATCCTGCGGCATCGCCGATTGGCTCCGCCAGTCTTGCCGATGCGGTCCGCTTTCAGCCTCCCCCCTAGGGGTTCTCGACATGCCTCCTGCTTCCGCCTACGACGCCGTATTGCTTGTTTCGTTCGGCGGACCCGAGGGGCCCGACGACGTGATGCCGTTTTTGGAAAACGTGCTTCGCGGGCGGAACGTGCCCCGGGAACGGATGCTCGAAGTTGCCGAACACTACCACCACTTCGGCGGCGTCAGCCCGATCAACGAGCAAAATCGGCGGCTGCTCGATGCGATCCGCGAGGAACTGGCCGCCCGCGGGCCCGACCTGCCCGTCTACTGGGGCAACCGCAACTGGCACCCGATGCTTGCCGACACGCTCGCCGAGATGGCCGAGGCCGGCGTCCGGCGGGCAATCGCCTTCGTGACCAGCGGGTTCAGTTGCTATTCGGGATGCCGCCAGTATCGCGAGAACATCGCCGAGGCCTGCCAGTCCCTCGGCGACCGGGCTTTGCAGATCGATAAAATCCGGGTTTTCTTCAATCACCCCGGTTTCGTGTACCCCATGGCCCGCAACGTGCTCGCCGCCTGCCGAAAGCTGATGCCGCCCGCGGAGGGCGGCGAGCCGGAGTCGTGCTCCGTCCCGGTGCTCTTCACGGCACACAGCATCCCGATGTCAATGGCCGACTCCTCGCGATACGTCGCGCAGCTGACCGAGGCTTCCAGACTCGCGGCCGAACGGGCCGGCGTGGCGGACTGGGACCTCGTGTATCAGAGCCGCAGCGGGCCGCCGACTCAGCCCTGGCTCGAGCCGGACATCTGCGACAGCATCCGCGAGCGGGCGGCGGCAGGATGCCGCAGGCTGGTGATCGCCCCGATCGGCTTCATCTCCGACCACATGGAGGTGCTCTACGACCTCGACCACGAAGCGGCCGACCTCTGCCGCGAACTTGGAGTCGACATGGTTCGAGCCGCGACGGTTGGCGTCGACCCGGAGTTCGTGGGCATGATTCGCGATCTGATTGCGGAGCGGGCCTGGAACCTGCCGGAGCGGCCGGCGATCGGCAACCTCCCGCCAAGCCATGATGTCTGCCCGCTTGACTGCTGCCCGCCGCCCGCCCGCCGGCCCGCGGCCGTCCCTTCGTCGTGAGCATTTCAGGGTGACCGAGCAGGACCCCGACACCGCGACATCCCGCCCGGCCGCCCCGGCGATCCCGCAGCCGGCCGCGGGTGAGTGCGTGGTCCTCACGCATGGCTTCATGGCCAATCGCTGGATGCTCGCGCTGCTCGCCTCCCGGCTGCGTGCTCGCGGCTGGTCCACGAAAAATTGGGGCTATCCCAGCCTGCGGCCCTCCGTGCTCGAGCACGCCGGCCGGTTCGCCGATTTGCTGACCGAGCTCGACGCCGATCCCGGGATCAGCCGTCTGCACCTGGTGACCCACAGCATGGGCTCGATCATCGGCCGGGCCGCCCTGGCTCGGGTGCGGCCACGCAAGCTGGGGCGGTTTGTCATGCTCGCCCCCCCGAACCGCGGCTCGTTCGTGGCCACCGCCACGGCGGGTCTCGTAGGAGGCGTGCTGCGACCGGTGTCGGAGTTGAGCACTCGGGCCGACAGCCTGGTCAACACCCTTGCCGAGCCGATTGGAATCGAGGTCGGGGTGATCGCTGCCGGCTGGGACCAGTTGGTTTCGCTCGAGAGCACCCGGCTGACAATGCCCCACGGGCATGTCACCCTCGGATGCATGCACTCCGCGCTCTTGTTTCGCCGGGAAGCGGCCGATCTCACCGCCTCGTTTCTCACCGCGGGCCGGTTTCCGACGCCGACTGACGCCGCACTGCCGGAAGCCCCAGCTTCACGTGGAAAAAGCCTTCCATGGCACCCTGCCCGCGGACGCGGGCGAACAAAGCCCACTTGAGCGACTCCCCAAAAAGCCTAGGTTTTTGGGGGCCGCCGGTTGCGTCCTGCGGCGGCAGACTTGTTCCACAGTCTGCTACCCCTGATCACTGATCCTCGCCATGAACATGCCACCTGCTCCCGCCGCCGACCACGCCGCTGCCGGCCTGCCGGGGATGTCGCGGATCGGCCTTGGCTGCTGGCCGCTCGCGGGCATGACCCGCGACGGAGTGACTCGCCAGGATGCCGTGGCCACGGTGGTGGCCGCGGTCGAGGCGGGCATCAGGCACCTCGACACGGCCTACTGCTACGGCGAGGCTGGCGAGAGCGAACGGGCCATTGCCGAGGCTGTGGCTGGCCGGCGAGACAAGGTCTTTCTCGCCGGAAAATGTGGCATCCACTGGGAACCCGGCCGAGCGCAGAGAGTCGACGGCCGTCCCGAGCGACTGCGTCGCGAGGTGGAAGAGAGCCTCCGTCGTCTGGGAACCGACCACCTCGACCTGCTCTACCTACACGCGGTCGATCCCGCAGTCCCGATTGAGGAATCGGCCGCCGCGCTCGCGCAACTCCACGTCGAGGGGAAGGCCCTGAAGATCGGTGTCTCCAACGTCAATCCCGAGCAGCTTGCTCGCTTTGCCGAGGTCTGCCCGCTTGCCGCCTGCCAGATGCCCTACAACATGCTGCAGCGGGACATCGAGGAAAGAATCGTGCCCGTCTGCAGGGAGCGGGAGATCGCGGTGGTCGTCTACTGGCCCTTGATGAAAGGCCTGCTCGCAGGCGGCATGGAGCGGACGCGGGTCTTCCCCCCGAGCGACAGCCGCCACAAATACCCGATGTTTCAGGGCATCGAATACCAACGGAATCTCGATTTCGTCGATGAACTCAGGCCCGTCGCCTCCCGGCTCGGCACGACGCTTGCGGGCCTGGTTTTGGCCTGGACCGCCGAGCAGCCCGGCATCGGAAGCGTGCTCTTCGGGGCCACCTCGCCGGGACAAGTCGCCGCCAATCTGCCGGCGATGACATGCAGGATCGACGATGACTCCCGCGAGACGATTGCCGCGGCGATCGCCCGGCGTGGCCCCGTCGCCGGCCGCCGGGCGGTCCGTTGACAGTCCCACAGCCTGCTACAGGCTCTCGGCCACGCTCACGTACGACTGCCTGACCTTGAGGCAGGCCTGGCGAAACGACTCCGGACTCCGCACCCCCGGCAGCCGCAGCGTCTCCACTGCAGCAAGGCGAAAGACGAGATCCCCGGCCGGATACCAGGCTTGGCCAGGCTGTACCTCGACGTCAATCGTGTCGAAGCGGGCGAGATCGACATACTGCTCGACCCGGCCAGCGATCCCACGCTCAATCGCCACCCGGCGGTTGGTGAGGCGGTAGCGGAGGATCCTCCAGGGCAGCCGCATCGAGAGGTAGAGCACCAGTGGCACCGGAGTGCTCAGCAAAGTCAGCAGACGCCCGATCGTGAAGGGACCCAGGCCGACATCGATCGCGTAGAGCCGCCCGAGAAAACGCCCCAGGCCGGTCGAAGCGATCGACGGCCAGACCGTCATCACCGTCGCCTCGGCGTGCTGCGGCGGCACCACCCCGGCGATCGACGAAGGGCGGCGGGAAGGCGACGGAGGCGTGGCAAGGGCATGCATCATGTGCCAAATCCTACCTCGCCGCCATGCGGCGGAAAGACCCCGCACCACAAGCCGATAAAAAAACCAACAAAAAAACCCTGTCGGAGCTCGGCCGAGCCCCGACAGGGTCGATGAATCCAGTGGCCATCCGGCAGCCGCCCGGTACGCCATGCCTTGCGGCATCACGCAACCGAGCCATCTCTTTCAGTGCACGGGATCGTCTCCACATTCTGTTGATCACCCTGCAGCCGTTCCCGAACGTTTCCGTCCGAGCGTGCTTGCAAGGCGCCTTGGTCCGCCGAAACCTCGCCGACACACCCAGAGGGCATGACAACGAGGCACGGACGACCTCGGCAATATCCTTTAGAAAGGAGGTGATCCAGCCGCAGGTTCCCCTACGGCTACCTTGTTACGACTTAGTCCCAATCGCGGAGTTCATCTTCGGCGCCTGGG
>CAZRKH010000024.1:0-22237 GCA_964600785.1 uncultured Chitinophagaceae bacterium
CCACCCGAACCTCGGAAGGTCTGTTGTTCTGCTTGGAATCCCTGCGGGCGTCGGCGCCCGCCTGCCAGCGACCGGAAAGGCCGCCCGCCTCGCTGCCAAGCAGGATCGCCGACTCATCGCGAAGATCGGCCTCGTGCCACGCCAAGCCGCCGGCGGGCACCGCGGCAGTCAGGCGGCGGCCCCGCGAAGCGAGCCAGTCGATGGTCGCCTCGCCATCGGCCACCGCCAGGGGTACCGCAAAGAGCGTGCCCAGGCTGGCCCGGATCGCGGCGGGGTTGGTCGGGTCGGTGCGGCCATCGGCCACGATCACTCCACCGAGACCCGCGGCATCGGCCGTCCGCAGAATCGCCCCGAGGTTGCCCGGTTTTTCCAGCCCCTCGAGCACCAACAGCGGTCGACCGGGCCGCGGCGTGAATGCCGCGAGCGACGGCGGCTGCATCCGCACGACCGCCACGAGCCCCTCGTTGCGGTCGCCGAAGGCGATTCGGCCGAAGGCTGCCGGACCGAGCAGGCTCACCCGCGTTCCCGTCGCCGCGAGGCGGCCGGGCAGGTCCCCGGCGGCCGGCGGTGAACCCTCCAGCAGAAACAGCTCCTCGCACGGCACACCCGCCGCAACCGCCCGCTCGATTTCACGGATGCCGTCGACGAGCGTGAGCCCGCGGGATCGTCGCTCGTCGGCCCCGCGGAGCCGCCGGGCCGCCTTGATGCGGGGATTGGCCGGGCTCGTGATCCGTTCGGGGCCGCTGCGGGGATCGGCCGGCTGAGGCGTTGCTGGTGGGGGCATGGGATGGCGCTCGCCCGTGAGAAGAGGTTCAACTGCGGCCAGAGTGTTGCGGGCGATGTCTCGGGCGGCGAACGCGTCGTGGCGTGGAGAGAAACCGGATGGCATCAGATTCTCGATGGCTCGATTAGCGCCGGGCGGGCCACGGAAGTCATCCTGCGTTTCGTGCTTTCCTATTATGATCGGAGCTCGTCGGCTTGTCCTGATCGAAGGGCCGAAGGCCTGCGGAACGACCGCCACAGCCGAACCGCTGGCGTAGCCGCCATCGCCGGCTCGCGACGCCGATCGAGCAACGCATGAACTTTTCCCGGAAGTGACTGCCAGGCGGCCGCAGCTGGCTCGAGCAGACCGCGGAACAATTGCATTCACCCCGGCAGGTCCACCCCAGCAGGTCCATCCCGGCAGAAGCATGGCCGCCTATCGCACCATACCGCCCGATACCGACAGGATGCCTCCGGGCATTCCCTACATCATCGGCAACGAGGCGGCCGAGCGGTTCAGCTACTACGGGATGCGGACGATCCTCACGATCTTCATGGTCCGCTACCTGCACCTGATGTCCGACACCATCCTGCCGGCCATGAGCCGGGCGGAGGCCCAGGAGCACTACCACACCTTCTCGTCGTGGGTCTATCTGTTTCCCGTCGCCGGGGCCCTGATCTCCGATGCCTTCACCGGCAAATACCGGATCATCATGATCGTGTCGGTGCTCTACTGCCTGGGGCATGTGGCGTTGGCCCTGATGGGCGGCGGCGGCCTCTCGGCGGAGAACTGGCTGTGGGTCGGGCTGTTTCTGATCGCCCTGGGCTCCGGTGGCATCAAGCCGTGTGTCTCGGCCCATGTCGGCGATCAGTTCGGGCCCCGCAACCGGCACCTGATGGAGAAGGTCTATCAGTGGTTCTATTTTTCGATCAATCTCGGCTCCACCCTCTCCACGCTGCTCACCCCGTGGCTTTTGGAATGGTACGGCCCGCACCTGGCCTTCGGCGTGCCCGGGGTGCTGATGGCGATTGCCACCTTGATGTTCTGGGCCGGCCGCACGACCTACATTCACGTGCCCCCCGGCGGCCTGGCCTTCGTGAGGGAGGCCTTCAGCCGCGAGGGACTGCTGGCGATCCTGCGGCTCTCGGCGGTCTATCTGTGCATTGCCGTCTTCTGGGCCCTCTTCGACCAGACCAGTTCGGCCTGGGTGCTGCAGGCGGAAGACATGAACCTCCGCTGGCTCGGCATCGACTGGCTCCCCTCGCAAATCCAGGTGCTCAACCCGGTGCTGGTGATGCTGATGATCCCGCTGTTTCAGTTCGTCGTCTATCCGGCGATCAACCGCGTGGTGCGGCTCACACCGCTGCGGAAGATCGGGATCGGGCTGTTCGTGATGACCGCCGGCTTCGGTCTTTCGGCGGTGGTGCAGGGCTGGATCGACGAGGGGCTCCGGCCGAGCGTGGCCTGGCAGTTTGCCGCCTACGGCATCGTCACGGCCGCCGAGATCATGGTCTCGATCACGGGGCTCGAGTTCTCTTACGCCCAGGCCCCCAAGACGATGAAGTCGGTGATCATGGCGGTCTGGCTGCTTTCGATTTCGCTGGGCAACTACGTGACGGCCGTGGTCAACCATGTGATCCAGGTGCCGGGAATCAACGCGATTCTGGCCGAGGCCGGAGACCTCGCCCCCACCGCCGCCGCCGGCGAGCGGGTCGACGGTCGCCTGGTGCGGATCAGCGACCTGGGGCCTTCACAAGCCGGGCCGACCGATGACCTCGGCGACGAGGCGGTGGTTCGCGAGATCCGGCTGGCCGGCGGCGACGGACGGCTCGACACCGCGGATGATGTGCTCTTGGGCTTCAATCGCTTTGCGGCGGTGGTGGATGTGACGACCCGCGAAGACGATGCCCTCGCGGCGGCCAAGGCGAAGATCGACGCCGCCTTCTTCGCCGCGGCATCTGACGCAGGCGGTGAACTGCCCTCCGATGCACGCGGCGGCGAAATCCTCGCGGGTGTTGTCGACTCCGCCGACCGCCCGATCGGCTATCGTCGCATCACCCGCGACCGCTACCGGCTCGTCGCCGCCGGCCCCGATGGCGAGCCCTTCACGCCGGATGATGTCGTCCTTTCCGCGACTGTCACCAGGGCCGACCCTGCGGCCGCCGCCCGGCTCGCCGACAAGCCGCTCAGCTGGCGGGAGAGGCGGATCATCCAGCTTGCGGGTGACCGCGGCCGCCGCGAGGTGGCCGCCGCCCGCGGCGAGGCTCCCGAAACCCGGATCGACGGCGAGGTGGGGATCGGCGGACTGACCCTGCTCGAGGGGGCCGATTACTTCTGGTTTTGGACCGGCTGCATGCTCGCCGCGGCGGTGGCCTTCGTGCCGGTGGCCGCCTGCTACCGCGGGGCCACGTAGGCCGGTGCGGCCCGCACCGGCTTCTTTCCACGGCCCGCACCGGCTCTTGCCACGGCCCGCACCGGCTCTTGCTGCGGCTATCGCCTGCCCCGCTGGGACTTTCCGCGGGAACCGCCGGTGGTTCGCTTGGTGCGTGGTTTCGCCCGACCGGCCGGCTTGGAGGATGTCGCTTCCGGCTCCTCCTCGTCCGTGGGTGTCCGCTCGAGCCCCGGCACGCTCGGCGGCACGATCACCACGTTCTCGCCAAGATCGAGCGACTCCTCCTGCTCGACGGCCCGGCCGCTCTCGTCGAGCGTGACGTCGGCCTCGGCGGTCTTCTTCTTGGCCACGGTGAGGAGCTTGTCGTAGAGGGCCTTGCGATCGACGCCGTTGATCTCCGACACGGCCCCGGCCACCTCGCCGAGATACCGCAGGAAGATCGCCCGCCGCTGCCCCTCCTGGGCCACCCGCAGCCGCCGCCGGAGATACATCCCCAGCTTGCGGCCCACCGCCTGCAACGCCAGGCGGATCTCCTTGGCGATTTCCGGATAGGAGGCGATCGCCTCCTTCGACTCGCTCGTGAACGGCACCCACACGCTCGCCATGTGCACCATCACCGTGACCGGCCCGGCCGGCAGACTGCCGCGAGACTGGGAGAGGCCGTAGGCCCGCCAGTTGGTGGCGAGGATCGTCTGCGTGATCGCGCAGGCCCCGTGCTGAAACTGCAGCGGCACGCGGTTGGCATACCGCAGCACGTTCATGCTCTGGCCCTCGTCGAGATTGACATGCTGCATCGCCTCGTGAAGCGACTTGAGGGCCGGCTTCTTGAGCTTCGAGGGGCTCTGCCGCGGTGCGAGCTTCGCCTCGGTGAGGATCTTCTCCGCCGCGTCGGGGCCGAGACCGGCGAAGGTCGTCATCAGAAACTGCCGCAGGCTACGGGCATCGGACTGATCCGTCAGTTCGGCCAAGGCCTCGAGGGTGACCTTCCTCGCCGCCCGGGTTCCGCCGTAGGCGAGGGCCGCCTCGATCACGAAGGGGTTGCCGCGATAGACCCCCGGCGGGCGGGTGGCCGCCACGAAAAACTCGCCGGGCACCACCTGCCGCAGGCCGGCGAGCAGCCGCTGCTCCCCGATCGGCACCACGCAGTCGGTCGCCGGAGGGGGAATCCGTGTCTCCTGGATCGCCCGATAGAGGGCATCGGCCTCGCCGCGGCCAAGCCGGGACGAGCGGGATCTTCCGGAGAGCCCCGCCGCCTCGCAGATCCGCCGGGCCACGCCCGGGCCGACCCGTGAGAAGCTGCCGGTGAGAAACTGGGCGAGGGTGTCGCGGGGATGCTCCTGGAGCATCGTCACCAGCCGTCCGAGTTCCACGCCGTAGGGATGCGGCTTGATCTCGCGGGGCTCGGGAGGCAGTTCCTCGCTGGCCCGGTCGATCGACCGCGAGCCGCCGTCGGGCGACGTGAAGTGGATTCTGGCATGCGGGTTGGCGATCGCGGTCTGTTCGAGATACTCCTCGACGCTGCCGCGGCCCCGCTGGTATTTCGCCTCCAGTTCGATCGTGACCCGCGTCCCATGGGCGAGCGGCCGGCCCTGGTCGTCGGTCTCGACCCACTCGATTCCCCGCTTGCGTTTGAGTTCCTCGCCCGCCTTACCGGGCGGGATGTCGACCCCTTCCCCTTTGCCGTTGAGGATCTCCGGCTTGTTGAGCTTGGTGTCGATCCGCAGTTCGTAGTAGTGGGCGGGCTTCTTGGCCGCAGTCTTGGAGATGATCTTCACCGGCTTGCCGGTGGTCAGCACGCCATACATGCCCGCCGCCGAGATGCCGATCCCCTGCTGGCCGCGGCTCATCCGCAGGCGGTGAAACTTGGAGCCGTAGAGCAGCTTGCCGAAGATCAGCGGGATCTGCTTGCTCACGATTCCCGGGCCGTTGTCCTGGATTCCAACGCGGTAGCGGCCGGCCTCGGTCTCCTCGATATGCACCCAGATCTCCGGCAGGATGCCCGCCTCCTCGCAGGCGTCGAGGGCGTTGTCGACCGCCTCCTTGACCGTCGTCAGCAGCGCCTTGCGGGGAGAATCAAACCCCAGCAGGTGCCGATTCTTGGCGAAGAATTCGCTGACCGAGATATCCCGCTGGCCCGCGGCCATGCTCTGGGCGGTGGCCCGGCGGGAAGGCTTGGTGGCGGCCGACTTCGGGGCGGCACGGCGGGAGCGTTGCGTGGTCGCGCGGGCCATGGTGCCTCACAGCGGCGGCTCGGGCTGAAAGCCCGACCTCGGAAATAGGGAACCTGAAGCCCACGACTGTCGTTTCCGGTCGGGGGTTTGGCAAGAGGGGAGGGGTTTGCCGGTTGCGGTGGGTTTGCCGTGTGCGTTGCCGCGGCAGGCCCGAGATTCCCGCGATTCCCGGGGGGCTCTGCCTGTCGGGCAGGGGCTGGCCGGGCGAACGGGCGGCACTCACCGCCTCGACCGTCGCCGGCCGAACTCACATTGGCAGGTGATGGCCCGTCGGCCTCGGCGAGGCGGCCGCCGCGTGGCACGTGGTGCGAGAGGGAGGGAAAGTGATGGAGCGACTCGGCGTGATTCGGTGGGTGGTCGTGGCTCCTCTCTGCGTCGCCGCCTTGCTGCTCACCACGGCGGCCTCGGCGGTGCCGATCGATGGCGGTGTCGAGGCCCCGCCACCTGACGTCTTCTACAACTATTACGTGCCGCCGGTCGCGGCAGGCAGCTATCCCGGCTTCGGGGCCCAGCTCTATGTCAGTCCGCGGCCGGTGCCGCCGCGGGTTGGCCACACCTGGATCACCTACCCGCCGTTCATGCCGCACGAATTCCTCTACAAGCACCGCCGCCGCTACATCCGCCCGGCCGGGGCGACCGGCTTCAAGACCGACGTGCGGGCCTACTGGTACTGAGCCGGGAGCCGGCGGAAACCTCGAGCCCGTGCGGGCTGACACAACCTCAGGGAGCGGGCCGATGCGTGGCAGGATTCGACTGATGAACGTGGCGATCCTGCTGGCATTTTCGGCCACCGGGAGCAGCATCGCGGTGGCCGGGGGCGGATCGCGGGCTGCCCAGGCCCGCTACTTCCTCCGCAGCCAGACCCGCAGTTGGCACAGTGCCTGGTACGACCCGTCGCTCGGCCGGCCGTATGCCCTGGTCGTGCCGCCGACTGCGGAGTTTCACTCGCAGTATTCCTGGGGCGTGCCGAGTTCGCGGACGATGCCGCTCTACCACCAGTACCGCCGGCCCTATCCGGGCCCCGGGGCGATGCCCGGCGGCAGCCCGATGCTGCCCACGCCCAACATCCCCAGCGACACGGTGCAGTTTGGGGTTTCGAGCGTCCGCGGCCCTTGGTGAGCGGTCAGCCCGACACCGGCTCGCCGAGGGTCGATTCCTCCAGCTGCACCCGGGCGGCCTCCGCCCAGGGACTCGCCGGGGCGAGCCGCACGAACTCTCGCAGGTGCCACCGCGACTCCGCCGGCCGTTCACAGGCCTCGAGCACTGCCGCGAGATGCCAGTGGGCCTCGGCATACTCCGGCTCCTGGCGGACGACGCCCTCCAGGGCAGCCACGGCCAACGCACCGTCGCCAAGCTCGGCCAGCACGCAGCCGAGGTTGGTGCGGGCCTCGAGATGGTCGGGGTCGAGTTCGATCGCCATGTAATACCGCTCCCTCGCGGCGGTCAGGTCGCCACCGCGGTAGAGCACCTCCGCGAGCAGGAAAGCCACCTGGGCCGTCGCCGGCTGGGCCTGCAGCACCGCCCGCAGGGCCTCGGCCGCCTCGACGAACTGCCCGCCACTTTCGAGGTCGGCCGCGAGATCGAGCAGCTCGTCGACCGAGTCGATCAGCTGGTCATCATCGTCCTCGGCTTCCTCGCAGTCGATGCCGGCCGGACGCTGCCAGTCGCCACGGATGACCACCGCCTCGGCGATGTCGGTTTCCGGCGGCTGCTCGTCGGCTCGAGGCGGGGAGGCGAAGTCGAACTCCAGCTGTCCCCCTGGCCCGATCAACAGCCCGTCGCGGCGGACCGCCAGTCGCCGCCCGTCGATCTCGATCGCCGCAGTGAGCCTGATCGCCTCGGGGGCCCCGCCGGGTGCAAGCCGTTCGAGCTGCCGGTCGATGTCGCTCACCGAGAGGCCGGCATCCAGCAGCCGGGCGAGGCGACGGCCCACCACCAGCTGGGAATAGTCGAACCACTCGAGCCTGCCGGAGCGACGGCTCGGCCAGAGCAGCCCGCGGCGACGCCAGTGCCGTACCGCGGCGGCAGGGGCGTCGATCACCTCGGCCATGGTGCCGAGCGTGTAGAGACTGCTGACAGCCTCGGCGTCGAGCGACTGCCGGATCATCGGATATTTTCCTCGGCCCCCGCGGGCGGCCCGCGGCCAACCACGGCCGCTGCCGTGATCGCCCGACCGGCCGCAGGGCGGCTGTGGTCGCCGCGGGAAACGACCCGATCACGCGACGGGGTGTCGCCACGGCAGGCCGGGAATGTACCCGAATTCGACGGCAGCCGCACAGGCTGCGTCTGTCGCGAGTGCCGCCGGACCCTCAGGTGGACCGGTCGCGACGCATGTTGAGAATCCGCTCGTCGACGGAGGTCGCCTCGACCGGCAGATCGCGAAGATCGCTCGCCGGGGGCGGAGGATCGACCGATGGGCCGGGCGCGGCCCGTCGCACAGCCGCTTTGCCGGGCTTGTTGGAGGGGTCCGGGGCGGGAATCGTTTCCGCTGCGTCGTCGGCCTCGTCTCCGCTGCCGTTTGCGGCCGGACGCCGTGCATCGACCCGCGAGGCCCGATCCTCCGCGTCGCTGCGGGATGGATCGATCTGCTCGCGATCAGAGGCCCGCCAGCCCTCCTCGACCGGCTCCTCGGCAGTCGCCTGTCGGCTGCGGTAGGTCTTGGCCGGGGCGGAATCCCGCTCGAGCGAAGGAGCCGGCACCGGCTCGGCGGCCCGGGTGGGAGCGGCGGCGGTCGCGGCGGTGGGCACCGCGATCGGATTGCCGCAGGCATCAAGCGGCACGCGGGTCACGATCGTCCGCGGCCGGCGAACGGTGTAGGTCACCGGCACCCGCTTCTCCACGACCCGCGGCACCTTCACCGTCCGCTCTTCGGCGACCATCTTGCAGACGCGGGTGGTCACCGGTTCGACGCGCTCCTCGCTGACCATCCGGCAGACCTGCACCGGCACCTGGCGGACGCGTTCCTCGCTGACCATCCGGCAGACCTGCACCGGCACCTTGTTTTCAACCCGCTCGACCACTTGGCGGACCGTCTGCACCGGCACCTGACGGACCTGCTCCTCGGCCACCATCCGCATCGTCTGCACCGGCACCTGGGTGACCACCTGCTCGTCGACATACCTCACCGTCTGCACGGGCACCTTGCGGGTCATCACGCGGTTGACGTAGGTCGTCTGCGGCACCTGCACCGGCGTGACGGTCGGCTGATAGACGCGGTTCACCTGATTGACGACCATCCCGGGCTGCGAGACCCAGGTCAGCCCGCCCCGCTGCCAGCTCGCCAGGCCGTTGTAGGGGTTGACCGCCCAGCCGCCAGGCACGTAGCCGAGCGAGGTGCGGCCGGGAGTGACCACCGGGGTCACGGTATCGACCGCGGCGGTACCGTAGGAATAGGCGGTCTGCATCGTCGTCACCGGCTCGGCGACGGTGTACTGCTCGAGCCGCTCGCTCGTTTCATAGACCGGCTTCCGCACGACCTGCGTCTGCTGCTGCATGTTCGTCTCGTAGACCGGCTTCATGACGGTGTAGCGTTCCTCGCGGGTGCTCGTCTCGACCACGTTGCGGACCACGTCATAGCTCTGGTCCTGAATCTGCGTCTCCCAGACCGGCTTCTGCACCGTATACCGCTCCTCGCGGGTCTGGGTTTCCCAGACCGGCTTCTGCACCGTGTAGCGACGCTCGGAGGTCTGGGTTTCCCAGACCGGCTTTTGGACGGTGTAGGTCTTCTCGTCGTAGACGGTCTCATATTCCATCCGGTAGGCCGTGACCTGTTCTTCGTCGTAGACGGTGCGGTAATCGAGCCGGTAGGTCTGCGTGGCGACCGGTGCGACCGGTTCGCAGCCACACTGGGCTCCCGCCTCGCCACCCGCGAAGAGCAGGCAGGGAAGCGTCGACAACACGAGCGGGACAAGGCCCGAGCGATATCCGGAGGTCGAGGGAAAGGAAGAGGTCGATGGCATGCGGTGGTTCCGTTGGGCTGGGAAGCAACTCGTTTTTCAAGTTTCAAGTTTCAAGCACACGCGTCTCGCGGACGCCTCGGATTCTACGACGGCGGTCCTCTGCAGGGTCGCTGCCGCGGCAATTCTTGAGACTAATTCCACAGCCCGCTGCCGCAAGCACCCCCGCTCCCGAAAACATCCTTTTTTTCGCAAAAACCCCCGGCTTTGTCGCTGCGATCGGTCTATTCCTTCCAGTTTTCCAGGCGGGGCCCGGTGGCGACGCCCGACGGGGTGAAACTGGATGACCTGGAGAAACGATGCGGCCGCAGGTTTCAGCCGTTGCGATCGAGCAGGCGGCGGCTACGCGGGTCGAGCCGACGACGGTCGGGAATCAAGAATCGCAGGCCGACACTATCGGTGATCACCACCGCGTGGCTCCCGCCGCGACGGATGTCTTCGGGGTGGTCGACGGTGAAGTCCCGCCTGCCGCGGTCGGTATCGACCTGCCAGCGACCCGGCTGGGCGCCGACGATCGAGTGGATCCTTGTGATCACCGGCCGGAAGGCCCGCTCGGCAAGCTGGGCCTCCACCGCCGCCCTGGTCGGTTCGGGCAGGATCGACGGATCGTCCAGCCAGGCGAGTTCGCGGCCGTCGGCGGCGAGCACCGCGGCGGGGCCCTCGGGCTCGGAGAACGGGAAGGCCCGCACCACCTCGATGTCATCGTGCCGACCGCCGTCAGCAGCGATGAAAGCCAGTCGACCGCGGTCGATCTCCTCGAGTCGCCAGGCCGCCTGCCCGGCCGAGGGCCCCATCCGCGGCCGGGTGGGTGACTCGAGCGTTGTCGGCTGGCGTGGTGGGGGGAGGTCGTTCATGCTTCATCCTCGCCGGAGGCCTGCAGCAGCGGTTCGAGGTCCCTGGGAACTTCGGATGGCGGGGGAGACTCGATCCTGCGGGACTGCGCCTCGTGGAGCATCGCATAGGGCCCGCCGCCGGCGAGGAGTTCATCGTGGGTGCCGATCTCGACGATCCGGCCTGCGTCGAGCACCACGATCCGGTCCGCCCGACGCAGGGTCGAGAGCCGGTGGGCGATCGCGATCGTGGTGCGGCCGGCCACCAGGTGGTCGATCGCGGCCTGGATCACGGCCTCCGTTTCGGCGTCGACGCTCGAGGTGGCCTCGTCGAGAATCAGGATCGCGGGATCGACCAACAACGCCCGGGCGATCGAGATTCGTTGCCGCTCGCCCCCGGAGAGCCCGCCGCCGCGTTCGCCGACCCTCGCGTCGTAGGCGCCCGGCAGTGAGAGAATGAACTCGTGGGCTCCGGCGGCCCTCGCCGCGGCCACGATCCGCTCCCGGCTGGCGGCGGGATATCCGTAGGCGATGTTCTCCGCGACGGTGCCGAAAAAGAGAAAGGGCTCCTGGAGCACGACCCCCAGGTTCCGTCGCCAGGCGTCGGTGGAGAGACTCCGCAGGTCATGGCCATCGACGGTGATTCTGCCGCCGGAGACATCGTGGAAGCGACAGACGAGGTTGGCCAGTGTCGTCTTGCCCGATCCGCTGGTGCCCACCAGGCCGATCATCTCGCCCGGCTCGACCACGAGGTCGATTCCATGGAGCACCTCGCGGTTGCCGTAGCGAAACCGCACGTCGCACAGTTCGATCCGGCCGAGCACCCGTCCGGGATCAAAGGGCCTCGCCGGCTCGGGAACCTGCGGAACGCAATCGAGAATGTCGAAGATCCGCTGCACGCTCGTGGCGGCCCGCTGGGTGGCCGGGACCATGCGGATCATCGATTCAACGCGGCCGTAGAAGCGGGCGATGTAGGCCAAAAAGGCGGTCAGCGTGCCGACGGTCACGCTGCCGCCGAAGACGAGCCAGGCCCCGGCCGCCCAGACAACGATCACGCCGGTCTCGCTGAGCAGGGCCACCAGCGGACCGAAGAACGACCAGACCACGTTCACCCGGTCGTTGGCCCGCAGCACCTGGTCGTTGGCCTGGGCGAACCGCTCGATCTCGCGGTCTTCCTGGGCGAAGGCCTTGACGACCCGGATGCCGGGAATCGTGTCGGCCAGCACGCTGGTCATGTCACTCCAGGCGATGCTCGCCCGGGCGAATCCCCGTCGCAGCCGTTCGCGAACCGCGTAGACCAGCCAGACCACCAGCGGGAAGGGGAGCAGCGTGACCGCGGCGAGCAGGGGATTGATCCAGATCAGCACCCCGGCCGTGAGCAGCACGAGCATCACGTTGGAGGAAAAGTCGATCAGGTGGACCGAAAGAAAGTTGTTGATCCGGTCGGTGTCGCTGCCCACGCGGGCGATCAAATCACCGGTGCGGCGGCCACCGAAGAACTCCATCGAGAGACTCTGCATGTGGGCGTAGGTGCGGTTGCGGAGATCGGCCGCCACTCGCTCGGCGACCCAGGCGAGCGTCCAGGCCCGAGCCCAGCCGAGCAGCCAGGCGACCACCGCCGCGATTGCCAGGCCACCGAGGTACCACCAGACAAGACTGAAAGGGACCATCTCCCCCGACTGTTTCGGAATCAGCACCCGGTCGACCAGCGGCATCGTGAGGTAGGGAGGCACGAGGGCCGCGGCGGTGCCGGCCAGCGAGAGGATGCCGCCGAGCACGGCCATGCCGGCATGCGGCCTGGCAAACGCGATCAGCCGCCCCAATGCCCGCCAGACCCCCGCGGTGCCGCGGGGTTCGTCGGCCGGCTCGGGCGGCGGGGCTGGTTCCGACGCGGTGCGGGCCACGAAGGCATCCCGGAGGGCGTGCATCCCGGGGGCCTCGGCCGCGGTGAACGACCAGTGGCGAATGACCCGACCATCCTCGAGGAGTTCCAGCCGTCCCACCGTGTGCCGCAGGCGGACCTCGAGACGGGTGGCGGGGCCGATCTCCCGCGAAAAAACCCCGCCCTGGCCATCATCGGCGAGCAGCCGCCGGTCGGTCAGCAGGATCCGGCCGTCGGTGAAGCCCATTCGGCCGTCGAGGTCGAAGCAACACTGCTCCCGGAGCATTTCTCCGGGTCGGAGTTGGAACCGGGCGAAAAGCCCCTCCACGGCAAGCCTCGTTGTATTGCGTCGGCCCCTGAGCCGGACCTACACTCCTGCGAATTGCCACGCGACATCAATGCAGATTTTACCAGGTCTGGGTGCCCAGGCACCCGCAATTTGCAAAGACTGCTGCAAAGACTTCAAGGACGGCGGATTTCCGCGAAACTGCTCTCGTCGGTGCTCCGAGTTGAATTCGACCGTTCTTTCACCGCAACTGTCGCCCAAAGCCCGGGGTTTTTTCTGCTGGCCGAGCCCTTTGGCATGCGGCCTGCAAAGAAAGACCTCCTGCGGGTGAGTGATCTGCCGACGAATCGCCCCCCTCTTTTCCGACTTCTCTTCCCTGCGACCCCGAGACTGCCATGAAGATTGAAACGCTCAAGGTGCTCCGCGGCCCCAACCAGTGGGCCAGGTTTGCCGTGCTCGAAGCCTGGGTCGACCTCGGCCCGCTCGAGGATTCGCCCTCAGACACGATTCCCGGCTTCAACGACCGATTGATCGCCTGGCTGCCGCGGATGATCGAGCACCGCTGCTCGGTCGGCACCCGCGGCGGATTCTTCGAGCGGCTCCGCCGCGGCACCTGGATGGGCCACATTCTCGAGCATGTGACGCTGGAGCTGCAGACCCTCGCCGGTTCGCCGGTGGGCTACGGGCGGGCGCGGGAAACATCCCGCAAGGGGGTCTATCGGGTGGCGATCGAGTTTCGCGAGGAGAACTTCGCGATCGACTGCCTGCACACCGCCCACCGGCTGCTGATGGCCGCAATTGCAGACGAACCCTTCGATGTCGATGCCGAGGTCGCCAGGCTCCACGAGAAGCTCCTCGAGGAGCAGCTCGGGCCGAGTACCCGCTCGATCGTCGAGGCGGCGACCGCCCGCGGGATTCCCTCGACCCGGCTCACCGAGGGTTCGCTCGTGCGGCTCGGCTACGGGGTCAACCAGCGGAAAATCCTCACCGCCGAGACCGACGCCACCTCGGCAATCGGCCAGACCATCGCCCAGGACAAAGAGCTGACCCGCGAGCTGCTCGCCCAGGCCGGCATTCCCGTGCCCGAGGGCCGCCCGGTGGCCGATGCCGACGATGCCTGTCGTCTTGCCGGCCGGCTCGACGGCCCGGCGGTCGTCAAGCCGCGGTACGGCAACCATGGCCGCGGCGTCTCGGTCAATCTTCGCGACGAGCAGCAGCTGCGAGCCGCCTACGACCTTGCCCGGGAGCACGGCCGAGAGGTGGTGGTCGAAACGCATGCTCCCGGCGACGACCATCGGCTGCTGGTGGTGGGCGGGCGGCTTGTCGCCGCGGCCCGTCGCCGTCCGCCGTGCGTGACCGGAGACGGCGTGTTGCGCGTGCGGAGTCTGGCGGAGGCGGTCAACGCCGATCCCCGCCGCGTCGGCCATGCGACGTCGCTCAGCCCGATCCCGCTCGATGAGGTCGCCGCCCGCACCCTCGCCGAGCAGGGGCTCGATTTCGACTCCGTGCCCGAGGCCGGTCGGGTCGTGCTGCTTCGTCGCAGCGCCAACCTGAGCACCGGCGGCACCGCCGAGGATGTCACCAACTGCGTGCACCCCGAGGTGGCGGCGAGGGCCGTGGAGGCGGCGAAGATCGTGGGCCTCGACATCGCGGGAGTGGATGTCGTCGCCTGCGAGATCTCACGGCCGCTCGAGGAGCAGGGCGGGGCGATCATCGAGGTCAACGCCGGGCCGGGACTGCGGATGCATCTCGAGCCGACCGAGGGCGAGGCCCGCGACGTGGGCGGTGCGATCGTCGAGATGCTCTATCCCGATGGCCGCGACGGTCGGATTCCCCTGGCCGCGGTGACCGGCACCAACGGCAAGACGACCGTCACCCGGCTGCTGGCCCACATCGTCGGCGGCCTTGGCGGCACCGTCGGCATGACCTGCACCGAGGGCGTCTGGGTCGGGGGCCGGCAGATCGCCCATGGCGACTGCAGCGGCCCGGGCAGCGCGGCGAGGGTGCTGGCCCACCCGGAAGTCACCGCGGCGGTGCTCGAGACGGCCCGCGGCGGCATCCTGCGGCGGGGTCTGGCCTTCGATCGCTCGAACGTATCAGTCGTGACCAACATCGGCCCGGGTGACCACCTCGGTTCCTGTGACATCAACACGCCCGAAAAGCTCGCCTGGGTGAAGAGCACGATCGTCGACGTGGTCGCGACCGATGGCTATGCGGTCTTCAACGCGGCCGACCCACTGGTGGTCGACATGAAGCGATTCTGCCGGGGTTCGATCGCCTATTTTGCGATCGACCCGGCCAACGAGGTGCTCGCGGCCCATCTCGCCGAGGGCGGGCGGGCGGCCACGATCCGCGACGGCTCGATCGTGCTGCTTGACGGACCGCGGGAGACGAGGCTGGCGACGCTGGAGCGGGTGCCGCTCGTGCACCGCGGTCATGTGAAGTTCCAGGTGGAAAACGTGCTTGCCGCCGCCGCGGCCGCCTGGTGCCTGGGGGTTCCCCTGGAACTGGTGCGGCTGGGCCTGGAGAGCTTCTCCTCGGGCACCAGCGGATCACCGGGGCGGCTGAACCTGCTGGAGATCGACGGGGCGGCGGTGGTGGTCGACTACGGCCACAACGTCGCCTCGCTGGAGTGCATCTGCGAGGTGATCGAGAATCTGCCGAGAGTGCGTCGCACGGCGGTCTATTCAGCCGCGGGTGACCGTCGCGACCAGGATCTCGTCGCCCAGGGACGGCTGCTCGGCCGGACGGTCGACAGCGTCATCATCTACGAAGGGTCCTACATGCGGGGGCGGGCTCCCGGTGAGATCGCAGGAATCATCGCCGGCGGGATCCGCGAGACCGCTCCGCCGCGGGAGGTCGCGATTTACGAAGGCGGCGGCTGGGAGGAGGCCGCTGAGCGGGTCTTCTCGCAGGTCACGCCGGGTGAACTGATTTTTCTGCAGCCCGATCTCGTGGAGTGTGGCATGGAATGGCTCAAGGCCCGCTTCGGCGAGCGGATGCGGGAGGTCGTCTTCGACGAGATGGCCGCCATGCTCTCGGCCGCCGCCGCGGCCCGCTGACCCTCCGGGCTACTTCAGCCCCGGGCCGCGGTCGAGGGCTCCTCGCACGCCGAGTTGTTCGGGATGCCGGGCGATCTTGTCGGTGAAGACCCGCACGTCGTTGACGATCGGCCGAAGCTCCTGGGTGAGCCGCTTGACGTTGGCGGCGGCCACCGAGAGATCATCGTAGACCGCAGGATCGCGGACCAGCCGGCCGAGGGTGCCGTCGGATTCATTGAGGGCCCGTGTGAAGCCGACCGCTTGCGTGAGCACCTCGTCGAGCCGGCCGATCGTGGCGTCGATCCGGGCCACCATGCCCTCGCCCCGCTCGCCAAGTGGCCGGGTGAGACCCTCCAGGTTTCGCAGGTTGCGGTCGGCGGAGTCGACGGTCGCCCCGATGCCCTTGACGGCGCCGCGAAGCTGCACGAGCACGTCGGGCAGGGCGTTGATCGATTCCCTCAGCCGACGACGGGCTTCGGCATCCCCCAGCACGTCGTTGGTGTTGTCCATCGCCAGGGTGAACGCGTCGAGGGCCCGCTCGGTCTTGCGGGCGAGATTCTCGAAGCGGTTGTCGTCGCCGAGCATGATGCGGTCGATGTTGTCGGCCAGCCGCGAGACCGACTCGCTCGCGGAAACCAGCGAGTCGAGCGTGCCGCCGAGTTTCGGTTCGAGGGTGGAAAAGACCTCGAACGGATCGCGGGAGACGGCCCCCTCGAGGACCTCGTCGGGCCCCAGGCGGGTGCGAGGGGGCACGATCCGCCCCGGCACCAGGGCGATCTCGGCGTCACCCAGAAGCGTCGACTTGATCCGCGGCTGCTCGTCGCGGTAGACGGGCACGTAACTGTCGACATCGGCCACCACCCGCACCCCCCCCCGCTCGTCGAGCGAGACGGTCGTGACCCGTCCGATCAGAATTCCGTTTTTGCGGACCGGCGTGCCCTCGGCCACGCCGCGGGCTTCGGTGAAATTCATCTGCACCGGGTAGGTGGCCTGCACGAGCGAGGGCAGGTCGCCGAAGAGCACGATCAGGATTCCGGCGATGATCGCCGAGGCGAGCACCATCACCCCCACCCGAAACTGCATCACGCGATCATTCATCCCTCATCCCCCCGGTGGCCGCCGTCACGTTCGTCCCGCATCTCGGTGAGTCTCTCCCCGGCCTCACCCCGCACGAACTGCTGCACCCGCGGGTCCGCACAGCGGTCGAGGTCTGCCGGCGTGCCCTGAAAAACGATCTGTCGCTCATCCGGCCTGAGCCGTGAGATCGGGTAGAGCATCACGATCCGGTCGGCCACCTTGAGGGCGGTCCGCATGTCGTGGGTCACGACGACGCTTGAAACCGCGGGCCGCGAGCTGACCTTGAGGATCAGTTCATTGACGATATCGCTCATGATCGGATCGAGCCCGGTGGTCGGCTCGTCGTAGAGGACCAACTTCGGGTCGAGGGCCAACGCCCGGGCGATGCCGGCCCGCTTCCGCATGCCGCCGGAGAGTTCCGCCGGCTTCTTGCGAGCCACGCCGGCAGGCAGCCCGACTTCCGCCAGCAGGCCCTCGATGATTTCGGTGATCTCGCCGGAGCCGATGCGGGTGTGTTCCCGCAGCGGGAAGGCGATGTTGTCGAAGATCGTGAGGCTGTCAAACAGGGCGGCGCCTTGAAAGACAAAGCCGTATTTCGTGCGGAGGAAGGCGAGATCCGCCCCGCCGAGCCCGCGGAGCGAGCGGCCCTCGAAGCGGACGTCGCCGGCGTTTGGCCGCACCAGGCCGATCATCGTCTTGAGCAACACCGTCTTGCCGCAGCCGCTCTCCCCGAGGATCACGAGCGTCTCGTCGGCGGCCACGCTGATCGAGATCTCCCGCAGCACCTGCTGGTGGCCAAAGCTGATCGAGACGGCATCCACCTCGAGGATCGGGCCCTCGTGGGTCGGCGCCGGGGGTCGTGCGGTGGAAGCGGTGGCGAACATGGTCTCTCGGTCGCAGCCTCGCTCAGAGCAGCTTGCGGGGGCCCTCGGGACGGAAGTAGCCATGCACGTCGTCGAGGAAGATTCCCAGGAACAGGTCGAGCACCAGAATCAGCACGAAGGAGTGGACGAAGGCATTGGTCGCCGCCCGTCCCACGCCCTCGGCTCCGGGGTCGCAATGAAAGCCGCGGTGGCAGCTGACGATCGCGATCGCGGCCCCGAAGAAAAAGCTCTTGAAGATGCCCATGCCGAGATCGAAGCCGTCGACATAGGCCCGTGAGTTGGTCCAGTAGTGGTGATAGTCGATGCCCAGCAGAAGATGGGAATAGAGATAGCCCCCGAGCACGCCCATGAAGTCGGCCATCAGGGTCAACAGCGGAATCAACAGCAGGCATCCGAGAAAACGGGGCACCACGAGATAGTAGATCGGGTTGGCTCCCATGCTCTCCAGGGCATCGATCTGCTCGGTGACCCGCATCGTGCCGAGTTCGGCGGCCATCGCGCTGCCCACCCGACCGGCGAGCATCGTGGCGGCGAGCACGGGGCCAAGTTCACGAACCAGCGAGAGGTTGATCACCGACCCCAGACGGGTCTGCAGGCCCAGGGCTTTGAACTGCGAGTAGCTCTGCACGGCGAGCACCATTCCCAAAAACAGTCCGGTGAGGGCCACCACCGGCAGCGAGAGCACGCCGATCGAGTAGAGGCTCGGCAGGAGGACATCCCGCCGCGGCCTTCGCCAGAGGAGCCAGCCGAGGGTGTTGGCAGCGAAGATCCCCACGTCGCCAACGGCTTCCACCAGGGCCACGGCCGCCCCGCCGACGTCGGCAACCCGGGCGGCGATCCAGTCGGTCGCCGCTGCGGAGGCGGGTGAGGTCGAGGTCGTGGTCGGTGTGCTGGCCATGATGGTCTCGGCGGGCGGCTGCAGGCGGGGCAAACCCTGTCTGTGGAATCGGCCCTGTCGATGCTGCGGCTTGAGCCGGTCAGGCAGGCAAGGTGGGCGAGCGGCGGGGGACGGCAACGCTCGGAGGGGCCGGCTGCGACTTGAGGCGGCTTTCTGGCCGTGGTAGCGTCCGCCCATCTCCCCGGTTTTCACATTTTCCCTCGGAGGAATCCCACGATGGCGTCGCCGCTTCGCATTCTGTTGGCTGCCTGCACCCTCGCCTCGGCTGCGATCACGCTCCGCCTGTCGGTCGCGGCCGATTCCGGCCCGGCCACTGGCGAGTCCGCACGCAACGCCCCCCCGGACGGCTACGAGGCACTTTTCAACGGCAAGGATCTCGCTGGCTGGCGGGGGATGGGCACCGAGAATCCCTACAAGCTCGCGGCCAAGACCGAGGATGAGCGGGCCGCCTTCTTCGCCAAGAACCAGCCGGGGATCGAGGCCCACTGGAAGGTGGTCGACGGCGTGCTCGTCAACGACGGGCAGGGGCCGTATCTGACCACGATCGAGGACTTCGGCGACGTCGAACTCTGGGTCGACTACAAGACCGTCCCCAAGGCCGACAGCGGGATCTACCTCAGGGCCACGCCCCAGGTGCAGATTTGGGACTCGACCGAAACAGCAAAGTTCAAGATCGGGGCCGACAAGGGTTCCGGTGGCCTCTGGAACAATAGCCCCGGTGCCCCCGGCAAGGATCCGCTGGTGCTCGCCGACAAGCCATTCGGCGAGTGGAATCGGTTCCGGATCGTGCAGGTCGGGGCCCGCACCACCGTCTGGCTCAACGACAAACTCGTCGTCGACAACGCGATCATGGAGAACTACTGGGATCGCAAGAAGCCGTTGTTGCGGCGGGGGCCGATTCAGCTCCAGACCCACGGCGGTGAGATCTGCTGGCGGAACGTGATGGTTCGCCAGATCGGCCCCGAGGAGGCCAACCGCTGGCTGCGGGAGCGGGCCGGTGAAGGCTTCGAGCCGGTCTTCAACGGCCAAGACCTCACCGGCTGGGCCGGGGCGACCGACAACTACGAGGTGGTCGACGGGGCGATCCGGTGCAAGCCCGGCAAGGGCGGCACGCTGCACACGACCGAAGAGTACGGCGACTTCGTGGCCCGGCTCGAGTTCCGCCTGCCGCCGGGGGGCAACAACGGCCTGGCGATCCGCTATCCCGGCAAGGGTGACACCGCCTACACCGGGATGTGTGAGCTGCAGGTGCTCGACTCGGAGCATCCCAAGTATGCCAAGCTCGATGCCCGGCAGTATCACGGCTCGGTCTACGGGATGGTGGCCGCCCAGCGGGGCTACCTCCGGCCGACCGGCGAGTGGAACGAGCAGGAGGTGACGGTCAAGGGCAGCCGGATCACCGTCGAGCTCAACGGCTCGGTGATCCTCGATGCCGACGTTGCCGGCGTGAAAGAGTTCATGGGGGGCAAGCCGCATCCCGGCAAGGACCGCACGAGTGGCTTCTTCGGCTTCGCCGGCCACGGCGACGCGGTCGAATTTCGCAACGTCGCGATCAAGCGGCTCAACTGACGCCACCAGAGTTCGCGGCCGGCCGGCCCGTCGATCTCACCTGATCCGTGGTCACGGTGCAGGCCGCACGGGCGGCGCGGGCGGTGCCGCGGCGGCATGCCCTGGATTTGCTTGCTTGCCACCGAGCCTTGCGAAACGGCTGCGAGCGAACCGCTCCGCCCCGCAGAGAGTGTACGGCCGTGTACTCATGCCGTCCACTTGCCGGTCCCATGCCGGCCCCGCGGCGTCCCGCCCTTCCTGCAACGGTCGGCACATGGCCCAGACGGCCGCCCACCTTGTCGATCTCGTCCCGCCGCCGCGGAAGCACCGGCATCGTTATCACGGGGTGTTTGCGCCGAATCACAGGCTCAGGCGGGCCGTCACGGCACTGGCTATCGGTAACATCGGCAAGCGGCGAGATGCCGTGACCGGCGGGCATGGGGGCGGCGGTCACGCCACGGAAGGCTGCTGCGACGCGAATCCGAAGCAAAAGCCCCGCTCGTATGACACCTCCCGGACAAGCCTGGGCGAAACTCATGGCCCGGCTGGGCGAGGAGTTTCCGCTCGAGTGCCCAGCCTGCGGCGGCGACATCCGGCTGATCGCCTTCAGACTGTTTTTTTGATTGCGAAACCATCCCTGGCCTTCGCACTCTTGGCAACCTCCGGTTGCTGCGGACTTCCTGTCCGCGAGCCCGGGGCCGATCCGAAAGATCCTGACCCATTTGGGCGAACCGTCCGAACTGCCGCCCATCTCGCCAGCTCGTGGCCCGCCAACCGACTCCGGCGAGCTCGTGCAGGTCCATGAAGATCGCGAAGCGGTTCAGGGACGGATAGACGAGCCGCCCGCGATCGATATCCACAGCCTCTGACCGCTGCCGGACACGAGGCATCAACGAAGCCGCCACGCGGCCGGACGCGGAGAGACTCCGCGCCGACGGTAAGAAAAACGCCACTCCAAGGGGGAGGGCAGGCGGGCCGGGAAAGGCCTGGCGCGGATCGGGGGAAGAGAGCACGCAGCTCACGGGCCGCTCATCAGTCGGCCGATGCTTGCGGCAGTGCCATTGGCCGGGCTATCGTTTTTTCCTTTCCTTATCCGGCGTCGAACTTGCTTGTCTATCTCGCCGGCAATACGCTGAACGAATCCCTACGGTGCTCCGGGTCGGTGGTTTTCGGTTCCACTTTTACTCGGACGAGGGGACCGAACCTCATCACATTCATGTGCGATGTGCAGACGGCGAGTGTAAGTTTTGGCTCGATCCCGTGGCCTTGGCCAGAAATGGTGGCGTTCCTGCACACACCGTGAGAGAAATGGAACGGCTCGTGTACGAACACATCGACCTCTTGCTGGAGAAATACAATGAGCACCATCCACCGGGAAACCGAAGTTGTGGCAACCAGAGCGTGGATTGAGGGCCGGATGGTCTACGTGGAGTTGACGGACCAGCGGGTTGTAGGATTCCCAGCGCATCGATTCCGCCGGCTCAAGGAAGCGAGCGAAGCGGAATTGGCCGAAGTGCGTCTCGAGGTCGGAGGCACGGCGTTGCGTTGGGAATCCCTCGACGAAGACATCACAGTCGAGGGCGTGGTGGCGGGACGGTTCCAGTTGCCGCCAGGCAGGGATTGATGAACCGGAGTTGGCCGTGGCCCGACGTCGAGCGATTCAGCCCGGAAAGCAGCGGCCAAAGGCTCGGAGTTGGCCGAGACCACCCCGAACACGGATCCGGCCCGTCAGGAGTGCCCAGAAGATGCTCGGTTCCTTCCGCAGAAACCCGAGCCAGGCTCGGGAGTCCGCAGTGATCGTGCAGTCGGCGTTGCCTATCAGGCCACGCTGAACCTGCAGCGTCTGCCGCCGGATCGTCACAGTCGCTTCGGCTCGGTCCTTGCCTGTGAAGATCAGGTGATACACCGCCTCGATGCCCTTCGCCTTCCCTCTCTGGAAGACCACGTGCATGGTATCCAAGAAGCCGGCAATGGTCGTTGGGCGGACGCTGTTGACATGCCGCTTCGTCTTATGGGGAAAGGCCCGGCTGACGTAGTCGTCGGCATCCGACCCTGGTGCGACGTAAACGGTTTCCTGCTTCTGTTGCAGAGGCTTGACGATTTCGGCCAGAAAGGCAGGCCGATCGTCGAGAAACGGACTGAGCACGTCTTCTCCAGCCGGGCACACGGAGAGACAGTAGGCGGCTTTGTAATTGGCCCCGAAACTCAGGCTTTGCTACATCGAGACCGACTCCTGATCGGTGACTCGCCGCCGATAGTCCCGGGCGTTTCTGCTGTCGGCCACGTGCTCGACCCAGTCTGTGAACCCGTGGAGAAACTCCCGCTGGCCGGTCGATGCGAACGAAGCCGCAGTCATCGGCGCCCGCCTCGAGACACAAACGGCGGAGTTCCTCGGCGGTGAGCGGGCCAGCGGCAGGGGCACACCGCAAGCGAATACTTGTACATTGCA
>CAZRKH010000025.1:0-23837 GCA_964600785.1 uncultured Chitinophagaceae bacterium
GGACGCCGCATCCTGCGGCGGCAGACTTGTTCCACAGTCTGCTCCGGCGAAGGGCGAAGGTCGAGGCGTGGCCCGCGGGAATCCAGCCGGCCTGCAGAATCGGCGGCTCGGCGGCGCCGAGGAAAAGCAGCCCGTCGTCGGCAAGCAGCCTGTCGAGGTTCCGCTCCACCGCGCGGCGTGCGTCGGAAGTCAGGTAGATCAGCAGATTGCGGCAGAGCACGATGTCGTATCGCCGGCCGCCCGCCCAGCCGGCATCGAGCAGGTTGGCCCGTGAAAAACGGACCTGCCTGCGGACCTGCTCGTCGATCACGGCCGCCCCGTCGACCTCCCGGAACCAGCGTCGCCGAAAGGACTGCTCGGCATTGCGGAAGGCATTGGCCGAGTAGCGTCCGTCCCGGGCACGTCGGATCGCCGAGCTACTCACGTCGATCGCGTCGATCGAGAAGTCGTCCTTGCCGAGGCCGGCATCGAAAAGGCACATCGCGATCGAATAGGGTTCCTCGCCGGCGGCGGATGGCCCGCTGAGGATTCGCACCGGCCGCCGGGCCGGTATCGCCGCGAGGGTCACCGCGAACGACCGCAGGAAATCGAAGACCGCCGGGTCGCGGAAGAACCAGCTCTCGGGGATCACCACCGCCTCGATGAGATCGTCACGCTCGCTCGGCTCCCGCTCCCCGCGTTCGACGAGGGCCGCCGGGTCGTCGAGGCCGCTTGCCTGCAGCCATCCGCGGACGGCCCGTTCGATCGATTGTCCGCCCAGGCAGGAGGTGTCGAGGCCGATCCAGCGGCCCAGCGCCGCCTCAACCGCCCGCAGGGCCGATTCGCTGATCGCCATGCGATGCCTCGTGGTGTTCCGGGAACAGCCCGGCGAGCAATTTCGCGGGCAAAAGGTGCTCAGGCAGGAGCATCTGCAGGGTGTGGCCGTGGAGACGAATCAGCCGTCCCAGATAGGGCTCGGTGGCAAGCGGCTTGGCCGCAGCGGCAGGGGCATCCTCGTCGATCGAGTGGATGGTGACCACGTTCTCGGCCACGACCCCGAATCGCACCGGCTGCGGGGTAGCCTCTCCTGCCTCCTCCCCGGGGTCGTGGCTGGGGGGACAAACCTCGACCACGATCACCCGCGTGCTCAGCCGGGCAGCCGGCGGCTCTCCGGCAATCAGGCGGCCGAGGTCGACCAGCGGGAGGAACTTCCCGCGGTAGGTGAAGACCCCGAGCAGATGATCGGGCATGTGCGGGATCGGCCGGGTGGGGACCAGCGGCAGCACCTCGACGACCTTCGCCGATTCGACCGCATAGCTCTCGCCGGCGACGTCGAATGTGAGTAGCTGCATTGCGGCACCTCCTTCCCCCGCTTGCCACCTCAGGTGGTGAACCGGGAGACCTCCTCTTTGAGTCCGCCGACCGCCTCTCGCAGGTGTGTGGTGGCCCGGTTGAAGTCGCCGAGCGAGCTTGCCGTCCGCGAGGCCCCATCGGCGAGGCGGACCATCGCCTCGCGGATCTGCTCGGCGCCCTGCGACTGAGCCTCCATCCCCTCGGTCACCTGGCCAAACCGCTCCGAAATTCCCTGCACACCCTCGATGATTTCGCCGAGCTTTTCGGAAACCTCGCCGATCGCCTGCACGCCGCCGCGGACCTGCTCGGAGAACCTGTCCATCTCCATCACGCCCGCCGAGACGCTGTACTGCATCTCCTTGACCATCCGCTCGATATCGAGCGAGGCGACCGCTGTCTGGTCGGCGAGTCGACGGATCTCTCGGGCCACGACGAGGAATCCGAGCCCATACTCACCCGCCTTCTCCGCCTCGATCGCCGCATTGATCGAGAGCAGGTTGGTCTGGTCGGCAACCTTGGTGATTGTGGTCACGGCGAGGTTGATGTTTGCCGCCCGCTCGCTGATCACACCGAGCTTTGCCCCGAAGGAGGAGGTCGACTCGGCAAGCTGACGCATCACGCTGTCCATGCCGTCGAGATCGCCCCGACCCTCCGCGGCCATGCTTCCGGTGCGAGAGGCCATTTGGTTGACCTCGTTCATCGTTCGCACCAGGTCCTGGCTGGTGACGGAGATCTGCTTGACCGCGGCCACAGCCTGATTGGTCGAGGATCCGTAGTCCGAGATCACCTGCTGCTGCTCGCTGGAGGTCGCCTGGATGGCCGTCGCCGTCGAGATCAGGGCCACGGACGACTGCTGAATGCGACCGATCAGTCCGCGGAGATCGTGGGTCATCTTCTGGATCGCGTCGAGCAGTTCGCTCGTTTCGTCGTCGGTCGTGCCGGCGACGTCGCTCCGCAGGTCGCCGCCGGCCACCTGTTTGGCCACAGACACCGCCGTACGGATCGGGTCGGAGATCGTGCCGGCCACCAGGAAAGCCGCCAGCGTGACACCCGCGATCGTGGCGAGGGAGAGGAGAATGATCGCGATCCGCTGCAGGCGGGCCAGGGCGAAGGCCTCATCTGTGTCCTGTTTGGCGATCAGTCCCCAGCGGAAGCTCGGGAGGTAGAGCCAGGCGGCGGCGACCTGCTCGCCGCGGTAGTCGGTGATGATCCCGTAGCCCCGGTTGCCGCGGGCCGAGTCTTGGGCGGCCTCGGCCTGGTCTTTGCCGATCGGGAGCTGCAGGCGAAAGGCGGCGTCGGTGGCATGCCGCAACGGCGCTGTCACGAGCACCGCATCCCCGCGAATCTCCCCGGTGAGGATCTCTCCGGTCGATCCGAGCCCGGAGTAATCGACGATGAGTTCCCAGACAGGCTCGGCGTTGAAGCCGAGCGCGAGCACGCCTGCGACCTGCTCGTCCTCGAAGATCGGGCTGGTTACAAAAGCCAGCGGCTCACCGGATGAGGCGTAGGAATCGAAGCCGGTGAGATCCGCCTGGAGCAGGGTGCGGGCCCGCTCGACGCCGGCGGCCAACTCCGAGGAAGCCAGCCGCCCCGTCTTCAGCGAGCTGCCCGGGGGGATCGCTCCGTCGAGTGAAAAAAGCACCCGTCCCTCGTCGTCGATCAGCAGCAGCTGGCGATAGCCGAAGGCGCTAGCGGAGTAATCGAGAAACGGTTCGAACTCGCTTCTTGTCGCCTCGATCCGGCCGGGATCTGTCTCTATCGCCGCGGAAAGCTCGCGGATGGCCCGCAGAAAGGTCGGCCCGCGGGCCAGGGCGGTGCCGTCTCGGAGTCGTTCGACCGCAAATCGCTCCATGGCGGCCGCCTTGTCATCGGCGATCATGGTCAGGTTGTTGCGAACCGATGCCGAGAGGGCGTCGGAGGCGATCCGGGCGGTGACCAGCGTGAGCAGGCTGCAGGGCACCAGGGCGATCACCAGGAACCAGAACAGCAGCCGTCCGGCGATCGAGCGGCGGAGCCGCGGTGTCGAGGCAGGAGTTGTCGTGCTCATGGGAGGGTCGGCCTCCCGCTTGCCGGCGAGCTGCCGCGGGGGTTGCTCCAGCGACGGCCCCAGGCGGTGTGGAGATCACTGACAAACTGCTCCCAGTCCTGGCGGGAACGAGTCAGCGGGAAGGGCACGGGCCGCACCGCGGTGCCACTGCTCCAGACGACGTCGAACTGGCCGTCCTCGCGGATTCGGCCGATTCGCACACTCCGCCAGGCATGTTGGGTAGCCGGGTCGATCGCGAGGATGCCCTCGGGAGCGGCCAGGCTCTGGTGCCGCAGGCTGCTGCGGACCTGAACCACGTTGTCGGTGCCCGCCTCCTCCACGGCCTGCGCCCAGAGCTTGACGCTCGCATAGGCCGCCTCGATCACGTCGCTGGTCACCCGATCGCTGCCGTAGCGTGTTTTGAAACTGCGGACGAATTCCTGGTTGGCGGGGGTTTCAAGGCTCTGAAAATAGTTCCAGGCCGCGTAGTCGCCGACCATGTCGTCGCGGGGCATGATCCGCAGTTCGTCCTCGGCGAGCGCGAAAGTGATCGTGGGTGTGTCTTCCGGACTGATCCCGGCCTCGCGGAGCCGGCGGAAGAAGGCGACAGCCGAGTCACCCACCACCGACGCGAGCACCACGTCAGGCTTCTCCCGCGTGATCGCGGCGACCGCCTCCTCCACGCGGTCGGTGCCGAAGGGCACGTAGACCTCGTCGAGGCACTCGGCGCCGAGGCCCTTGATCGTGTCGCGGGCGATGGCGTTGACGCAGTGCGGCCAGATGTAGTCGGAGCCGACCAGCACAAACCGCCGCGCTTTGAGGGTCGATGAGGCCCACTGCACCGCGGGAATGATCTGCTGGTTTGGGGCCGCTCCGGTGTAGATCACGTTGGGCGACTGCTCGAGCCCTTCGTAGGCCATCGGGTAGACCAGCAGGTGATCCGCCTTTTCGAAGACCGGAAGCACCGTCTTGCGGCTCGCAGAGGTCCAGCAGCCGAAGACGACGCAGACCTCCTCGTCGCGGAGGAGCCGCTCGGCCTCGCGGGCGAAGGTCGGCCAGTCACTCGCACCGTCGGCGATGACCCACTCGACCCGCCGACCGAGTAGCCCGGCCGCATTGACCTCCTCGAGAGCGAGCACTTCGGCATCGACCATCGACTCCTCGCTGATCGCCATCGGGCCGCTGAGGGAGTGGAGAATTCCCACACGGATCGGGCGGTGATCGACGAGCAGCCAGTCGATTGAAAACCAGACCACCAGGCCCAGGCCCACCGCCGCGAGGATCGCCAGGTAAGCCCGCAGGCTGCGACCGGCAGTTTTCCTCGGCATGGGACGGGATGCGGTCATCGATGTCTCGTCCACCATAAATCCGAAAGCCCTCGGACATGCCGCCTGCACACGCTACCGCAATCTTTACCCATCTTTCGCGACCGTGCGCGGCGAAAAGGACCGATCAATCGGGTTTCTCCCGCCCTTCCGGCGGTTTTCCCTCGGAAATTCAAGGCAGAACGTTTGCCGCCGCAACGCTCGCTCGGTAGTCTCATGGGGGCGGAACGGACCTTATGTCTCTCAGGACAACACGCATGGCACAGGCTGACCCGACGCTGAGGCCGCAGGCGGAACGAGCCCTCGAGCGGATCGCGGGCGTGTCCGAGTGGTCGAGGCGGCTCCGCGAGGACATCCTGCGGATCGCTCGGCACCCCTCAAATGTGCTGGTGCTCGGGCCGAGCGGTACGGGCAAGGAACTGATCGCCCGGGCAATCCATGCGGCGAGCCCGGCGGCGAGCCCGCGTGTGGAAAAACCGTTCATTCCGGTCGATTGCGCCGTGACGACCGGTTCGCTCTTTGCGAGCCACATGTTCGGTCATGTGAAGGGAGCCTTCACCGGGGCCGTTTCCTCGGCACTCGGCTGCTTCCGGGCCGCCGACGGGGGCACGATCTTCCTCGACGAACTTGGCGAAATGGAGCTCGAACTGCAGGCCAAACTGCTGCGGGTCCTCCAGGAGCGTGCCGTCGTGCCGGTCGGGAGTCATCAGGAAATTCCGGTGAACGTCCGCGTGGTGGCGGCTACGAATCGCTCGCTCGCCGCCGAGGTCGAGCGGGGCCGCTTCCGCGAAGATCTCTACTACAGGCTCAACGTGGTGGCCATCCAGACGCTGCCGCTGAAGGACCGCGTCGAGGATATTCCGTCGATCGCACAGCGGTATCTCTCGCAACTTGCCTCGCGGCACGGCATGCCTGCCCGCACGCTCTCCGATGCGGCGATCGACCTGCTCTGCCGGTATTCCTGGCCCGGGAACGTACGGGAACTGGAAAACGTGCTCGAGCGGGCGGTGATGTTTTCCTCCGGGGACGAGATCGAGCCCGATCTCCTCTCCTCGCTGGAGTTTGGGGATGCACCGGCTCCCGAGGCGGCCGGCGACGACTCGCCGCTCGAGAATGCCGCCCGACGCGGCGTGGTCGCCCCCACCTTGTTCAGCGGTGTCTACCGGGTTTCGCCCCATCCGGTGGCGGGTCATGGCGTGAAGGAGCCGCGGCCGGTGGTCGGTGAATGGCCGACGCTTGCCGACGTGGAGCGGATGCACCTGGAGCGGACGCTTGCCGAGGCTCTCAACAACAAGTCGCTCACGGCAAAACTGCTGGACATCGATCGCTCGGTGCTGCGACGAAAACTCCAGCGGCACGGCATCGACAAGGCCGGCGGCGAGCGGCAGGGCTGAGGCTCAGCCCGCCTTGGCTCGCACTGCGGGTTGCTCATCCTCCGCCACCCGCAGCCGCAGGGTCGCCGGCGGTGGCCCGCGACGCTCCTGGCAGAAGCCGCGTGTGCCGCAGGCGAGAAACCGCGTGAGGTGGGCTGCGGGCCCTCGAGGGAATTCCTTGTGGAGGGTGGCGAGGACCTCCGTCCAGGCCAGCCCGCGACGGTAGATGATCCGGTAGGCCGCCTTGAGATCGTTGATGTCGGCGGTGGTGTGGCCGCTCCGCCGCAGGCCGACGGTGTTGAGCCCGACGATACATCCGCTCATGCCGTCGACCATCATGTACGGCGGCACGTCCTGCACCACACGGGCATGGCCGCCGACCATCGCCAGCCGTCCGATGCGGCAGAACTGGTGGATCGCAACCGCGCCGGATACGAAGGCCCGGTCCTCCACGAGTACATGCCCGCCGAGCAGGGAGTTGTTGGCGAAGATCACGTTGTTGCCGAGTGTCGTGTCGTGGGCGAGATGGGCCCCGGCCATCACGTAGTTGTTGTCGCCGATGACCGTCGCAGCGTCGGGCCTGAGCGCCCGGTGGATTGTGACCGCCTCGCGAAACACGTTGTGGTCGCCGATCTGCACGTGGCCGCTCTCGGCCGGTCGGGCCGCATGCTGCGGACGGCCGCCGACCACCGCATGCTCGCAGAATTCGTTGTGGCATCCGGCCCGAACACCCGCCTTGATCACGACTCCGGTGCCCACAGTGCAGAAATCACCGAGCACGACGTCGTCTTCGATGCTCGCAAAGGCGGCGATCCGCACGCCGACTCCGAGGCGGGCCTGGGGACTCACGGCGGCGAGGGGATGAATGCTCACGCGATGGGTGGCTCCGGACAAGACGGAAGCGGACGGCATGGAAGGTTATCGGCTTGTTTTTCCGACAGATTCAATGTCAATATTGGGGGAACGACGTCGCCTGCGACGTTTGGGCAAGCAAAGCCGAACAGGAGGACTCAAACGCATGGCCACCAGGGAAGAACGCTACGCGGCTGCAGAAAAACTCAAGGCCGATGGGAAGCTGGAGGAGGCGGTTGCGGAGATCGAGGCCCTACTCGGTGAGCATCCCGACTACGCCCTCGCCTGTTCAACGCTGGCTGCCTGGTGCACCCGGCTCGGCCGGCACGAGGAAGCGGTGCGGGCCGCGAGGCGGGTCTGCGAGCTCGAGCCGAAGGATCCGTTCAGCTACACGGCCCTTTCGGTGGCCTGCATGAAGGCGGGGCTGATTCCCGAGGCGGAGGACGCCCTGGCCCGCTCGCGAATGCTGCAGGGCTGAGAATGCTGCAGGGCTGAAAAGGTTTGCTCGGTGCCTCCCGCAACGGGCTGCACCGCTGCGGGGGCACGGGGCTTCAGGCTCCGGCCGTCTCGCCGATGGCCGCCTGCACCGCTTGCAGCCTCTCGCGGTCGGCCGTCGAGAGCTGGGCCGGGTCGAGGCCGAGTTGTTCGGCCCGCTCGAGCGACCGCCGGGCCGCGGCAAGCTGCTCGGCCTGCACCTGGGCAGCTGCAAGATGCAGATACTTCGCGGCGGTCGGAATCAGGACCGCCTCCTCGAAATCCTCGAGCGACTCGCTGGTCTGGCCTTTGGCAAGCCGCACGATCCCACGGGTGTCGAGCAGGTCGGGGTGCGGGCCGAGCTGGAGAATCGCCTGCTCGATCAAGGCCTCGGCCTCGTCGGCCGTCGCCGGATCGGCGAGGTGGAAGGCGAGATTGTTGGCCACGATCGCCCGCTGCGAGTCGGCGAGATCCTCACGGGCAAGCAGCCCACGATAGATCGCCCGCACCTCGTCGGGTCGATTCTCGAGGTCTCGTAGTTCGGCTTCGAGCAGCTGGATCACCACCGAGCCGGGATCGATCCGCTTCGCCTTGGTGAAGTAGCCATCGAGTCGCGCGGCGGTCTGCGGCGAGATTGGTGTCCCCTCGGCCCGGGCGATGGTGAGGCAGGTCTGCATCACCCGCTCGAGGGCCGCGGTCTCCCAGGCCTCCTCGAGACGGTCGAGGGCCTCGGCTGTCCGGCCCTGACGGCCGAGAAACTCGGCGTAGACCAGCCCTCCGGCGGCGCTGCGGGCGGCGAGTTCACCAAGCAGTTTGTCGGCCGCCTTGTCAAAGCCGAGCTCCTCCATCAGCCCTGCGATCGATCGCAGCTGTCCGAGCTGATCGTCAGGCACCTTTTCCTTCGGCATCAGCTGCTTGGCCGCGGCAGCCGCCGCCTGTCGATCCCCCTCGGCGACCGCCAGCCTCGCCGCGAGGGCCAGCGTGGGAGGGGCGTCGGGAGCCCGCTCACGGAGCCTCGCCAGCCAGGTGCGGGCAGTCGCGGTCTCGCCGTGCTCGATCAGCTTCTCGATCAGGGCCACGTACAGTGCGAGCGGTGCGTCGGTCGCGCCGACGAGTGAGAACATCTCGCTGCGGGCATCGCCCCAGCGGCCGACCTTTTCGAGCAGTTCGGCCTTGAGCAGCCGCTGGGAGACCGAAAGCGGCCGCATCTCGCCGAGTTCGTCGAGCCGGTCGATCGCCGCCCGCCAGCTCTCCGGCTCCTGCCGGCGTGCGAGCAGCTGGACCTGCAGGGCCAGATCCTCCGCAGTGAGCCCTCCGGCGGCCTCACTGTTGGCCTTGATCAACTCGAGTGCCTCGCGGAGATCCTTGTAGCTGCCCTTGCCGGCGACGATTTCCGCGAGCGTTCGGCGGGCCCAGATGCGGGCGGTCATCGCGGCGGTGTCATCCCCCTCGATCGCCAGCAGGCTCGCGAGGGATGGGGGGGCGTCGCTGAGCTTCCCCTGCCGCACCAAAAACCCCGCCAGCCCGCGGGCCGCCAGCGGATTTCCCGGCGCCGCCTGCACCGCCTTGCGGAACCGCTTCTCGGCCTCGCCGAATTCGCCGAGGATCTCGGCTCCCTGGGCCGCGACGAGGTCGTCGGTGGGCGGCTCGAGGCCCTTCACCGCCTGCTCGAGCGTCCGCTCGGCCGCGGCCCGGTCGTCGCCGGCGACCTCCAGCGAGACCAGGGCCAGCCAGGGCTCGGGCCGCTCGGGGGCCAGTTCGGTGACCCGGCGGAAGGTATCGCGGGCCCGCTCACGCTGCTCGGAACGGGCCAGCAGCTGCCCCAGCCACATCAGCTCGTCGGGGTTGTCGCTGTCGGCGGCCACGGTCCGCTCCGCGAGTGCCACCGCCTCGTCGAGCTTGCCTCCGCGGAGCTGGAGTTCGGCCGAGATCCGGTCGAGACCGGCCGTCTGGTCCGGCGAGAGCATCGCCAGAGCCTGCTCGGCCTCCTCCACCCTGCCCGAGGTGTAGAGCAAAGCCACAAGCTGCCGAACCACCTGCACGTTGCCAGGCGAAAGCTGCAGCGCCCCCTCGAGCCGGGTGATGGCCGAGGGGATGTCGCCCTCGATGCGGTCGATCTCGGCGAGCCGCTGCTGGACCTCCGCCCAGCCCTCGCGGGAGTTTTCCGCCTCGATCAGTTCGGAGCGAGCCTGGGCGAGCTTCTGCCGCTGCGAATCGGTCAGACCCGCGTCGCTCGCCGCGTTCTCGTCACTCTGCTTTCGCTGTTCGAGCTGCACCTCGAGGATCAGCGACGCGGCCTCGGCCAGCCGGGCCTCGCCGCTCGACTCGCCTGCCGCCTCCGCAATCCCGCGGGCCGCCTCCTGCACCTTCTCGAGATCGCCCTCGACGCGGGCAAGGTCAAACAACGCCGAGCGGGCGACGATGTTGCCCGGGTCTTCTTCGGCCAGCGATGTCCAGATTCGTCGCGCGTCGCCCCGCTTGCCAATCTGGCCGTAGAGCCCGGCAATCCCGGCGAGCACCCGCTGCCGCGACGTCGGCTCGAGCGATGCCGCCCTCGCCTCGAGCTTCTGCAGGGCCTCGGCCGCCTCCTCGCCCGGCTCGCGACAGGCGATGCGGCCCTCGATCAAGAGCGTTGCCGGCTCGTTGCGGACTTCGTCGGGGGCCGCGGAGATGGCGGCGAGCGCCTCCTCGGGCTCTCGGAACCGCATGAGCAACGTCGCGTAGGCTCCCAACAGGCCGCCCTCTTGGGGAGCAGCCCGCACCGCGGAGGCAAGGTTTTCGATCGCCTCGTCGGTCTTCTCCTGCCGCACGAGCAGGTCGGCCCGTAGAATCGCCATCTGGCTGTCGGAGACGTCCTCGGAGGCGGCGAGCCTCTCGAGCAATTCCTCGACCCTCGCCCAGCCACGCTCCTCGGCCGGACGCTGGACTTGATCGCGAATCCGCAGCTGCAACAACGGGTTCCAAATCTGCGGGTACTTCGGCAGATCGTCCGGGGGCAGCGTCGAGGCGACCAGTTCGTATTCGGAGAGGGCCTCCTGCCAGCGACCCGAGGCCGCGAGCGCGGCAGCGGTGCCCACGCGTGCCGCCACCGATTCGGGGCTGCCCGAGAGCACCCGCTGGTTCGCCTCGAGCTGCTGGTCGTACTGCCCGAGCTGCTCGTAACACTGCCCCAGCAGGAGGTCGATCTGGCCGGTCAGACCGGGCGAGGCGACCACCATCGGTCGCAGGTCCTCCAGCCGCCGCTTGGCATCGAGCCACTTCCGCCTGACAATCGAAAGTCGTGCTTCGAGCAGCCTGACCGCGGGACTCTGGTCGCCGAGCGTGCCACGCAACGACTCGAGAACCCCGTCGAGTTCGTCGAAGGCCCGCTGCTGAAAGAGGGTGTCGGCGAGCAGGAGCAGGAGGCCCGCCTGGCCCGGATTCTTCTCGATCCCCTCGCGCAGAACCTCGACGGCCTTCTCCGGCTTGTTCAGCCGCAACGCCGCAATCGCCAGCCCCCGCACCACCCGCTCGTCGTCGGGAAAGAGCTCCTTGGCCCGACGGATCGCCGCCGCGGCGTCGGAGAAGTCCTCCTCGTCTTTTTTGAGGTCAAACTCCGCAAGCAGGCAGTCCAGGTCGTCGGGGGCGAGTTCGAGTGCCTTGGCCACGTCCCGGGCGGCTGCCTCGCGGTCGTTCTGGTCGAGGTGCCAACTGCGAAGCGCCAGCCAGGCTCGCGGATCATCCCCCGAAACCTCGACAAGCCGCTCGAGCACCGTGGCGGCCTCGTCCTCGGCCCGCAGCTCCTCGGTGAACAGTGCCGCCAGCAGCACGTAGGCGCCCACGGCGTCATCGGGCGGGCTGACGCCGTCGAGAAACTCGCGGCTCGCCCGATCGTAGCCGAGCAGTTCGGCGAGCACCGCGGCGGCCTCGTCATACCGGCCGGTGCCGGCGAGTGATCGGGCCAGGAGCATGTCGATTTCGGTGGCAGTCAGGAGGCGATCGGGATCATCCTTCTCGCCGGCAGGCTCGTCCCCGGTGTTCTCACCGCCGCCGTCGTCCCGGCCTGCGGCCATCGCGTCGGTGAGCTTCCGCCGCTCCTTGAGAAACAGGAGGTGCTCCCTGGCGTCGCCGGGCCGTCGGATCGCCAGCTGAAACTGGGCGAGCCGCTGCCGAATCAGTTCGTTCTCCGGATCCTTGCGAACCGCGGCCTCGAGCGTGGCGTAGGCCCGCGAGATGTCGCTTCGCACGGCCCCGGGAGAGGCGGCCCGCTCGAGGAGCAGTTTGGAGAACTCCGCATAGGCGTCGGTATCCTCCGGCCGCATGCCGACATACCGGGAGAGGAGTTCGAGGGCCTCGTTCTTCCGGCCCGCGTCGAGGGCCTCGCGGGCCCGCGTGAACAGGCTGCCGGCATTCCGGTCGACCTGCCAGCGGTGCAGGAAGAAGATTCCCACCACGCTGACCACGAAAAAAACCATGAGCGCGAGGATGAATTTGACGTTGAGCCGCCTCATGGGTGTCTGGAACCTCCGCGAAAGACGCGTCAAAGGGGGACGTGAAACATGGGCCGGCACGTGCCTCCCATCTTCCCGAGTATGCCAGAAGCGTCCATCTCCGGCAGGCCCTCATGATGCCCTTCGCAGAGAAATCCGGTTGAAGAAACCTGGCGGAATGCGTCGATAATCCGACCTGAAGGGAAGATGTGGTTTGTGTGAGTCACCCGCCGCGGCCGAAACCCGTGGCACGCCCAAGGATGGAATCTGCCGTGCTCCACCAGCGATCGCATCTGACCCTCCTGCTGTCGGGCCTGCCGTGCGGGCCGCGTCTGCTCGTTGCCGCTCTTGTTGGGGTGATGGCCGCAAGCCCCGCGGTTCCCGCCAGCGCCGAGGTGCTGCCACCGTTGGGCTCCCGATCCGCAGGGCCTCGAGCTCCCGAGGCTGACCGCAAAGCCGTGTTTGAGCCGATCCATCGGAAGATCACCGAGGCGGTCGAAGCGGCCCCCTCTCGTCCCAATGCCTACCGTGACCGTCATCAGGCGGCGTGCGGCGATGCCTGTCAGCCTGCAGCAGGCGGCTGTGGCGAGTGCGGCGGCCGCTGCGTCGGCCCCTGCGTGGTGCGACCCGACCGCTTCGGCTACTACACCACCCGCTGGAGAACGTGGCCGGGCAGCGGGGTGGTCCAGGCGGGAGGTGTCGAGGAGATGACGCCTGTCTCACCGCCGGAGATGGTAATCCCCTCGGTCGACGAGGAGTCTCTGCCGCAGGTCGACGAGCCGCCACCGGCCCAGCCACTTCCGCCCCCGCCGCCGCCGCCGGGCGGACCGCTGCCGCCGGGTGGCGGCGGCCCTGCCACAAACGACGCCCCGGTCGTTCCGCCGCCAGCCAAGCCGGACGGGGAGCCTGCGGTCGATCCTCCGCGGCCTCCGGCCGAGGAAAACCTCTTCGACGAGTTCAGCGGGCAACGGCGGATGCAGGAGCGGCTTGCGGTCGTGAATCACATGGTGTTGGTCACCAAGGACCGTCGGTCTGCCGACGAGGGGCCGATCTTTCCCGCGGTTGCCGTCGAAGAGGCCGAGGCAATTGAATTAACCGCTCCGGTCGATCCTCCCGCCCTGATTCCAGCCGCCCCTGACGGCTCGCCGTCGCCCGCCCCGCGCCGCAAGCGGGGCAACATCCTGCGGCACAACCCGCTGCGGTAGCGGCGGGGCTTGCAGGGGGCCGCATGCGAGAGGCGGGAGTCGAACCCGCACGCCTTTCGGCACTGGAACCTAAATCCAGCGCGTCTGCCAATTCCGCCACTCTCGCTCGTGCCGCCAGTGCCACCGGATGGCTCCCTTGCTTGCTTGAGTGTAACTGCCGGAGGAAAACGCCATTGCCGCAATCCTGTTCGGCACAATGCTTGCTCCCAATGCCGGCGTGGCTGGCCAGCGGAGCCATGGCTGGCGGAGCGCAGGCAGCTTCGAACGAGCGAAGGCCTGGAGGGCCGCAGCGAGTGTCCGGCGACAGGGCATGGGCACCCCGACCCACACTGGACGCTTGTGTCCCCTTCGAAACAACAACTCTCCAACACCGGCCACCTGGGGCGGCACGTTTCGTGCCGAACAGGATTGCCGTGAAGGGCTTTTTCCACAGGCAGCTAAGGCCGGCCTGGGGCCGACTGCGGTGCGGCCAGCGGCGAGCGGGCCGCCTCGAGGGCCGACTCGACTGCCGCTCGATCCTCTCGGCGGAGCCTTGCCAGATGGACTGCAGCCTCCGGCTGCGGCGATGCAGCCAGGTATCCGGCCACCGCCCGGCGAATGAGCGGGTCGTCGGCTCCGAGTGTCTCCCAGAGACCGGCCACCTCGTCGGTCGCCGCCCAGTAGCGGTAGCGGGCCAGGTCGACCACCGCGTCGGCCGCCGTCGACGGGCTCGCCAGCAGCCGTGCGGTGGCCTCTGTGATCTTCTGCCGGGGGATCGTCTCGGCCAGGCTCTCCCAGGCAAACCGCAACGCCGCCAGAACCTGCCGCTTGACCACCGCGCCGGCCTGCGGCTCGAGCAATCCCATCGCCTCGAGCATGGCCAGCCCCTGCTCGCCCTCGGCCACCAGCAGCCCCGCGGCGAGCCCGTCGAAGCCGGCCCGAAAGTCGTCGGCGGCCGCCTCGGCGGCGATCGTTGTGCGGAGCAGTTCGACCGCTGCGGCCCGTTCAGCGGGATCGCCGGCGGCCACGAGGCCCAGTGCCAGGGCGTAGAATCCCCGTGGCTTTCCGGGGCCATGCGGCTCGGCCACCCAGGCCCGCAGGCGATCGGCATCGAAGGCGTCGGCCGCCGCCTGCACGTCGGCGAAATCGGCCGCGGCAAACTCGGCAAGCGCGTCGTCGGCCACCGCTGGATCCGGGTGGGTAAGTCGCTTTGCGAACCACCGCAGCCGCTGCACCGCCGGCTCGTCGGTCCTCGGCGCCGTCGCCACATGGACAATCAGCGACTCATCGGCGGGAATGCCGCTCCAGCGGCCTCCGTGATCCCGCGGCCCGAAGGCCACCGCCGTGCCACGGATCGGTGAGTCGACGCGAGCGAGCACCTCGCCGCCCACCCCGTCGCCGCTCTCGCCGCGGATCCACTGCCGCAGTCGCAGCGGCTCGACGAGCAGGCCAGAGTCGTCGCGGCGAGCCTCCCCGGCACCCTCGGCAACCGCCACCGCACCGGCCGCATCACGCCGGGCGGCCAGCGGCTCGGCGACGACCCCGCAAAACGGGCAGGCGGCCGCCAGCGACGGCACCGCAAAGACCGACGCGACAATCACGGCGGCAGGTCGCAGGGCATGCACCACAAACCTCCTGGGATCCTCTACAAGCTCCGGCTACTCCACCGCCTGACCTTCGAGCCCGTAGATCGCCAGGTGGTTGCCGTCGGGCCCGCGGAGTTCCTCCAGCCGGAAGACTCCGGTCACCGCCACCGGCCGGATCGAGAAGTTGGCGGTGCGGCCGGGCACCATCCGCACCACGATGCAGTCATAGAGCGCGGCCCCTGGCCCGAAGCAACACTCCATGTTGTCACGCACGAGCACGAACTGTGTGAGCCCCTCCTGCTGGAAGCTCGGCAGGATGTAGCCGCGAATGCGGATCCGCTCACCCTCCAAGGCCGTGACCCGCTTGGGGAGCATGTCGGCGGTGAAGGGATCCCCCTTTTCGATCTCAAACTTCACGTCGTCAAAGCTGATCTCCCGCGGGCGACCGGTGGGCCGACGCGAGGGACGATCGACCGGTGAACCTGACGGCCCCTTTTCGATTCCGTCGGCGGGATGCCGCGACCCGGCAGCCGCCGGTTCACCGGGTGAATCGGCCGGCGAGGGCCCGCAGCCGTTGCCGGATGCTATCGCCACGGCCAGCACCGCTGCGGCCGGCACGCTCCTGCTCGCCTTGATCATGTCAACGAACAAAGGCTTCCTCGAGGTGGTAGAACACACCCCCCGCCACGGCCCCGGTGCCGGCGGGCCGCACGGCGAAGCGGCCGGCGATCTTCACCATTCGCGGTGAGAAATCGATCAGCTCCCCGTCCTGCAGGCTGACGAGCACGCGGTCGGTGATTTTGGGGTTGCCGCCGAAGCAGCAGTCACCCTGGTCACGGACCAGCAAAAACTGACGGATACCCCGCTGCTGTTTGCCGGGATACATGTAGCCTTTGAGCAGCACGTCGTGGCCGTCGATCGCGACGGCCGATGGCGGAATTGCGGTGGGCGGATCTCCCTCGAGGGGCTGGAGCATCGTGTAGCCGATCCGCTCATAGCCCTCGGGTAGTTCCGCGACGTAGACCTTCCACTGATAGGCCAGGCCGCCAGAGAGCATCAATCCGCAGACCGCGGCCGCCGCCGCCGAGAGCATCTCGCCGGTGAGCACGTCTCGCCGGGCGGTGATCCGCCACCAGCCCGTCAGCCCCACGACCAGACCAACGGCGGGCACCACCGCAAACGACCAGCCCGCAAAGCCCAGTGGCGAGAAGATCGCGAGCACCAAACCGGCGATCGCCCAGCCACTGACCGAGCGGTAGGCGGCCGGGGGCTCAGGCAGGGCCACCGAAGGCTCGACAGTATCGAAAAGTCCTGAGGCCATGGCCCTGCTCCTACCGCTGGGTCCCACCGCTGCCCACGAGGATCCGGCGGGCCGTGAGGCCCACCAGGATCACGACCGCCGCCCAGATCGCCCACCGCGCCGCCGGGAATGAATCACCTTCTTCCACCGTCGAAGCGGTCTCCGAGGGATCGACCGCCGCGATGTCGTCGGTGGCGTCTTCGTCGGCGAGCACCGGCGCGACCCGCTCGGCGAGGGCCAGGTCCTCGTCGGAGGGCCCGCGTGGTGGCCGCGTCGCTCCCTCGCCGCCGTCAGCTCCCCCTCCGGCACCGCCGGCCGGCGGAATGACCGCGGCAAATCCCGCAAGCGTGGCCGCCCGCCGAACCGCCTCGGGGTCGATCGTTCGACAGGCCTCGAGGGCCTGCTTCGCCTCCGGCAGCGGGCAGGCCTGGAGGTAGTTCACGATCGGCTCGCGGACGAAGATCGTCTCCGGTGTCGCGTCGCGAAACAGCCCCGCCAACCGCTCGACCACCGACCAGTCCTGCCAGCGGGCGAGATCGGCGATCACCAAATCGGCGAGCTTCGGCTCCTCGAGCAGCAGCCGCAGCGAGGCGAGCACCCGCTTTCGCGGCACGATCTCGCTCTCCTCGCCGAGAAACCGCAGGGCCATGACCGCGGCATAGGTCTCGGTGAAGGGCACCTCGCGGTCCCCACGCCGATCGAGAAACAGCCGGTCGATCAGGTCGAGCCCCTCCGGCCCGGCGAGAGTCACGTAGCAGGCAATCAAGGCATCCAGGCCGGTGCGGACCTCCGGTGCGACCGACGAGTCGTCATCCGCGGCAAGAATCTCTTTGATTGCCTGGGCGTCCGCTGGCGTGCCGCAGACACCGAGCATCGTGGCATACAGCCGGCGTCGGGTCGACTGCACGGCCGGATCACGGATCCAGGCGAGCAGTTGCGTGGAATCCATCCGGTCCTCCAGGCCGCGAACGTCGTCGTAGGCCGCCACGGCAAACTCGTCGTAGGCATCGCGGGCGAGGATCTGATCGGCATCCTCGAGATACTTCTGGAAGAAGGCGAGCCGGTCAGGGCCCGACGGGGGCAGCGATGCGAGGCTGCGGAGATACTCGACAACCCGCTCGTTGATCGCGATCGGGCTCGACCAGACCATCGCCGGCGGCTCGATACCCATCAGTAAAAACAGCGAACCGACCGGCTTCTCCTCGAGCATGATTGCCTCGATCTCGAGCCCGTCGTCGTCGGCCAGCAGGTTCTGGCCCTTGAGCACCTCGGTCACTTCAAAGCGGCCCTTGGGCAGCGGGCCCTCGGCGGCCGGGCCGAGGGCCGCCGCCGGGGGCGGCTCGACGAGCCGAGCGATGACCGCGGCGGAACTCTGCTCGATCTCCTGGGCAAAGGTCAGCGAGACCGCCGAGCAGAACGGGCAGGCCACCGCCCGACCGGCCGATCCCATCGGGAGCATCGCAAAGGCAACCGCGAAGAGCGGACTCAACGCTCGCCAATGGCAACGTAGGAATCGGTGCATGTTCTTCTCCGATGGGCTCTGGTGGTCGCCGCTTCACGGCCCCGCGTGGCAGATTCGCCACGGCGGTTCCAACGCCGCTGGCATTGTAGATCAGCAGGCAGGCGGGATGCTGCCCAGGATCGGTTCAGCCCGGCCCCTGCAGCCAACGGGCGACGTCGGTGCGGTAGGCAGCGACAGCCGGCAGCAGAGCCGCGGCCACCGCCAACACCACCAGCAGCGGCACGAGCAGCAGTTCCGCACCCGGGGCCGCCGAGAGAACGCCTGCGGAGACCCCCGCATTCGTGGCAATCCAGGGGCCGATCAGCCCGACCACGAGATGCCCCAGCAGCCAGCCTGCCAGTCCGCCACAGCCAGCCAGGAGGATTCCCTCCAGCAGCACCGTGAGTAGCACATGCGACCGCCTCGCCCCGAGAGCCCGCATGATCGCCACGTCGCGGGTCCGCTCGAGTGAGGAACCGACCATGCTCACCAGGATGCCCACCGCGGAGACGATCACGACCAGTACGGTCAGCAGAAGCAGCAGCCGCTCCAACGGCCAGACGAAGAGATCGAGCAGCTGCCGGATCTCCGCCACCGGCAGCACCGCCTGGCCGTCACGGCCCTCGTTGATCACGTTTCGCAGGCCCATCGATGTCAGCTCCGGCGGCAGCCCCGGCAGGCTCGCAGTCTCCACGAGGATCGCGGTCACCTCCCGCCGTGATTCCGGCAGTGGCACCGGGCCGGCCGAGGGATCGACGGGGCCTGCCGGCTCGGGGCCGGCTTCCCCGGACTCGTCTTCGATCGGTTTGGCGTGCCCTTCCTGAAGGAAAAAGCCCTCCATATTCACAAACACGCCGCGGTCGACCGGAGTGTCGGTTGCCGCGAGCACCCCGGCCACGATGAACGGGTCGTGCTCCAGGCCATCGTCGGCACCGTGGGTGGGTGCGAAACTGTCACCGACCCCCAGGCCGGTCTCGGCAGCCACGGCTGCCCCCAGCACACCCTCGAAGAAGGCCTCGTCGCGGAAATTGCGACCGGCCGCAAATCGAAAGGGCTCCCCGGCACCCCGTCTGAGCCGGTCGAACATCGCCGCGTTGGTGCCGACCACACGCCAGCCGCGAAAGTAGTCACCCATGCAGATCGGCACCGCGTTCTCGACGCTCGAGGCGAAGCGGCCCGCCCGCGCGTCACTGCGGCGATCGGCAGGAAGAAACTCGGTGTACAACTCCCAGGAGATATTCTCGATCGGGCGGCTGATGTAGTAGACGCTGTTGAGCACCAGCTGCAGCGGGCTGCCCTTGGCCCCCACGATCATGTTGTAGCCCAGGCCCGAACCCGATTCGAAGGCCTGTCGCACGATCGCTCCGGTGATCAGGGTGGCCACCACCAGCGCCACGCCCAAGGCCAGCGAGAAGACGGTCAGCCCGCTGGTCAGCGGGCGGTGGCGGATGTTCCGCCAGGCGATTCCCAGCAGGCTCATGCACCGCCTCCCGTCGGCATGACGGCGGCTCGGTTGAACGATTCGATCCGCAACCGGCGGGGAAACTGCGAGGCCACCTCCGGGGCGTGGGTGACCACCACCAGGCCCACCTCGTGGCGGCGGCAGGTGTCCTGGATGAGGTCGATCACCTGCTGCTGATGGGCCGGATCGACACTGGCAGTCGGCTCGTCGGCCAGGATCACCCGCGGCCGGTTGGCCAGGGCACGGGCCACTGCCACCCGCTGCTGCTCGCCCACGCTCAGCGACGAGGGGCGGTGGCCCAAGCGGTGGCTCAGGCCCACTGACTCCAGCAGTTCCTCGGCCCGCCGGCGGTCGGGTCGGCCCGAGGCGAAGGCCATCGCCACGAGCACGTTCTCAGCGGCCGTGAAGGCGGGCAGGAGGTTGAACTGCTGGAAGACCATCCCCAGCCGCTCGGCCCGCAGTCGGTCTCGGCCCGGCTCGGGCAGGCTCGCCAGATCGATGCCGTCGAGCATCACCCTCCCGGCGTCGGGCCGCATGATCCCCGAGATGACATTGAGCAGCGTGGTCTTGCCGGAGCCACTGTGGCCCTCGAGGGCCACCTGCTCGCCGGGTTCCACCGCGAAATGCCCGACATCGAGCACCGGCACAGGCTCACCGCCAGGCAGGGTGAACGACTTGCGGACGTCGATGAGTTCGATCACGGGCCTGTTCATGACCGACACGATAGCAAAAAATCCTGCCACTTTTTCCACGGGAAGTCAGAACGCGCCGGCGCCGCCGATGTAGTAGGTGGTCGCCGGTCCGGCCTGATCGGTGCCGGCATTGGCGGCGCCGAAGATGGTGAAACGCCGGCTGAGATTGAGTTCCATCCCGCCGCCGAGCACCGTCCTGCCGCCCACCCTCGGCAGGGCCGCCTGGTTGGTGTAGCCCTGCACGAAGAGAGCCAGCCGCTCGGTCACGCCCTTGGTGAAGGCCCACTGCACGGTGTCGGTGAACCGCACGCCACCCTCGCGGGTCTGTTCGCCGGCGAGGCCGACGTTCCATTCCGCCTCGATCTCCCAGGGCAGGGTGTTGCGAAACAGGAGCGTCGCCCCTGGCAGGGTGCCCTGGTCGAAGGCGGGGCTGCCCCAGGGCGTCTGCACATAAAGCTCCAGGCCGGCTGCAGGAATCAGGTGGCCGGGGTGTTCGTCCCAAAAATGGATCTTGGTGTCGAAGACCAGTGGGGCGAAGCCGCTGGTCGCCTCCTTGCCGAGGCCGGCTTCGGCGGCGACCAGGCCGTTGCCGAAAAGCCGAAACTCAACGCGGTCGGTGATGCCCATCCGCAGCAGGTAGTTCCAGTTGTAGATCTCCGCCTGGCGTCCGTTGATGCCGGCGGTGAGGTTGACGGGGCTCGTCTCGAGGTAGTTCCAGCCGCGTGGCAGCGTGTAAGGACTGTTCGGGTAGTTGGCCGTGTCCGGGCCGGGATCGCGGATGTCCGGCTCCCCGAGCCCGCGGTCGGGATCGACCGTGTCGGCGAATGCCCTCGCCAAGAGCCGCGTCCAGGGCCGATCCGCTCCACGAGCGGGCTCATCGGCGACGCCGCGTGCCGGCAGCACCGTCCAAGAGCAGCAGGCACACAGCAGCAGGAGCAGGCCCGCAGGAAGCCGAAAGCCGCCGCGGCCGAACTGGGCGGCCGCGGATTGAGCAGGGTGGGGCGGTGGGTGTATAACGCCGCCGTTCGCAACACCCCAAGGAGTCTCATCGTGTCCATTCGCGTCGGCATCAACGGTTTTGGCCGCATCGGCCGCCTCACCTTTCGGGCCATCTATGAAAAGTTCGGCCTCGACGGCGACGTTCAGGTGGTCGCCATCAACGACCTCACCGACGCGGCGACCAACGCCCACCTGCTGGAGTTCGACTCCAACTACGGCCCGTTCAAGGGCGAGGTGGCCCACGACGGCACAAACCTCATCGTCGACGGCCGCACGATCAAGGTCTTCGCCGAGCGGGATCCCGGCTCGATCCCCTGGGGCAGCCAGGATGTGCAGATCGTCGTGGAAAGCACCGGGTTTTTCACCGACGCCACCAAGGCGGCCGCCCACAAACGCGAGAGCGTGAAGAAGGTGGTCATCTCTGCCCCGGCAAAGAACGAAGACCTCACGATCGTCCTCGGCGTGAACGACTCGACCTACGATCCCGCCAAGCACGACGTGATCTCGAACGCCTCCTGCACGACCAACGGCCTGGCCCCGGTCGCCAAGGTGCTCCACGAGACCTTCGGCATCGACCGCGGGCTTTTGACCACCGTGCACGCCTATACCAACTCCCAGCGGACGGTCGACACCGCCGCCAAGGACCTCCGCGATGCGAGGGCCGCGGCATTGAACATCGTGCCTTCGAGCACCGGTGCGGCGAAGGCGGTGGGGCTCGTGATTCCCGAACTCAAAGGGAAGTTCACGGGCATGGCCTTCCGCGTGCCGGTGGCGACGGTGAGCGTGGTCGACTTCACGGCGATCCTCGACAAGGAGGCCTCGCCCGAGGCGATCAATGCCGCGATGAAGAAGGCCGCAGAGGGACCGCTCGCCGGCATCCTGCGGTACACCGAGAAGCCACTGGTCTCCACCGATCTCAGGGGCGACCCGCACAGCTCGATCTTCTCCGCGATCGAGACGATCGGCCTGGGCAACTTCGTGAAGGTCGTCAGCTGGTACGACAACGAGTGGGGCTACTCCTGCCGCGTGGCCGACCTGCTCAACTTTTTGGAAAACAAGGGCCTCTGAGCAGCCGCAGGACACCCCCTCGATGGCCGCGGGAAACTGGCGGGCCGGATCGTGGGCGTTCATGGTGGATGGCTCCGACCGCCCCGCAGGTCAGGGAATCGCCAGCGGTGCGTCGGCGGTGAAGACCCTGCCGTCGAAGAGGGTCAGCCGCACGTGCAGCGTGGCGGCCGTGTCGCGCGGCGGCGGCCCCGGCCAGCGGAGCACGAAATGCAGCCCGCGAGCCCGCGACGAACGGCGGAAGTGGCCGACCGCCTCGCGGGCGGGAATCTCCCAGGCCGCCAGCGGCGGCGGGGAGCCGGTGGCCGAGGCGGGCACAACGGCAATCGACACATCACCCGCCGCATCGACCAGCCGACCATCGCGGTCTCGAGGCTCGAAGACCACGGTCAAGGCCTCCGCGACCCCGTCGCCATCGCCATCGACCGCCGATGTCTTCTCGCGATTGAGCACGACATGGGTGATCGCCGACTCGCCCGAGACGCTCTCCTCATACGAGAGTCGCCGGATCGAGGTCGCCGCCGCGAGGCCGTCGACCATCGGCACCGGGTCGATCGGCTGGGCGGTCGGGTCGCTGATTCGTCGAGGGGCCGCGGCCGCGGCCGGTCCGAAACTCGGTCCACTCTCGTCTTTGAAAGGAGGCGGCTCGCCGCCCCGCGGCTGACCGGCCCCGGGCACCATCGGCTCATCGGGCAGCGGCGGCACGCCCTCGAGCGTCGGCGGCGGCGGCACGCCCGCCGGCGGGGCCGGTGTCGGCTGGGAACTGCCGGGGGGCGGCCCGGGCTGTGAGAGGTCGATCGTGGGCGGCACGAGCGCCGGAGGGGCGACCGCCCGTGGCTCGCGGCCGGCAGCCCCCCGGGAGCCGCGGCCGAGTTCGGGCGTGGCGGCATCGCCGCCGGAGATGCCCAGCTGCCGCTTGAGCGAGCTATTCTCGCGAACCGCATGCTCGAGCCGCGCGCATTTCTCCTCGAGCACATCCTGGAGATGGTAGATCTGATCCTCCTGCAGCCGCAGCTCACGCTCGAGCAGTTGCTGGTTGAGATGGCTGCGACAGCCACCCGCGGCAAGAACCACAAGGCCGCAGACGATCCATGCGACCGGGACGGGACGGGCCCTCCGGCCGGCGGCCGACGCATGCTCCTGGCTGCAAACCATCTCCCGCCTCCTTGCGTGGAGCGACCGCCGAACCTCGTGGCCGGCGGCCTGTAGGTTTTCTCACCCGACGCTCTTCACCTCGGGCATGTGCTCGATCACCTCATCGATCAGCTTGTAGTCGAGCGCTTCCTGCGCCGACATGAAACGATCACGGTCGGTATCCTGCTCGATCTTCTCGAGCGGGTGGCCCGTGTGCTTCAGGAGTATCGTGTTGAGCTTGTCCTTCACGTTCCTGAATTCCTTGGCGTGGATCATGATCTCCTCGGCAGTGCCCTCCATGCCGGCGAGCGGCTGATGGATCATGATCCGGGCATTGGGCAGGGCCCGCCGCTTGCCCTTGGCGCCGGCGGTGAGGAGCACCGCGCCCATCGAGGCACACTGGCCGATGCAGTAAGTCGCCACATCACAGGTCACAAACTGCATCGTGTCGTAGATCGCCAGGCCCGCAGTCACGCTGCCGCCGGGCGAGTTGAGATAGAGATGGATGTCGCTCTTGGGATCGTCCGACTGCAGAAACAGCAGTTGCGCGACAATCGCATTGGCCACCTCGTCGTTGACCTGCGAACCGAGAAACACGATGCGGTCTTTCAGCAGGCGGGAATAGATGTCCATCGCCCGCTCTTCGCGGCCGCTCTTCTCGATCACGTAGGGAATCAGTGGCATGGTCGGTCTGGTGCTGGTGCTGGGTGGCTATTGTGGGATCGGGCGGCCTAGTCGGCCTCCTCTTCCTGAACCGGAGGCTTGGAGAGCACATCGTCGATGAGCCCGTAGTCTCTGGCTTCCGGGGCGGTCAGGTAGCGGTCGCGGTCGGTGTCTTTGGCAATCCGCTCGAGCGGCTGGCCGGTGTCTTCGGCGAGAATCTGGTTGAGCACGGCCCGAGTTTTGAGGATTTCGTCGGCCTGGATCTCGATGTCGCTGACCTGTCCGCCGACCTGACCGTAGGGCTGGTGGATCATCACCTTCGCATGCGGCAGGGCAAACCGTTTCCCCCTGGCGCCACCCGCGAGCAGCACCGCGCCGCCGCTCGCCGCGAGGCCCACGC
>CAZRKH010000026.1:0-3449 GCA_964600785.1 uncultured Chitinophagaceae bacterium
AGTAGGCCGGTGCGGCCCGCACCGGCTCTGCCGGTTCCGGAGGAACCGGCCTACATCGGAGGAACCGGCCTCCACGTGCCGGTTGCGGCGTAGTAGGCCGGTGCGGCCCGCACCGGCTCTGCCGGTTCCGGAGGAACCGGCCTACATCGGCGCAACCGGCCTACATGGGAGGAACCGGCCTCCACCCGCAAGCGGCCTACGACTTTCTCGCGTGCACCCGCCCGAGGGCCGTGTAGAGGTCGGGCTGGCCGGCCAGGCCGAGCATCGCGTGCGAGGCGACATAGGCGATCACGATCTCCAAGAGGCAGGCGTAGCTGCCGGTGATTTCGACCGCGAGAATCGTGGCCGTCAACGGGGTGCGAAACAGCGCCCCAATGCTCGCCGCCATCCCGGCCACCAGACAGACCGCATGGAAGTCGGGCTCCACCTCACCCGCGACCAGTTCGTAACCGCCGGAGAAGAGATGCCCCGCAAGCACCCCGAACAGCAGGGCCGGCACGATCAATCCCCCCGGTGCTCCCGTGGCATAGCTGAAGGCCGTCAGCGGGAGTCGGGCGATCAGGGCCATCCCGGCGATCGCCAGCGGTAGCGTGCCGTCGATCGCCGACTCAAACAGGGGATGCCCGATGCCCAAAAGGTCGGGCCACTCCAAGAGCACGACGCCCAGCAGGCCGCCCCAGGCGGCTGTGATCGCCAGGGCGGCGGCATGTCCCTTGGCCCGGCTGCCAAACCAGCGGGCCGCGGCAAGCACCAGCCACTGAAAGACGATCGCCACCCCGCCTGCCCAGACGCCGACGAGCACGAATGTCGGCAGCTCACGGAGCTCCCGGAAACCTTGCAGATCGATCGGCAGTTCGAGCACCGGCCCGTGGAACAGCCGGCAGATCCAGTCGGCGACGGCGCAGACCAGGAGGGTCTCAAAACCGTTGCGGTTGCTGAAGGGCTGGCGGAGCAGTTCGAACGAAAAGACGGCACCCGAAAGCGGGGCGTTGAAGGCCGCCGCGAGACCCGCTGCCGCCCCCAGATGCATCGAGCGACGCCGAAAGTAGACCAGCCGCGGACCGTACCGCCGCAGGATGACCGCGGCCATCGTTCCGATCTGCACGCTTGGCCCCTCGCGGCCCAGCGGCATCCCCGAGGCAAGCCCCAGAAATCCGGCCACAAACTTGACCCACAGGATGCGGAGGGCTCGCAGCGGGCCGACGGTGGTCCGGTGGGCCTCGAGCACCGCGGCAATACCGCTCCCCTCAGCCTCCGGTGCCAGCAGTCTCACCAGGGCCACCGAGGCGGTGGCGAGGCCGGCGCAGGCAAGCACGATTCCCGTTTCGGCAAGCAGGCTGTGGCTATCGGCGAGGAGCGCCAGGTCGGCCCGCACGAATTCCGCGAGGTTGATCACGGCATGAAAGGCGACCGCGAGCCCGCCGGCAAAGACCCCGATCAGGATGATGCCCGCCTGCTCGCGAAGCGTGGGCGCGGACTCCGGTAGCGGGGCTCGCCGGCGAGGCGTCGTGATCCCTTTCATCCGGCGACGAACCTCGATGGGCCGCTTGACGCGAGGCAGGAACTCGGTAGGTTACTATCAGTATTCCGAATGATATGCGGCTCGATCATTCAATTTCGTGAACGGACGCCGGCCCGATGAACCTCAAATCGCTCAAGGTCTTTTGCGACATCGTTGCCCGGCGGAGCTTTTCCCGGGCCGCCGAGGATAACGGGATTTCGCAGTCTGGTGCCAGCCAGGTCGTCAGCCACCTCGAGCAGCACCTCGGGGTGCAGCTGATTCGGCGGTCGAAGCGGCCGCTCGTGCCCACCGCCGAGGGGCAGGTCTTTTTCGACGGCTGCCGAGGAATCGTGGCCCGCTATGAGGCCCTCGAGGACGAGGTGCGGGCCCTGCATGCGGAGGTTGCCGGGCAGGTGCGCGTGGCGGCGATCTATTCGGTCGGGCTGCACCACATGAGCCGCTCGCTCAAACAGTTCATGAGCCACTACCCAAAGGCCAATGTCCGCCTTGAATACCTGCACCCCCAACGGGTGCTGGAGACGGTCGAAAATGGGCAGGCCGACATCGGGCTGGTCAGCTATCCCCGCAGCACACGGGCGATTCAGGCCGAGCCGTGGCGTGACGAGCCGATGGTGCTCGTCTGTGCTCCGGGCCATGCCTTTACCGACCGACTGCGGATCGAGCCCTCCGAACTCGACGGCTGCCCGCTGGTGGGATTTGATCCGGACCTCGTGATCCGCCACGAGATTGACCGGGCGCTCGCTGCGGAGGGCGTGGAACCGCGGGTGGTGATGGAGTTTGACAACATCGAAACGATCAAGCGGGCCGTCGAAATCGATGCGGGCGTGGCGATCTTGCCGGAGCCTACGGTCAGCCGGGAACTTGCCGCCGGCATGCTCGTGGCGGTGCCGCTGGCCGTCGGCGAGGCATTCGTGCGGCCTCTGGGAATCATCCACGCCCGGGGCAAGCCCCTGGCGGCGACCACGAAACGGTTCGTTGATCTGCTCCGCAGCTGCCCGCCGGACGGCGACATGCCGACCGAGCCGCCGGCCCAGCCCGAAGGCAGCCATGACATGAATGACATGAATGACATGAACGACACCAACGACACAAACGACACGAAGCCCCGCCGGCATGCCGAGCCGGTCCTCACGGAAGCGACGCAATGAAGCGAATCCAAACCCCCCGTCCATCCCACGGCCTGCCGGCCGCCCAAGGCCTGTACGATCCGCTCAATGAGCGGGATGCCTGCGGTGTCGGGCTGGTGGTGAATATGCACGGCACGAAGAGCCACGCGATCGTGCGGCAGGGGCTGGAAGTGCTCGAAAACCTGACCCATCGCGGGGCCAGCGGCTGCGATCCGCTCACCGGCGACGGCGCGGGGATTTTGGTGCAGATTCCGCAGAGCTTCTTCGAGGCGGTGGCTCCGGAGGCGGGCATCTCGCTGCCGGCGGCCGGCGACTGGGGGCTGGGCGCGATCTTCCTGCCCCCATCGCCCGCCCAGCGTGAGAAAGCCGAGGCCTTTTTCGAGGAAATCTGCCGCGACGAGGGGCAGCGGTTTCTCGGCTGGCGGGACGTGCCGGTCGACAACGGGCTGATCGGCAGGTCCGCCCGCGAGGTTGAGCCGGCGATCCGGCAGGCCTTCATCGCCCGTGGTGAGGCGACGCCCCCGGAGCGTTTCGAGTGGAAGCTGTTCGTGATCCGCAAGCGGTTCGGGATCGAACTCGATTCGCTGGGGCTCTCCGAGCGGCCCTTTGCCTATGCCTGCTCGCTCTCGGCGAAGACGATCGTCTACAAGGGGCTGCTGCTGGCCGACCAGGTCGACAAGTTTTACGCCGATCTTTCCGACGAGCGTTTCGACAGTGCTCTCGCGCTGGTGCACCAGCGATACAGCACCAACACCTTCCCCACCTGGGATCTGGCCCATCCCTTCCGCTACATCGCCCAC
>CAZRKH010000027.1:0-43824 GCA_964600785.1 uncultured Chitinophagaceae bacterium
GGGAGTGGGAGTGGGAGTGGGAGTGGGAGTGGGAGTGGGAGTGGGAGTGGGAGTCTGCCTGCGGGGTGTCTCGGGTCGTGGTCGCTCGCGTCCTCCGGCAGGCTTGCTCACCGGCCTGCCCCTCTCATCCACGACAACGACCTTCACCCCCGCTTCGCCGGTGTTGTTTGAGCCGGTGTTTCTCGTTGCCACGTAGATCGCCATGCTGCCGGCGGCCACGACCAGCAACGACGCCACCGCATAGACCGGGCCGGCAGCCGACCGCTCGCGGTGACGACGCCGGGTGGCGGACATGCTCGCGGTCGGCCTCGCCGCCGGCAGGCTGGAATCGTCGGCGAACATCTCACCGCTGAGCGTAGGAGTGGCGGCCGCTCGCTCGGGCTCAGCCGGCTGGCGCTGCCACGGCGGCGGGGGCGGCACCGCGGTGCCCGGCCCAGGGGCGGCGCCGGCGGCGAGTTCACGCAGGAGGCTGTCGCGGGCCTCGGTGATGCGAGCCATCAGACCCCGACGGGCGGCTTCGCGTGGGCCCGCATCGACCCTTTCGAGGGCCGCCAGTCTCGATTCCGCCGCCCGCAGGACCGCCACCGGATCGCGTTCGCCCGGTTCGAGTCCCAAGGCCGTGGTGGGGGAGCCCAGCTGCGTGGCGGGGAATCCGAGCCACTCGAGGCAGGGGTCGGAGCCGGCGGGTTGCGACATCGGAGGTTGACAGGCTTGAGCGATTGCCGACACTCACCAACACATGCGGCGAGTCGGCGGGAAAACTGTCAGCCGCCGCCAGAGAACGGTCCTGTGCGGCAGCGACACATTTCCCCCATATATACCCGATTCCGGGCCCCGACAGGATTCCCAGTGCGGCACGACGCGATCGATTCGGCCCTCTTTACGGCCAACCGCGACCGGCTACGGGCCCTTCTGCCGCCACATGCAGTGGTGGTGGTGCACGCGGCAGACCTCCTTCCCAGCAGTGCCGACGCGGTCCGCAGGCTCCATCCCTCGCCCGACCTCTTCTACCTCTCGGGAGTCGAGCAGGAGGAGAGCGTGCTCGTCTTCGCCCCCGACGCCGCGGAGCCTTCGCTGCGGGAAATGCTCTTCATCCGCGAGCCGACCGAGAACCACCGGATCTGGAACGGCCACTCGCTCTCCAAGGAGGAGGCGACGGCGATCTCGGGAATTTCGACGGTCCGTTGGGCGAGTGAGTTGCCGGCGGTGCTCCACCGGCTGCTGTGTGCCGCCGACGCGGTGTTTCTCAATGCCAACGAACACGACCGCGCGGCCATCGAGGTCGAGAGCCGTGACATGCGGCGCGGCCGCGAACTGATGCAGAAATATCCGCTGCACCGCTACGAGCGGCTCGCTCCGTTGCTGCACCGGCTGCGGGCGGTCAAGGGCCCGGCGGAGCTGGAGCTGATCCGCCGCGCCGTGGCGATCACCAAGGCGGCATTCGAGCGGGCGGCGAGGATGGTTCGGCCCGGCATCGGGGAGCACGAGGTCGAGGCGGAATACCGTCATGAGTTCACCCGCAGCCGGGCGACGATGGCCTACGAGCCGATCGTGGCCTGCGGCGGCAACGCCTGCTCGCTGCATTACACCGCCAACGACGCCACCTGCGGCGAGGGCGAGCTGCTGCTGCTCGATGTCGGCGCCAACTACGCCAACTACAATGCCGACCTCACCCGCGTGCTTCCGGTGAGCGGTCGCTTCACGCCGCGTCAGCGTGAGCTCTACGAAGCGGTCCGCCGCGTGCTCGTCGATTCGATCGCCCGGGCCACCGTGGGAACGCTGCATCGCGATTGGACGATGGCCGCGAAGCGGCAGATGGCCGAGGAGCTCGTCGGTCTCGGGCTGATCACGCCCGACGAGGCCGCTGCGGGCTGTGACGAGAAGCCGGCCTGTGCCAAGTTTTTCATGCACGGGCTGGGCCATTCGCTCGGCCTCGACGTGCACGACGTGGTGCCCCGCGAGAACCGCTTCGAGGCGGGATGGGTGCTGACGGTCGAGCCCGGGCTCTACCTGCCCGAGGAGGGAATCGGGATCCGATTGGAGAACGACATCGTCGTCACCGACGACGGCCCGGTCGACCTGATGGCCGACATCCCGCTGGAGCCCGACGCGATCGAGGCCCTGATGGCCTCACGCGGCTGAAACGGGCTCAGTCGTCGCCCGGGTGAACCGGGGGATGGGGGCCGGTGAGACGCAGGTCGAAGGTGGTGTGGGTTTCCTCTTCACCGCTGCGGAGGAACTGGGCGTGGATCAGGCCATCCTCAGGCCACTCCCGCTCCGCGGTGAGTTGCACACGCACCCAGACCTCGCGGCTGCCCTCGACCAGATCGGTGATGTCGCGGGCCGGACCGGCAAAGCCGCCGCGGTTGGCCTCGAGCGTGATGAGGTTGGTCCACCGCTCGCCGTCAGGTGAGATGTCGAGCAGGGCCCGGGCACCCGGGTCGTAGGGAAAGGGATCGCCGGTGGTCCAGACCGCCAACATGGCCATCAAACTGGCGGCATGGATCTCAAAATCGGTCGCGAACCGCAGCACGATCTCGCCGGGCTCGCCTTTAGCCGTCGGGCGGATGAAGGTTGCCCCGCCGGCATCCCGCTCGGTGTAGACCTCGACGCCCTCCATCGACACGACATGCTCCCGCCAGACGGGGTCGCGAATCGTGAAGGCCCAGGCACGGTAGGGCGGCATCTTCCAGGAGACGCTCGCCGGCTCGGCCAGCGGGCGGCCCGCTTCGCTCAAGGGACCCGAGTCGGTGCCGACCAGCGAGAGCGTGTAGGTTCCCTCGCTGTCGGTGAGTTTTTCGATGCCCTCGACTCGCCAGTTGCGGGAATTCCCGCGGACAAGCTCGAGCGTGGCGGTATCGATTGGCTTCCCGTCTTTGGTCAGCCGCAGGTCGGAGGTCGCCAGGCTTTGCATCGGCTGGTCGAACTTGACCTCGACATGGGCCAGCGGCGTCGTGCGACCGCTCGAGACGTTCTCGAAGTGTGCCCGTGGCCCGAGTCCCGCAGCCTGCCCGGTCCACGCTCTTTGTGCCGGCCCGGGAAGGAACTCCACACCGACCAGCCAGCCGGCCGCCACAAGCAAGACCGCGGCGCCTGCCGCGATCGCCCGGCGGCCGGGCGGCCGCCGGCCCGCGGCCCGACGGCGAACCATGCGGCCGGCAAGCAGCCCGCGAAGATCCTCGGCGAGTTCTCCCGCGTCGGCATACCGATTGGCCGGATCGAGAGCCAGGCAGTTGGCTGCGATTCGCCGCAGGCCGCGGCGGATTGCGGTGGGAGCCTCGCGGGCGGGCAGCTCGAGCGGCCGGGGCGAACGGCGATGCAGCAGGCTTGCGGTCTCGGCCAGCGAGAGTCCCTCGGTGTCGTGCGGCAGCGAGCCGGTGAGCAGCTCCTGAAGCACCACGCCGAGCGCGTAGACGTCGCAGCGGGCGTCGATCCGTCCACGGCCGCCCTCAAACTGCTCGGGGCTCATGTACCGCCGGGTGCCGAGGTATTCACCGGTCGTGGTGAATCCTCCCTCCCCGCCATCGTCAGTGAGCTTGGCGATTCCGAAGTCGATCACGGTGACCTTGCCGGCGGGTGTCACCAGCAGGTTGCCCGGCTTGATGTCGCGGTGGACCACGCCCGCTGCATGGCCGCGGGCGAGCGGATCGCAGCAGCCGAGAAAGAGCTCGACCCGCCGCTCGACTGAGAGCCGCTCCCGCCGGGCATAGTCGGTGATCGTGACCGCATCGGGCACATACTCCATCACGTAGTAGGGAATCTCGTCGAGCCCCACGCGATGGCTGCCGGCGGAGTGGATTGCCGCGATGCCCGGGCAGGTCAGGCGGGCGAGCAGCTCGGCCTCGCGTCGAAACCGCTCAAGCGCGGTGGGGCTGTGGACAGCCCTGAGGAACTTCACGGCGACCTGCCGCAAGGGCTGCCGCTGCCAACCGAGGTAGACCCGCCCCATGCCCCCCTCGGCGATCAGCCTCTCGATGACCACGTCGCCCACGGTCACACCGATCAGCGGATCGGGGCCGGAAGTGCCGTCCGCGGAGAGCCCGAAACTGGCCGATGCCCCCGAGAGCCCGCCGTGGGAGGGATGGGTGTCGCTCTGGGAATGGGTCGAGGGATCGGCGGGTGTGGCGTGGGACGTGGGGACGCTCGGGTCGTTCGATTCCTCGGCGATCACGGCACAACTCCTCGGGACGCTATCGAAAGGATAGCGGATAGCGAGAGTCGGCGTGCTCCACAACGATCGGTCGCCATCCCGTGCGAAGGGACCGCCGATCCGTCCGCCTTCCTGACCCGCGCGGCGACGACCGCGGGGTGCGATGAACCGCCCGCGGGCGGTTTATCGACGTTGCCGTCTCAGCAGCAGTGCGCTGGACAGCCCACCGGCCACCAGAATCGCGAGCGAGCCGGGCTCGGGGACGGGGACGGTCACGGCTTCAAAACCGAGACCGACAATTCCCTGCTTGCCCGTTGCGTCGATATCGACAGCAAAGCTATCGCCAGCTGCGGCATCAATGCCGAAGAACACATACTCGCCGATTGCCAGCGCGGGAATTGATGTCGCTGACGCGGTACCAGAACCAGTGCCAGCGGTTTGGCTGATGCTGATGCCGGTAGGCGACGAATTCGTCGGTACGTTACCGCCAATCAGGACTGCGACAACAAATTCCGTATCTGCCGAAACATCAAAGCTGAACTTGGTGCCTGTGCTGTAGTAAAGACCACCATTGATGTCGTTCACTGCGGAGCCGACAGCCGCAGTCGGATCGTCGAAGTCAAGGTAGGCATTGGAGACATAAAATGATCCACCAGGCGCAATTGTTGCAATGTACGACGGGGCTGAGGTGTACACGGTCGGAGTAGGTGTGCCGCCAGCCCCTCCGGTAATTGCACTGCCGCCAAAGTAGTATCCGTCACTCCCGTAAACGTTGTCGCCATTCGGATCGAATGTCGACAACTTAGAGACTGACGTGGTCCGCCAGTTCGCGCCGGTTGTGGAGTCTTCGCCCAAGAAAGTGATCGTCGCGGCCGGCGCCGAGCCGATGCTTGCTCCCCACGCCACAATGACCGCGGCAATGAATGCGGTTTTCATGGTCACCCTCCCGTCACAGCCAGTGAATCGGAGCATTCCCGAGTACCTCACACAATACACTAGTCGGAAGGAAGTCGTTTTGTGCGCGAAAAAGTTCTTTTTTGGCGCATTTCTGGATTTTGGATATTTTCGGGTATGCACTCCTCTATTCGCCGTCGTGTCGCCGTTTCTCTGTGGATTGATCATCCCTATCCGCAGCACCAGGAAGTGTACGAGGGGGTGCAGCGATATGCTGCGGAACGTCCGGATTGGGAGCTCATTATCGATGAGCACCCCGCCTACAAACGCCGGGCCGCGGCGGCGGTGCGGTATGACGGCGTGATTGCCCGGGCGGAGAAGCCGCTGCAGCAGCGGCTCAAGCGGGCAAAAATTCCGCTGGTCAACGTCTACTATTCAGAACGTCGTCCCGGTGTTGTGGGCGTCTACCCCGACCCGCAGGCCATGGGCCGGTTGGCGGCGGACCACCTGATCGACCGAGCCTTTCAACGACTCTTTGTTTTGGCCGACCGTAAGCGATCGTACTGGTGGGATGTCAGTCGTGCGATTGCCAACCGAGCCAACGAGGCGGGCGTCACCTGCGAAACCCTCGAGCCGCCGCAGCAGCCGTATCATCCGCCGAGTCATTGGTCCAAGGTGGTCGGCTTCCTGGATGCCCTGCTCGACAGGATCGAGCGGCCCGCTGCCGTGATTTCAGAATCGGTGCCGGGGGCCCGGATTCTAATCCAGCAGGCGATCGCCAGGTCGTGGCGGGTTCCGCAGGACTTGGCTGTGATGTGCATGCACGATTTCGGGGCGATCCTCCACATGCCGCCGGCACTCACTTCAGTGGTGCCCAATTACCAACGCTGCGGATACGAAGCGGCAGCCGTGCTCGACCGACTGATGAAGGGAGAATCCCCGCCGCCGGAGCCGATCTACATACCGCCGCGGGGAATCATGGCCCGTCAGTCGACCGATTACTTTGCGGTGGAAGACGAGGTTGTCGCCGCGGCTTTGCACTACATCTCCTCTCGACTGCGGGAAGACCTTCGGCTGCCGGACATTGCCGAGGCGGTCTTGGTCTCCCGGCGGACCCTGCAGACCCGGTTTGCCGAAGCCCTCGGACGCAGTGTGACCGACGAAATCCGCAGATTGCGATTGGAGGCCGCCAAGCGGATGATCGCTCAACGAAACCGACCGATCCAGGAGGTTGCCGTCGAATGCGGTTTCCGCAACTCGCGGAATCTCTGCCAGGTGTTCCAGCGGGAGCTGGGAATGTCGCCTCGTGCGTTCGCCAGCGATGATGTGCCTTCCACCAAGAAAATCGGGTAGCGAGCCGCCGTTGCTGCGGATGTGGTCAGGCACATCCTTGCTCACGAAGAGATCGCTCCGCCGGTCCAAGAGATCCTCGCTGGTCAACTTCCCGGATGCATCGATCACCAGGCACTTCCTCGTGAACTTGTCGATCACTACGAGGATTTGCAGCTGACTGCTCTCCTCCGTTCGCTTCGTGAGAGGCGAAAGCCCCACACATGGTTCCGAGGGGTCGCCGATCGCCGCATCCTGCGGCGGTAGACGTGGTTCACAGTCTGCTAATCCACCGGGCAGCGGCCGCCGGCACACCCGCCGAGCACGCCGCAGCCGGCCGGACCGCCTGAATTGAATCGGCTTGACGGCGCGTCTGCGATCGATTGCACTCGCTCCGCATTGATCCGCCAATCGCCGTCGATTCGCGTGAGCTGGAGCTTGGCCACAACGTCGGCCCGCTCATGTGAAAGGCCCACGCGATACTGCACGGCGAGTTCCGCTCGCTCGTCGCGACAATTCATCACCTGGCAGTCGAGGATTTCAAGGCTCACCTCGTGGGTCGCAAAGAGCATCGCCAGCCGTCGCCGCATCCGACGGGCGGTCGACTCGGTGAAGTGGCCGAGGAAATGCTCGAGATTCTCCGTGCTCGCAGCGGTTGCGGCACTCTCGAGGCGGGTTTGCATCTCCTTGCGGAACGCCTCGGCGCGTTCCTGCGGTTGCCGGCCGATCGAAAGGTCGCCGGCAACGAGCAGCCGTGGGGGGTCCGCCACGGCGGTGAGTCCTGAAGCGAGCATCAGAGCCGTCGCCAAGGCGGGAAGCAGGCCGGTTCGGCGAGGGCAGCGGGTCATGTCGTGCTCACAGATGGACGGTCGTGGGCGGTGCGGGCGGTGCCCCGCCGTCTGTCAATGGGGGAGTCTACCCCATCGAGAGGGATTCAGGAAAGGCGGCCCGCCGGCGGTGAGCTCAGTTCATGCCGGGTGGGCTCCCGGACGGCCGGCTTCGATCACGAATGAACCGACCGTTTCCACCTCCGAGCCGCGGCGGTCGACCAGCGGTGTCGCACGGAAGTCGGCCTGCCATGTGAGCGGCGTGAGTGTGCAGCTCACATAGCCACGGTGGCAGTCGTAGAACCGCACGCATTCGTTACGGGCCGCCGCCTCCTCGAAGACGGGAATCGGCCTGCCGCCATTGCCGGCGGATGACATCGAGGTGCCCACCAACTCCGTCGCCACGATCTCCGACGAGGGGTCGCGGTGGTGACGGCGGAGGTCGTTCACCCAGTTGAGGTGGATGTCGCCGGTGAGCACGACGGGATTGAGACCTGGCCGCTCGGCAAAAAACTCGAGCAACCGCCGCCGGCTGACGTCGTAACCGGCCCACTGGTCCATGCTGTAACGAGGCTCACCAGGGCTGCCCCGGTCGAGCATGGCCATCATCACCTGCTGGGCGAGCACGTTCCAGCAGCTCTGCGAGCTGAGCAGGCTGCCAAACAGCCAGGCTTCCTGCTCCGCCCCGAGCATCGTCGCCTGCGGGTCGAAGACCTTGCCCTCGAGCGGGTGCATTCCATCACCGAGAGGCTGATCAGTGCGGTACTGACGCGTGTCGAGCAGGTGGAAGCTGGCCAGTCGGCCGTAGCGGAGCTGTCGGTAGAGCCTCATGCGTGGTCCACGGGGCAGGCTCACCCGCCGCAAAGGCAGAAACTCGTAGTAGGCCTGGTAGGCCGCGAGTCGGCGGGCGAGGAAGGCTTCGGGCGAGACGCCGTCTTCCTCGGAGACGAGATTCGCGTAATTATTGTCGAACTCATGGTCATCCCATGTGACCGCCCATGGCATGAGCCTATGGGCCTCGGCGAGGTCTTCGTCGAGCCGGTATTGGCCGTAGCGTCGGCGGTAGTCGGCGAGAGTGCGTGTCTCACCACCAAGATGCTGCCGCGGGCCCCCCGGCTTGGCGGGATGTTCGTAGATGTAGTCGCCAAGGTGGATCACGAGATCGGGATCCTCCGCGACCATGTGCGGATAGCCGTTGTAGAAGCCGTCCTGGTAGTTCTGGCAGCTCGTGAACGCGAAGCGGAGTCGCTGCGGCATCGCCGATGCCGGCGGGGCGGTACGGGTGCGACCGACGGGACTGGCCTGGCCGGTAAAGCGGAAGCGGTAGTGATAGATTCGATCCGGCTCAAGACCTTCGACCTCGACATGCACCGCGTGGCCGAGTTGGCGGGTGGCGACTGCCTGTCCGCGTCGCACGATTCTGCTCATCCGCTCATCGTCGGCGATCTCCCAATCGACGAGGGCGTGGGTTTCGGCAAAGGATTCATCGGAGATCGGATCGGAAGAAAGCTTTGTCCAGAGGACGACGCCGTCGGGAAGGGGGTCGCCCGAGGCGACGCCAAGGGCAAACGGATAGGCGGTCGCTGCACTGCCGGATGACAGAGGCTCGCCGGCGGGAACCCCGGCGGAGCCCACCGCCGAGACGGCCGCGGCGTAGTGCATGAATTGGCGGCGGCTGACGCCATAACGCCGCACAACGGGAGCAATCGAGTGTGCCATGATGCCTGTTGTACCCGGTGAAGCAGGGCCAAGTCAGCGAGTCAGATCAAAGTCGATCGTTACGCCACCGGTGCCCTCCGAGGGAACGCTCGCGGCAAGGCCGCTCTCGCCTGTCGTGCCGTAGCGGCGAGGAATCGCCCATTCCTCGGGAGCTTCGGGGTTTTCAATCGTTCGCTCGGTCGAGAGGCTCTCGATCGCCACCAGGTAGCGGCCCGGCATCGCCCCGTCTCCAGTTCGGAAGGTGGAGAGGCGGTAGGAGCCGTCGGAACTGACCACACCGACAGCGGGACGGTTGGTGCGGCCGGCTCGTTCGTCGACGGGATAAAAACTGATCGCCCCCGAGACAAGCGGCCTGCCCTCGAACCGCACGATGCCCCTCACCGGTCGGGTGGCGGGCAGCCGCTTTCCGCCGCAGCCGACGGCAGTGGCCACGGCTGCCAGCAGGCAGGCGGCGGTGATGACCAGCCGGCCGGGGCGGCAACGCGGGCTGCGGGGTCGGCACGGTCTCATCGCTGCGAAATCACCTCGCCATCGGTCTTGTTGCCAAGGTACTGCCAGACATCGTAATCGATCAGTTCGTCGTGGAAGGCCACGCTTCCATCCCCCATCGCCATCAGCAGTCCGCCGGGGTGGCTGCTTTTGAATCCGCCCATCCGCCCGACGCACAGGTGCGGGTTGTAGCGGTCGGACCGCGGGCTGAGTCGGGGCGGGCAGTCGGGATAGGCCAGATGGAAGTTGGGCGGAGGATTCGTGCTGGCCACGTTGAGATGCGAGGAAAAGTAGTGCATCAGTGGTGAATAGGCCGGGAGTTGCTCGCCGAGGAGGAAGGTGTTGGAGAGCCCATCAGTGCAATGGCTGAACCGATAGGCCACCTCGCCACCGGCGAAAAGTCCGGGCGCACCGCTGTCGTATGATCCGCCGCTGTGGCCGGGATGCCCCCGGCCCCGAATGCCGAGGCAATTGATGTTCTTGGGCGAGGTTGCCGCCACAGTGCAGACATTCATGTACATCGGCCCGCCGCAGGGGACGTAGGAGGCGGCCATGCTCAGCGTGCCGGCCGGTCCGGGCATGAAGAGGTCGTTGAGCCGACCGTTGTCGAGCAGGCCCGCGTGGGGGTCGCTGGGGCAGGCAAGTCCGGGAAGGAGCCTGCCGTTGAGGGCGTCGGCGTTGGGCGATTCATCGCTGGGGAGGTCAAAGTTGAGGCGGTCGAAAAGCGGCTGTTGATCAAGGAAGGGCAGGGTTCTCGCCAGCCAGGAGTGGCCGTGGCCGCGGGAATCGTCCTCGTCGTCAACATAGGTCGCACCGGCCGGTAGAAGCCCCACGGTTTCGTGGTGGGAATGGACGGCCAGGGCCAGTTGCCGCAGGGCGTTGGAGCACTGCAATTGACGGGCCGACTCCCGCGCGGACTGGACCGCAGGCAAAAGCAGCGCGATCAACACGCCGATCATCGCCATCACGACAAGCAATTCCACGAGGGTCACACCGCGATCGGCTCGGCGATCCGGCAGAGGGAACGACCCGCGGGCGGCGTACGAGGGCATCGGTGGACCGGCATCAAAGCCGGCTCGGTTCATCGCGTGCGGCGAACCTGCGACCGACGAGCGACGACGGCCAGAGCGATTCCGGCAGCGGCCAGCAGACCGGCGGAAGGTTCGGGAATCTGGGCGACTGTGAAGTCATCAACGCTGAACTGTTGGTTGCCGTTGTCGAGAATTCGCACGGCTCGAATCTCCCGCGAACCGGCCGTGAATCCGATGAAACTCCGCTCGGTGTCGGTGCCGAGATTTGGCTGCAACGAAACCGCTGAGCCGATCAACGACGTCATCGCGGTGTCAGCGTAAAACTCGACCGCCGCGACCTGATCACCGAAGCGGTTGAGCGTGAACCCCACGGCATCGACCGGAGCGGAGAAACTGAAGATTGCCTCGCTGATTCCGCCACCGTAATTGATGTCGCTGGTGCCGCTGGTCGGGCGGAGTCCCGAAACAACCCGGCTGAAGGACGATCCCGATCCTGAATAGACCGATGAGAGACTCGTCGTAAGGTCGATGCCCGATCCACCCGACGTCAGCACCACCGAGGTGACGCTACTGCCGTAGCCATCGGAGGACTCGAAGGACAAACGATAGGTATCGACGCCCGGGGTGGCGATGTAGCCGTTGAAGGTGGCGAGCGTGGTGTTGCCCGCCTCTTCTTCGAGTGAAAAGGCCGACTCGTTGATCGATCCGCCGAGTCCGCCGGGATCGGTCACCGTCGACGCTGCCACCGGCACCGTCGCCAACACAGTGAGACCTGTGGCAAGCAGACCCAGTCTTATGGGCGGTAGCAGTACTCGAGTCTTCCGCATGACACACTCCAAAAAAGCCAAACGCCGGCGAATCGGCTGACAGCAGAAATGCCGCGAGCGGAGTTCTCTGGCCGGGCAGAGACTATGTCCCCGGACCAGTTCCCGCAAGAAAGTTTCCTCGATTTATTCCGCCGCTCACAAAGCACGCAACGATCAACTCTCACTCAAATCTCACAATGCTTCTCATGTTCGGGTTTCAAAGCCAGCCCCGGGGATTGCTGGTGTCTCGGGGCAGCTCACCGCGGCGGTTCGTCGTGGAGTCGTGAGAGCGCCTCGGCGACATCATGCCGAACCCGGTGAAGAGCCTGCTGGCTTGCCGGCACGGGAAGCCCCTCGAGGGAATCGAGCAAGGCGGCAGCCAGCGGATCCGATCGAGTGGCGAGCTTTTCACGGAGTAGCCACAGATAGTCGTAGTCATCGCGGCCTTCTTGCATGAGAATCCATCGAAGGGTCGGCAGCGGATGACCGGTAAGGGGCTCTGGATGAAACAGTTGTCCCATGCCCCAGACTGTTCCACCTGCCGGATTTGGGTAGACGAACAGCGGATCGCCGCCGCGGGCGAAGCCCGAGAGGCTTTCAAAGGTGAGCCAGCCGGCGGCGCCGATCTGCCATGCGGTCCAGCCGAAGCTGCGAGCCGCCGAGGCCGGAAAATCGATGAACGTTCGGTAGTTGTCGCAGAATGTTACGATTTCGCCGCGGTCAGTGGCCCGCGCAACAATGTCGGCCGCGCCGTCGAGATCGCGGAGGCACCAATGGTCGATTGCGCCGATCAGGCCTTCGTGTGGATTTGACGTGCAGAAGGTTCGCAGCCCTGGAGCCTCGCGGCGGACAAGCGACACAAACTGCCGGATCACCTCATGGTTGTTGTTCGGCGTGTCGCGGGTCGCGTCACCGGTATGCCGGGCGTAGGGCTCATCCATCGTCGAGATGAAGGCCCGTTCGAGCCAGCCGCGACGGACCAGCAGGGCGTGCATGTGCCTGAGATAGCCGCCGAAAACCTGCTCGAACTCGGCGGTCAGGCGGCGATCGTCGCGGGCGATCGTGGCTCCGCACCACGTCTGCTGGGTGACCGCAGGGTAGTGGTGGAGGAAATAGAGTCCGCCTGCGATTGCCGGCCGAGGATGAAAGCCTTTTGCCGGGATGAACAGATGCGTGCCGCCGGCATCGAGGATCGCCTCCACGGCGGCTTCCCATTTGGTGGTGTCGATTTCCAGTTCGCCATTATCGAGGCGGCGAAGCGTGGGTGACGGCAGGATCGGGTCGGGCACTTGCCCCGCCGCAATCATCCTGCGGTGCCAATGGGCGAGCCCACTTCCTTGTCGAAAGGCGTCGGGGAGTTCCCGCAGGTTTGCATGGCAGGTGTTGAGCAGCGGCGACTGGCACGGCATCGCGAAGCGATGGATGGTGAGGTTGATTGGTATCGTGGTCGCTGCCGCGTCGATGGGCATCCAGGGCTCGCGACGAAAACTGAGGGCCACCCCGCCGCGGTAGATTCCTGGCGGTGTATTGCGGGGGACGTGAACCGTGACGAGAAACGGTAGGTTTCGGCCGGGCCGGGCCTGGCCCGGCCCGGGCTCAAGCGGGTCGGGGAAACGCCCTGCTGCCGTTGGGTACGGCATCGCCCTTGCGATTCGCGTGCCGCTCGGTTCGTCGACATGCACGTGGCCGACCCGCCAGACATTGAATTGGTCCGCCGCGATTCCCCCGCCGTCGTCATGCTCGAGGGGTCCTGCGGTGAGCCGAACATCCCGCAGCGGCACTTCTGAATCGATCACGATCAGAAACGACTCCGATTCCCCGCGGGCAGCTTCCAGGCTCAACGGCGAGGGACCGCCGGGGACCGGGATCTTTTCGTCTTCCCGATATTTTTCGATTGGGTAGACCCCGATCACACGGTGCCGCCAGCCTTCGGCAAGCAGGCCGGCGGCCCCGCAAGGTCCGGGAAAGAGGGCCGTCGCGGCAACGATAAGCATGGCCGCGATACCGACTTTTGCCCCCCTTCGAGAAGGATCAAGGAGGAAAAGATGAGCGAGGGTGTCTGGATTGCGACACACAATTTTTGAAAAACGTGATTGCAGAATGGGTGTCACTCGCTATTATTTATTAGTGAGGGTGGGTTGGAGAGAGTCATGTATGCCAAAACTGGTTTTTCAGTCGCCGTAGGCCGCGGAGAATAACCAATGTATGCAATCCGATTTTTCCGCGGCGGGGTCGTGCTGGCCGGCATGCTGCCGGCGATTGCCGGCTCGGCGGCTGTGATCAGTCCTGTCGGAGTCACCGGGCATGATGGGGGCAACTGGGGTCCGACGTTGGGCCACCTCACCGACATGCTTAACGGCAATAATGTCGGATTTCTCACCGGCGATCATAACCCCGGCATGACCGTGGTTGATCCGGCCGATCCCTCGACCTGGACCTACGCTGGAAACGTGTGGCAACAGGAGTGGAAGGCCAACTCGCGGCTCGACAGCACCGTTTCGGCGAACAACAAAATTGGCTGGGCGGTGATCGACCTCGGCAGCGACGTGGCGGGGCTCGACAGTCTTTACCTGTGGAATGTGAGATTTCAGGCGACCGATGAGAATGTCAAAGACTTCAACGTTTATGTGGCTTCGTCTCCCGACGTATCGTTGCCCGCCATGCCAAACTCCAAGACGGTCGCCGGCGACTATGACTTCGCCAGCGGCGGATGGGCGCTTGTCACTTCCGCCACGCTCCCGGTCAATACGGCAAACAACAGCGGGCCGCAGGGCACGATTGACCTGGGAAATCGTACGGCCAGGTATGTCGGCATCGAAATCATCTCAGCCGGTGCAGATGCGAATCGTGTCGGGCTGGCACAGGTGGAAATCACGACCGCCGTCGTCCCTGAGCCCGCCGCGATCGGGCTGCTCGCCGCCGGCGGTCTTTGCCTGGGCGTGGCGGGATCTCTCGCCAAAAAACGACGTCCGCTGGCTTGTTAGTCGGCTTGGCAGTGGGACGTGTCGTGCTCGGAGATGGTTGGCTGTAGGCTTTGCGTGCGGCCTTTGCCTCCACCATCTCAGCGAGCAGTCTCGATGCCCTCCAACTCGTCGCAAAGCAGAATAGTGAAGTCCCTCACACTCGCCGCGGTCGTCGCGGTGGGGACGACCGCGATGCAGCCGGTCTCGGCTGAGCCCTTTCGCCTGCTCGCCTGGAACGTGGAGAGCAACCGCCCCGGCTCCCCGCCCACAAGTGACCCGCAGGTGATCGCGGGCCAGCTTGTCTCGCTGCTCGGCGAAGCTGCCACGCGGGCACAGGTCGTGGTGCTCAGCGAAGTCGCCCCCGAGGATGTGCACACCTACCGCAAGGCGGTGGCGCGAGGGCTCGGGGCCGATGTCGATTTTCTGACCTCGGCCTCCGGCGGGTTTCGCGATGCCGACTCGCTGCTGGTGGTCGTCGACAAGGAGCGGTTTGAGATTCTCGACGCCTGCGAATTGCATCGCTTCGCGGGGATCAGAGGCAACTTCAACGTCGAGGACGAGGGCTCGAGCGAACAGGGCCGGGTGCGGGCCCGCTCGCCTTTGGTGCTGCGGCTGCGGGAGCGGGAGACGGCAACGGAGTTTCGTCTTGTGGCGGTGCACCTGGCCCGCGGCGAGGAGGACCTGCGGACCGATCAGGGCCGGATGCTTCTGGCCTGGGCCAAGGCCACGCCCGGCCCGCTGGTTGCGGCTGGTGACTTCAACTTCGACTGGGACTTCCACACCCGCCGCGGCAACGGCGGCTTCGACGCGATGACCGCCGGCGGCACCTGGGAGTGGCTCGAGCCCGATCCGCTGATTGACTCCAACTGGGCCGGCGACCGCGACGACCCCAGCCGCGACCGCTACCCCGACTCGATCCTCGATTTCGTGTTCGTGGCCCACGAGGCCCGCTCCTGGAAGGGCGAGTCGCGGGTGATCGTGCGGCCGGGCGATTTTCCCGACGACGAAACGACGAGCGACCATCGCCCGATTCTGGCGACCTTCGAGCTGCCACCGCCTCGGCCCGCTCAAAAGCCCTGATCCCGTTCACCATCCAGTGGGACCGCGGCCGGCCGGCACGATCCCCATCGCCTCGCAGGCCGCGGCGATCCTTGCGATGGCCGCCTCGGGATCGACGTAGTAGTCGGATTCCCGAACCCGCACGAAGGTCCAGCCGACCCGCTCGAGCTGCCGCTGGCGGTGCATGTCGTCGGCCATGTGCTCCGCGGCATGCCAGAAGTCGCCGTCGCATTCCACCGCCAGCCGCTTGTCGGCGCCCTCGATCACCAGATCAATCCGGCGGCCGGCCACCTCGTGCTGGGCATGCAGCAGGTAGCCACGCAGACAGAGCTGGCGGCAGACGTCAAACTCGAACCAGCTGTCGAAAGGCTCCGGCTGGCTGCCCAGCTCCCGCCGCCGGCCCGCCTGGGCCTCGAACCACTCCGGCTCGAAGCTCCCGCCTGCGGCCGGCGGCCTCGCGGTGAAATGGGTCAGCAGCTTGGCCCGCAGGTCGTGCTGCGAGAGCCGGTTCGCCGGCACGCTGTGGAACAGCCAGGCCTGATCCTTGGCCCGGCTCATCGCCACGTTGTAGCGACGCTCGGCCTCGGCGCGGGTCTGGGCCATGAAGTTGTGGTTGTCGGCAACCACCAGCGAGAGGAAGATCACGTCGCGTTCATCGCCCTGGAAGCCGGCCGGCTCGCCGCAGACAAGCCTCCGCTGTTCGATCTCCCGGGGCGTGAGTCGTTCGGCGAGCCTCCGCTCCACGAAATCGGCCTGCCCCTTGCCCTGCAGGGCGATCACGCCCATCGACTTGCCCTCGTAGGCCTCGTCGCGGACCAAGCGGCAGATCGTCTCCACGATCGCCTCGGCCTCCGCCTCGTTGCGAATCCGCGTGCCGCTGCCGCTGCAGTGAGCCTCGGGCACGAACACCGTTACCAACGGCGGCAGGCTGCCCGGATCGGGCTGGCGGAGCGGCACGAGCTTCTGTTCGTAGAAGTGGGTGTTGGAAAAACGGATGATCTCCGGCACGCAGCGGAAGTGCTCGCGGAGCGTGACCTGGGAGTCGAAGGCCAGCCGGGCATGATCGAAGAGGCTCGATTCGGGCTGGAAGGAATCGCGAAACGGAAAATCCCCCAGCAGGCCCTCGATCTGCTGGCGGACGACCGCCCGATCGACGCCCACCGCCTGGGGGCTGTTCTGCTTGTCGTCGCCGATCACGACCACCCGCTTGCCGAGCAGCAGCAGGGGCAGGGCATCCAGGCCGGCCTGCGAGGCCTCGTCGATGATGATCGTGTCGAACAGATCGGCCTCCGCCTCGACGGTGTTCCAAAGGTCGTGCAGCGGCATGATCCACACGGGAATCGCCGGGATGCAGGCCATCAGGTGGCGGCGGGCCTCGCGGCGGTGCTGATTGGCATACTTGCCGGTGCCGCGGCCGAGCCTGGTCATCGCCTGCTGCCAGGCGATCAGGTGCCGCCGGGTCGAGTCGCCAAGCCGGGTAAAAAACCGCCCCCAGGCCTCGAGGGCGACGAGGTCTTCGGTGTGGCCGGCAAGCTCCCGGCTGAGCCGCGTGCGACGGGAGGCGAGGGCGTCGTGATCCTCGTGGTGGGCAAACCGGCCGACCCACACCTTCGCCCGGGCCCAGGCCCAGGCCCGGGGCAGCTCGGCGAGCCGCGATGCAAAAGCCGCATCGCCGAGATGGCCGCGGATGGTGGCTGCCAGACCGGGGGCGGCCGCCTCGAGCCTGCCCAGGCAGTCTTCGAGAAAGGCCACCGTCTTGGCACGCCGGCGGAGGCCCTCGAGTGGCTCGGCATGCAGGGCATAGGCGGTGGCATCGCGGCTGGCGACCGCTTCGGCGAGCCGGGCGAGGAGCGGATGGGCGTTGCTGCGGCCGGCCGACTCACAGAGCGCCCGGTACAGGTCGTCGCACTTCCGGCGATAGCCGGCCGCCCGATTCGCGGCCGTGGCATGGACGGCTGCCTCCGCCCAACGGCGGCGGCCCTCGCGATCGGCCAGCTCGCCGCGGGCCGCCGGGGGCACCGCGGCGACCGCGGGGGGATCGATCGCGGCACACGCCTTCATGATCGCGGCGAGCTCGTCGCCGAACTCCCGCCAGCGGGCCACGGCCGCCGCCGGGACCGCGTCGTCGCCGCGGGCGGCCTCTGCGACGGCGGGCCAGCTGGCTGCCAACGCCTCGCTGAGCAGTCCCAGCCGCACGTGGGCATGCAGGGCCCGGAAGTCATCGAGCGACCGCGGCGGTCGGCCGTCGAGGCGGCAGAGCTTGTCGAGGTGGGACGTCTCCCGCACCGCCCGCGGGCGGAACGGCCAAAAGCCACGGCCACCGCCGGCCTCGTGGTGGGCGATGCGGCCGGCCAGGGCATGATCGAGCGCGGCCGGCGGGATCCCGGCCGGCACGCTGGCGACATGCCGAGCGACGAGCGGGAGCAGTGTTGCCGCCTCCTCGAGCCGGCTTTGCAGCATGTCGAGCCGCGTCTGCCAGACCTCGCCCCGCCCGGCAAGCAAATCGCCGATCACGTTCGCCGCCTCGTCGCCGAGCGATCGCTTGCCGCGGGTCGCGGCAGCTTCGATCGCCTTGATTGCAGCGTGCAGCCGCTTGGGCAGGTCGGCATCCTGCGATGCCGCCCGGCGGATCACCTGCATTCTTGATTCGGCGGTGGGCAGGGCCGCCTCGATCCGGGTGATTGCCGCTGCCACGGCGGCGAACCGATCAGCCGCAGGCAGCGGTGGCCCGAGTTCACCGGCCACTTCGGCGACCGCCTGCGGCGAGAGCGTGGCGACGGCCTCGGCAAGCCGGGCGAGCCGGGCCTCGGAGAGCGGGCACTGCTCGCCTTGGAGGTTCTTCCAGGGGAACCAGGAAAACCGCGGGGCATCGCCCGCGAGGCTCTGGGCGATCGCCGCGGCGGTGCCCTCGTAAGGCGGGTCGAGCCGATGGGTGATGAGTTCGCGTTCACGCAGCTCAAGCAGCGCCCGGTCGATCTTCGCGAGGCTGGCGATGATGGCGGCACGCTGCTTGCGGTGATGACGGATCTTGGTGGCCGCCTCGTCGCTGTTCCAGCGGTCGATCTGTTCGAGGATGCCGCCCACGCTCTCCTCGAGCATTCGCCGGTCGGACCGCGAGGAACCCATCAGGGTCACGCACAGCCGCTGCAGCGGCTTGGGCAGTTTCTCCCGCAGCACATCGAGGGCCTTGGCCGCCTGGGCGGTGATCAGCACGCGGTCGCCGGTGGCCAGCAGGTGGCAGATCAGGTTGGCAATCGTGTGGCTCTTGCCGGTTCCCGGTGGACCCTTGACGAGCACGCAGGGGGTTTCGCCAAGGGCCTTGGCGATCGTCTGCTGCTCGGCGTTGACCGGCAGCGGAAAGAGCAGCTCCGGCGGCTCGCCCGGCTCGGCCTCGGCAGGCTCCTGGGGTGAGAGCGAGCCCGGCTCGGCCGGCGGCCCGAGGAGCCGCTCCCAGGCGGCGGCCAGCGGGCCGGCGGTGTTGTCGTGGCTGCGGGTCAGGCTGGCCAGTCTGGCGAGGGCTGTCTGATAGCCGGAGGTCCGTCGCGACCGCAGCACGATCGCCGGCGCGAAGGAGATCTGCGGGTGCACAGGCAGCGGCCCGACCGGTCGGCCGGCGGCATCCACGCCGACTCTCCCGGCATCCCACTGGTTGGCCAGCCGGGTCAACGCCGGCTCGACGAGCTGCCGGTTCCAGCCGTCGAGGTCGACCTCGGTAAGCAGTTCATCGATGTCGATCGCGGCGTGTCGCTCCGGAGGGACAAGATCGGTCTCGAGACGAAAGCACTCGAAATCGACCGGCGGGCCGACCGCGAGGATGCCGCGGTCGACATCGAGGGTGATCTCGGCCGGGCCGGTGACGAGGTGCCGCTCGATCTGGCTGCCGTCGGGCTGCTGCCAGCGGAGCAGACCGAAGGCGAAGACGAGTTCGAAGCGGTCGGCGGCGGCGGAAGCTTCGCGGCGCACATGGTCAAGCCGCGTGTAGAGGTCGCTGACGGCAGCCCAGGCCCGTGCCTGCTCGGCCCACGGCCGCCAATGGCGATGAAGATAGTTTTCCCAAGCGGCCTCGAGCTGTGGATGATCAGCGAGGCTCGCCGTCGTTGGCAGCGGGCCGTCCGGCTCGCTGCAGGTGGCGAAGACCTCGGCCGTTTGCCGGAGCATCGGCTCGGTATCGATCCGCGCGAGGTCGGCCGGATCGATCCAGGAAGCCAGCGACTCCGGCGGCGGCGGCAGCGGGGGCGTCTGGCGGGTGTGGAGGCTCAGCCATGACGTCCGCGGGGCGTCGTCGGCCGGGGGGCGGAAGTAGGGCGAGGCGATCAGCGGCGAGCCGGCGGGCAGGCCGTCGAGATAGATCACCGTCTCCTCGTCGGTGTAGCGAAGAACGGTCTTGTGGGAGAGGGCGTGCAACCGCTGCAGGAAGGTGATCAGCCGCTCGCTTCTGCCGGGCATTGGCCTGCCGCTTCCACACGTGGATCCCGGGCGATGCGCGGCCGCAGCCAACCCATCCCTGCGGGTGGGAATTCCATCATGCGTGCTCGGCGCGTGCCTGTCCATTCGGCCCCGGAAAGCCACTCCGGTGGCCGACGGCAGCCGCGAGAAATTCACCGCGTGGATCGGCCGCCGCCGGGCCCACGGCCCCGCTGGGCCTTGGCGAAACAGAACAGATGCCGCTCGCCGCGGACGAGGAGTCGCCCACCGGCCACCGCCGGCGTGGCATCGACACCTTCGCCGACGTCGTTGGTGGCCACCACGGCGAGGTGGTCGGCATCGCGAATGACGGTGATCCGGCCGTCGCGGTCGGTGAGATAGACATGGCCCCCGGCGGCCACCGGTGAGGCATAGGTGCGGCTCACCCCGGGAATCCGGCGGGCCTGGTAGTGGGGTTTTCCATCGGCTGCGTCGAGACAGGTGAGCAGGCCGGTTTTGCCCTTGTAGAAATAGAGCCGCCCGTCGGAGAGCAGCGGCGAGGCGATGTCGGGGGTATCGCGGCTGAGCGTCCAGCGAACGTGGGGGCCGCCGGAAAGATCACCCCTGCCGGCGAGGTCGAAGGCTCCCATGAAGGCTCCCCGGAAGCCGCTGCCGATATAGGCCACGCCGCCGGCCGCCACCGCCGAAGCCACCGGGCGGACCGTCTGCCCGCCGCACCGCCAGAGTTCGCTGCCGCTGGCGAGATCGTAGCCGCGTGCGGCCCGTTCGCCGTTGAGCACAACCTGACGCACGCCGGTGGCATCACGGGCGACGAGGGGCGTGGCCCAGCAGGTCGGTTCGTCGCGAGGAGTCTCCCAGACCGTCTGCCCGCTGATCGAGTCGACTGCGAAAAGCCGCGAGGGCCCCTCGTGGTCCCAGGGCACGAGCAGGAGCTGGCCGGCGAGCGTGGGCGAGCTGCCTTCGCCGAAGCCGTGGCGGATCTGCATGTCGCCGAAGTCGCGGCTCCAGAGCAGTTCACCCTGGAGCGTATAGCAGAAGAGACCACGAGATCCGAAAAAGGCATACACCCGCTCGGCATCGCCGCAGGGTGATGCGGAGGCGAAGCCGTTGGTCTGGTGGGTGCCCTCGTGGGGCACCGCCTGCACCGCCGAGCGGCTCCACCGCAGCGTGCCGTCATCGAGGTCGAAGCAGAGCAGGCGAAAGTCGAGCTGCCCGGAGCCATCGGCAAGCGGCACCGCGGAAGTCACAAATACCCGCTCGCCGAGCACCACCGGCGAGGAGGATCCGCGGCCGGGCAGCGACGCCTTCCAGCGAACGTTGACGTTGGCCTCGGGCCCAAAATCCACCGGAGGCGACGCATCGTCGTCAGCGGTGGCGTTGCCCGTCGGTCCCCGCCAGTGCGGCCAGCCCTCCGCGGCGGTCGCCGATGCCAGCCGGGCGATCACAATCGACAGCGACCAGACCAGGCAACCGGCGGTGATAAGCTGGCGCATCGATGTGAAGCCTCCGGGGAGGGTTGGGACGGCCCGCCCGGCCGTTCCTGGCTTAGGATAACCATATCGTCCCGCCCTGCATCAGCGGAAAGCCCCCATGAGCGACGCCGCAACGCCCCTGCTCATCGACCGGCTGCAACTGCCGGAGGCCTACCCGCACCCCACAGCCGAGATCCGCCTGATCGAGACCCACATCTCCTGGGTGCTGCTGACAGGACACTTCGTCTACAAGATCAAGAAGCCATGCAACCACGGCTTTCTCGACTTCACCACCCTCGAGAAACGGCAGCACTTCTGCGAGGAGGAAATCCGCATCAGCGGACGCTTCGCTCCGCAGCTCTATCTCGCCGCGGTGCCGATCACCGGCTCGTTCGAACGGCCGCGGGTCGGGGGCACGGGCGAGCCGATTGAGTGGGCCGTGAAGCTCGTGCAGTTTGACGAAGACGAGCGGCTCGACCGCGTCTTCGAGGCCGGCCGGCTCGACCGCGAGGCCTGTCGTCGGCTCGGCCGCCGGATCGCCGAGATCCACGCCGGCCTGCCGCGGGCCGAGAGCGACAGCGACTTCGGTTCGCCGGAGAGGGTCCGCGAGGCGGCCGGGACGATCCTCGAGCAGCTCGCCCGTCATCGCCCCGAGGCCGCCCTGCGTGCCGCGGCGGTGGGCCGCTGGCTCGACACGCGGATCGCCGCGAACCGCGACGTGATGCTTCGCCGGATGGTCTCGGGAAGCATCCGCGGCTGCCACGGAGACTTGCACCTGGCCAACCTCGTGCTCCATGAGGGCCAGCTGACGCCCTTCGACGCGATCGAGTTTTCACCGTCACTCCGCTGGATCGACGTGGCCAACGACATCGCCTTCCTGATGATGGATCTCGAGGCCCGCGGGCGGCCCGATCTTGCCGCGGAAGTCGGCAATGCCTGGATCGAGTCTTCCGGGGACCATGCGGCTGCGAGAGTGCTGCCGCTGTATCGTGTGTCGCGGGCGGCGGTGCGGGCGGCGGTGGCCGCCATCCAGCTTGGCCAGTCGGCGGCTGCCGATGAGACACGCAGGGCGGGCCTGCGTGCCGAGAGCGACCGCTATCTCGACCTCGCGGAACGGATCATGGCCCCGCCCCGTCCGGTGATGCTGGCCACCTGCGGCGTTTCCGGCAGCGGCAAGAGCCGGCTGGCGGCCGAGCTGGTCGCGGCGGTGCCGGCGATTCGCCTTCGCAGCGACGTGGAACGGAAACGGATGGCCGGGCTCTCCGCGTCCGATCCCGGCGGGGCCGGGCTGTACGACGCAGCTGCCACGCGGGCCACCTACGAGCGGCTCGCCGAACAGGCGGCCGCGATCCTGGCCGCGGGCACCAGCGTGGTGGTCGATGCCACCTGCTCTCGCCGTGACCAGCGGGAGAGGCTCGCGGCGGTCGCCATACGGGCTGGCGTGCCCTTGGTCTGGCTGGCGTTGGAAGCCCCGCGGGAGCTGCTTGCCGCCCGCATCGCGGCCCGGGCCGCCGAGGGTGGCGATCCCTCCGATGCCGATACCAACGTGCTCGCGGCGCAGTTCGACTCGCGGGAGCCGATCACCAACGCCGAACTGGCCGCGTCCGATGCGATCCTGTTGCAACTCGGCCCGGCCGACACCGAGGCCGCGTCAGCAACCGCCCAAAGGATTGCGGCCCTCGCGACCCAGCGGAGCCGCGACATGAAACACAACCCGCCCAAGGCCGCTGCGGCCGGCATCGCTCGCGTTTTTGCCGCCCTGATGGCCCTGATGACGGTCCTGCAGGGCGATGCCGTCGCGGCGAAGCCGAACATTGTCGTTGTTCTGTTTGACGACATGGGCTACGGCGAGCCGCCTTGTTACCGCTGCGATTCCGAGCTCGAGACCCCGCGGCTCGACCGCCTGGCCGCCGCGGGGATGCGGTTCACCGACGCCCATTCTCCATCCTCCGTCTGCACGCCCACCCGCTACGGCCTGCTCACCGGCCGCTACCCGTCGCGGATCGGCCAATATGGTGTGCTGCAGTCCTTCGATCCGCCGCTCATCGAGAAATCCCGCCTGACCGTCGCTTCGCTGCTCGAGCGGCACGGCTATGAGACGGCCTGCATCGGCAAGTGGCATCTCGGCCTCGAGTGGAACGGCGTCAAACAGGGCAAGGGAGTCATCCCCATCGGCTCGCGGATCGTCAGTGGCCCGAACCAACTCGGCTTCGATTATTTCTACGGCTACACCCACGCCCGCAACATCGAGACCATCATCGAGCAGGATCGGGTGGTCGAGCACGTGCGGGCGGTGGAGAATCAACCGCGGATGATCGCCCGGGCGGTTGAGTGGCTGGAAAAACGCGAGGCCGACAAGCCGTTCTTCCTGTACTTCCCGATGTGCCCGCCACACACGCCGATCGTGCCCTCACCAGAGTTCGCCGGCACAAGCGGCGCGAAAGACATGGTGAAGAACGATCCTCGTTATGGCGACTGGGTGTATCAGGGCGATCACATGCTCGGTCAAATCCTCGACACCCTCGAAAAGAAGGGTCTCGCCGCCAACACCCTCGTCATCGCCACGGCCGACAACGGCGCATCGCACCGCCGCTATCCGCCGCTGCGGGGCAAGAAGACTGAAATCTACGAGGGTGGCCATCGCGTCCCCTTCGTCGCGAAATGGCCGGGAAACATCGAACCTGGCTCGGTGTGCGATCAAACCATCTGCCTCACCGACCTGCTCGCCACCTGCGGCGACATTCTCGACGTCAAACTTCCCGAGAACGCCGGCGAGGACAGCGTCAGCATCCTGCCTGCGCTGCTTGGAACCGCCGCGGAACCGCTCCGCGAGGCGATCATCCACCAGCCCCTGCGCCGTCAGTTGGCCATTCGCCAAGGGCCGTGGAAGCTGATCTTCTCAGCCGAGGCCGCGGGAGGAGAGCTGTACGACCTGCACAACGATCTCGGCGAAACGACCAACGTCGCCAGCAAGCATCCGGAGGTCGTCGAAACACTCACGGCCCTGCTCAAACGCTCCATCGCCGAAGGCCGCAGCACCCCCGGTGCCAAGCAGCCGGCCGAGCCGGGCGTGCAATGGCCCGTGCGGTAGTGGCGGCAGAACAGCGGCGCCGCCCGCTGCCCGGGCTCTTCTTCGCGTGCTGCTCACCCCCGGTGCAGCACGAACCCCTCGATCGCCTCGTATTCCGGCAGGCCAAGCCGGTCGTAGAGGCGGGCGGTGTCGCGGTTGCGATCCTCGGCACGCTGCCAGAATTCACGGGGATCGGTGGGGCCGGGGAAGAGGGCCCGGTCCTTCTGGCTCTCGTGCTTGAAGATCGCCATCCGCTTTCGCTTCACCTCGTCCGGGGAGAGCGGCACGGCCATCTCGATCTCGTGCGGTTCCCACTCCTGCCAGGCGCCGCGGTAGAGCCACAGTTCGCAGTCGGCGGCCCAGGCCTGGTCACGGAGCGACCGCACCGCCTCGATCACGCTCGCCAGGCAGACGCGGTGGGTGCCGTGGGGGTCGGAGAGATCACCGGCGGCGTAGATCTGGTGCGGCCGCACCTCGTCGAGGAGTTTGGCCGTGATCGCGATGTCCTCGGGGCCGATCGGCTTCTTGCGAACCCGGCCGGTCTCGTAGAAGGGCAGGTCGAGGAAGTGAATCCGCTCCGTCTTGACGCCTGAGTAGCGGGCGGCCGCCCGGGCCTCGGTGCGACGGATGAGGCCCTTGACCGCCTGCAGCTCGGGAATGTCGACGGCTCCGGCGGTCTTGCTCTTGAGAAAGCCCCGGATCTTCTCGGCGATGCCGGTGGTCTTGGTGCCCACGCCGAAGTGGCGGCAGAATTCCTCCACGAAATCGACGTGGCGGTCGGCCGACTCGTCCCAGACGGCGATGTTGCCGCTGGTCTGGTAGGCGACGTGGACCTCGTGGCCCTGCTCGCAGAGCCGGATGAAGGTGCCGCCCATGCTGATCACGTCGTCGTCGGGATGCGGGCTGAAGACGACCACCCGCTTGGGAAACTCGTCGGCGGAGGTCGCGCCGCCCGGCAACGCGTCGACCCCGCGGATCCGTCGTGGCTGGCCCGGCTTGCCGCCCGGCCAGCCTGTGATCGTGTCCTGCATGCCGCGGAAGACCTCGATGTTGAGGTCGTAGGCCCGGCCTCGGTTGGAGAGCAGATCCTGCAGGCCGTGCTCGTTGTAGTCTTCGTCGGTGAGCTTGAGGATCGGCCGCTCGAGCTTGAGGGCCAGCCAGATCACCGCCTTTCGCACGAGCGAATCGGTCCACTTCAGGCCCAGGCTCTCCAGCGGACCCACCAGCCAGGGCGACTCGAAGCGGGTCAGCCTGGCCGCCGCGGCGCGGTCGAGCACGAACTTCGCGTCGGGATGCTGCTGCAGGGCGCTTGCCGAAACATGACTCGAGGGCGGATCTTCGACGGCCCGCCGGACCACCGGGGCTTTGTGCTCGCCGAAGGCCAGCAGCACCACCCGCCGGGCATCGAGGATCGAGCCGACGCCCATCGTGATCGCCTGCCGGGGCACGTTCCATTCGCCGAAGAAATCACTCGCCGCATCGGAGCGAGTCACGCTGTCGAGCGTGATCAGACGGGTGCGGCTCTCGAGGGCGCTGCCGGGCTCGTTGAAGCCGATGTGGCCGGTGCGGCCGATGCCGAGAATCTGCAGGTCGATGCCACCGGCCTCGCGGATCATCTCTTCGTAGCGGCTGCAGGCGGCGAGGATCTTGTCGCGAGGCAGCGTGCCGTCGGGGATGTGGATGTTTTCGGCAGGGATGTCGAGATGGTCGAAGAGGTGCTCCCGCATGAAGCGGTGGTAACTCTGCAGGGCATCCGGCTCCATCGGCCAGTATTCGTCGAGGTTGAACGTGATCACCGACTTGAACGACACGCCCTCTTCGCGGTGCAGTCGGATCAGTTCGTCGTAGACGCCCACCGGGGTGCTGCCGGTGGCCAGGCCGAGCACGGTCGTCTTGCCGGCGGTGGACCGTTCCCGAACGAGGTCGGCAATCTCCCGGGCGACGGCACGGCTGGCCTCGCCCGGCTGATCGAAGACGGTCACCGGCACCCGCTCGACGGTGTGCACGTGGGGCAGGGGCCCGCGGTAGATCGGGGCGGACGAATGGGCGGCGGCGTCACTGGCCATGCGGCGATTGCTCCGACGAGTGTTGCAGCGGGGCGGGAGAAGCGGATCCGGAAAACCTGTTGTAACAACTGCCAGACGCCACCATAAGCGAGGGTAATTTCCTCGCGGATCGACCGTCAATCCTCGGCGGCGGGGCTCCGGTGGGCAAGGAGCACCTGCGTGCCGTCGTCGCCGTGGCCGGCGGCCAGCAGTTCGTCGTAGAGCCGTTGGGCGACAGCCAGGCCGGGCAGCTCGAGGCCGTGGGTGTCGGCCTCGTGGCGGGCAATGCGGAGATCCTTGACGAGGTGTCGCACGAGGAAGCCCGGCAAGACGTCGCCTGAGAGGGCCCGCGGGGCGAGGTTGGAAAGGGCCCAACTGCCCGCCGCGCCACCGCTGATCACCCGCTGCACGGCCGCCGCATCGAGCCCGCCGGCGGCGGCGATCGTCAACGCCTCGCACCAGGCGACCATGCCCACCGCCACGGCGACCTGGTTGGCAAGTTTGCACCGCTGCCCTGAGCCGGCCGCGCCGAGCCTGGTGACCGACTTGCCGAGTCGCTCGAGCACGGGGCGGGCCCGGGCGAAGGCATCCTGTTCGCCGCCGGCCATGATCGTGAGCGTGGCGTTCTTCGCACCGATGTCGCCGCCGGAGACCGGGGCGTCGATCGCGGCGACTCCCCGGGCGGCGGCTGCGGCGGCGATGCGGCCGGCGAGGTCGGGGCTGGAGGTGGTCATGTCGATCAGCAGGGCGTTCTCGCAGGCCGCTTGGAGAATCCCGCTCGAGCCGCCGGGTGCTCCGGAGCCTCCGAAGTAGACCGCCTCGACATCCTCCGGCAGGCCGAGCATCGTGATCACGATTTTTCCCGCGGCAGCGGCCGCCTCCGCCGAGTCGTGCCAGATTCCGCCCCGGGCCACCAGCGACGCCGCCTTGGCGTGGGTGCGGTTGAACAGATGGAGCGGATGGCCGGCGGCGAGCAAGTGGCCGGCCATCGGGCCGCCCATGATGCCGGTGCCGATGAAGGCGATCGCAGGCAGGGGCGTGGGCTGCGGCATGCGAGAATCCGGTGTCTCCGGAGATAACGGGAGCCGACGACGGCCGAGGGCAGACATTCCTTGCCGACTACCGTACCCTGACGTGAGAAAAATCGCTCCCGTCCCTATTTTTCGATCTGCTGTGCGGTACGCGATCTGCAACGAGACGTTCGGCGAATGGCCGCTGGCGGAAGCCTGCGAGTATGCGGCGGGGTGCGGCTACACCGGCATCGAACTGGCTCCCTTCACACTCGGCACGCCCGGGGAGCCGCCCACCGCGATTCGCCCCGCCGCCCGCCGCGAGATCGCCGGGGTCATCCGGGCCGCCGGGCTTGAATGCGTCGGGCTGCACTGGCTGCTGGCCAAGACCGAGGGCCTGCACCTGACCCACCCCGACGCCGCGGTTCGCCGCCGCACCGCGGCCTACCTCGCCGACCTGGCGAGGCTCTGCGGTGACCTCGGCGGGCAGGTGCTCGTGCTCGGCTCCCCGCAGCAGCGGAGCCGGCTGCCCGGTGTGAACGCCGAGGAGGCATTCTCGTCTGCCTGCGAGACCCTGGCCGCCACTGCCGAGATACTCGCCGACTCCGAAACCGTGCTTGCCCTCGAGCCACTCTCCACCGCGGAGACCGACGTGATCACCACGGCGGCCGAGGCCCGTCGGGTGATCGACGAGGTCGGCTCGCCCTGGGTGAGGCTGCACCTCGATGTGAAGGCGATGTCGGCCGAGGCGAAGCCGATCCCCGAGGTCATCCGTGCCAACGCCGACATCCTGGCCCACTTCCATGCCAACGACCCAAACCTCCAGGGCCCCGGCTTCGGCGAGGTCGCCTTCGAGCCGATTCTTGCGGCCCTCGATGCGATCAATTACGAGGGCTGGGTGAGCGTGGAGGTCTTCGATTACTCACCGGGCGTCGAGCGGCTCGTCACTGAAAGTATCGCCAACCTGCGGGCGGCCGAGAACGGTCTCGGCTGACCTCCGCCGGCCGGGCGATGTCCCTCGGCCGCCAACACCGTTTTTCAAAAACACGCAAGAACACGCAAGACACGAGAGTGCCATGGGTGGCAGCCTGCTGCTTCTGCTCGACGACATCGCCAGCGTGCTCGACGATGTCGCGACGATGACCAAGCTGGCGGTCAAGAAGACCGCCGGCGTCCTCGGGGATGATCTGGCCCTCAACGCCAAGCAGGTCACCGGCGTGGAGCCCGACCGCGAGCTGCCTGTGGTCTGGGCGGTGGCCCGCGGGTCGGCGATCAACAAGGCGATCCTCGTGCCCGGAGCGCTGGTGATCAGCTGGCTGGCTCCCTGGGCGATCGGCCCGCTGCTGGTGCTCGGGGGAGGCTTTCTCTGCTACGAGGGAGTCGAGAAGGTGCTGCACAAGCTGCTGCACACGTCGCACACACCAGACGGCGACGAGGATGCAGGCCAGCCGTCCGGGGGAGCTGCCTCCGTCGCTGGGACGGCCGAGGAGCAGCGGAAAATTTCTGCCGCGATCCGCACCGATTTCATTCTCTCCGCCGAGATCATCGTGATCACGATCGGCGTGGTGGCTGCCCGGCCGCTCGTGACGCGGGTCGGCGTGCTCGTGGCAATCAGCGTGGCGATGACGGTCGGCGTCTACGGGCTCGTGGCGGGCATCGTGAAGCTTGACGACCTCGGCCTGCGGCTGGCGGGATCGTCAAGCCGCATCGGGCGGACGACCGGGCTGGCGATCCTTTCCGCCGCCCCGTGGCTGATGCGAGCCCTCTCGGTGGCCGGCACGGCGGCGATGTTTCTCGTCGGCGGGGGAATCATCGCCCATGCCCTGCCTGCGGTCGAACATGCCCTCGCCGATGCCGCAGCCGCGGCTGCCGGCGGCTCCGACGAGCCGCTCGCCGGGCTGTTGGTGATGGCGGCCAACGCGTTTGTCGGGGCGGTGGCGGGCCTGGCGGTGGTGGGCGTGGTCACGATAGCGGCGAGACTGCGAGGACTGGTCGCGGGCTGAGGGGCCACAGCCGCTCAGCGAACGCGATGGCGACGCCGGGCGGGGCCGAGGGGTATGCTGCGGCCATGCACACCGCCGACCGCCATCGACACAAGTCCCTCACCGCGATGCTCGCGGGCCGCGTCCCCGACTCCAGCCGCGGGTATGTCGTGGAACTCTTGTCACGTCATCCGGTGGATGTCGAACTGCGGCCACCGAGGCGATCGAAGCTCGGCGACTACCCCCCTCCCCGCCGCGGCAGCCGGCGACACCGGATCACCATCAACGAAGACCTCAACGTCTATGCCTTCCTGACCACGCTGCTGCATGAGACGGCCCATCTTCAGACCCATCTTGCCCATCGCCGCCGCGTGCGGCCTCACGGCGTCGAATGGAAGCGAGCCTTTGGCGGCATCCTCGAGCCGGTGGTGGCCGGGCACGGCCTGCCCGATGACGTGGTGACGGCGCTGGGCCGCTACCTCCGCAACCCGCGGGCGGCGAGCTGCACCGACCGGCTGCTCTTCGAGACGCTCAGGCGTTATGACAGCGAGGAGCAGCAGGCCAGTCCCACGCTCGATGAGCTGCCCGCCGGCAGCCTGTTTCGTCTTGCCAACGGGGGCGTGTTTCGCCATCGCCGGCGGCTGCGGCGATGGCATCTGTGCGTGCAGCTGCCCGGGAACAAGGAGTATCGAATTCGCGGCAGCTGCCCGGTGGAGCCGCTTCCGGCTGACCCGCCGTGGTGAGCTGTCGGCCTGCGGGCCTCGACCTCCGCGGGGGGTTTCTGAGGGGTGGTCCGCCTGCATTTGCCATCGGGATCGGTTGTGACCGATACTTGAAATACGACGCGCCGACGGGAAGATTCATGGCCCACGCACCGCCCTCACCGCCTCCACTGCCGCCATGGACGCCCCAACGGCCGGGGCTGATGCCGCCGGCCGTGCCCCCGTTGCGGTCTGCCGACGCCGATTTTGGCGGTGAGGAGCAGCCTCCCGCGGCCGATCCGGCGCCGCTTGGCGTGGACGACGATGTGCGGGCCTTCGGCACGAGCTTCGCAGTGCATGTCGTGGTGCTGCTGGCGCTGGCGCTCTTGGTCATGCCGCGGCCGGAGTTCGTCGAGCCGCTGGCGATCGACATGGGCGTGGCCGATGAGGATTTCGCCGAGGAGCAGTTGGCCGAGGCGATCATGGAGCCCGAGGCGATGGAGGCCGCCCTCCGGGATCAGGAGGACCTCGCGGCGGACGCCCCCGACACCTCGGTGGTCCTCGATCTTCCCGCGAAGGAGGTGGCAGGGATCGAACTGGCCGACCTCGAGGCGGCCGATCTGGGCAGCTTCGCCGAAGACACCATTGGCGATGCCTCGGCCTTGCTCGCCGAGGTTGATTTCGGGCCGGCGTCGGGACGCCGCGGCGGTGTCGGTGGTCGGGGCGGCGGCGGAGGAGGTGGCGGAAGGGGTGAACTTGGCCGTCGCCTGAAGGCGGCGGGGGCCGGTTCGGGCGACGTGCAGGTCTCGATCCTCTGGAACACGATCGACGACATCGATCTCCACGTGAGGCTCTTCCCCTCGCTGGCCAATCGCCGCGGGGTGCACCTGGCCTTCTTCAAACGCCGGGGGCCCTTCGGCGGCATGCTCGATGTCGACCGCAATGCTTCGCCACCGCTGACCCGCAAGCCGGTGGAGAACATCTTCTGGCCCAAGGGCAAGGGCGTGCCGGGTCGCTATCAGGTCTATGTCCACCACTATCGGGCCTGGGGCGGGCGACAGCCGACCGACGTCGTGGCCACGGTGTCGGCCGGCGGCGAGCAGCGAACCTTCGACGTCTCGGTGGCCTCCGGCGACCCGCCGCGGCTGGTGGTGGAGTTTGAACTCACCAAGAGCGGCTCGGTTCGCTGGAAGTGAGCCGCCGCCTCAGCCGAGCCATTCGGGTTTGACGAGCATCACCAGGCCGAGGCCGAGGATCGCCACGCCGCTGACGAGCTTCAGCCAGCGGCCCTCCTGCTCCTGCAGTCTGCGGCGGCTGAGCGTGGCCACCACCGCAGTCACCATCACCGCGTCGTCGAACATGTAGGCGGCGATGTAGAGCAGCAGATAGCCGTAGCGGCCGGCGGCGGTGTAGCCCTGCTGGGTAAGGATATTGGTGTAGAGGGCCGGCAGTCCGGCGGTGCACAACAGCTCCACGATGTTGACAAGCACCGCGAGTGTGAAAGCCCCGGCGATGGCGGCCGGCAGGTTGTCCGCGGAGACGATCCTGCGGACGCGATCGTAGATTCCCGGCTTGGCCGACTCGGGAATCGACAGTGAGATTCCCTGCTTGAAGGCGAAGAAATCCTTGACGTGAATCGCCCCCACGCCGACCGCCAGCACGCCGAGGATGACCTGCACGCTTCGCAGGTAGCCGATCAGCACGAAGACGTTGAGCCAGGCCGCCATGAAGGCGAAGTACGCCGCGCCGCTGACGAACACGAAGGTGCCGGCAATCGCCAGCATCCGCCAGCGGTCGCGGAGGTTGACGAGAATCGAGAGCAAAAACACGAGCACCCACATCGCGCAGGGATTGAAGCCGTCCACGAGGCCCACCAGCACCGTGAACAGCGGCATGCCCAGGCTCCGCTCTTCGACATGGCCGACCACCGGCAGGGTGATCCCCTTGTCCTCCGGCTTCGGCCCGACGCTTGCGTCCGGCGGCAGCGGATCGTCGGGGCCCAGTGGCATCGTTGCGGCCGCGGCGGGGCCGATCGGGAGGTCGGGGGGCGGCGCGATCGGGAGATCGGGGGGTGGCTCGATCGGGAGGTCATCAGCCCCGCCGGCTGCGTCCTCCCCGGCCGCATGCGAGACGAGCCGAAACAGACGGCGGTCTCGGCTGCCCTGGTCGTTCGCAGCCGGTAGGCAGGGACTGCTCCACGTGGCGAGAATGTCTTCGATCGTCTTGCCGGTGGTCTCGGGGGAATCGAAGCCCACGACGAACGCCCCGCAGAGATGGAAGGCCGGCACGCTCGAGGCGGCCACGCGATGGGCCTCAGCCAGCGCGGCCACCCGCTCACGGGCCGCGGCGTCGGTGGTGAGTTCGTTGATCACGATCTCCCAGCCGGGATACCGCGGCCGGATCGTCTCGTCGAGCCAGGCCTTCGCCCGGCTGCAGCGGCTGCATCCTGTGCGGGTGAAGACCTCGATTGTCATGCACTTCCCGATCGCGGCGAGCGTCGCCGCCTTCCCGCAGAGGGCCCGGCGGCAGGTGTAGACCAGCGGGGGCTGCCAGTCGGGCTCGCGGTAGGCCTCGCGGATCTTCTCAAAACGCTCGCGGGCCTTCGTTTCGGTTTCCACGTCGCGAATCAGGATCCGCAGGCCGCCGCGGTCACGGGCGAAGGCCTCGAGCTGCTCGAGGAACGCCCGCTCGTCGGCGCGTGTCTTGCGGATGAACACTTCCACGCTCGTGCAGCGGCATGCCGCGGGCTCCGGCTCCGCTGCCGGGGCACACGGCATCGCCACGCTGACCCCGATGCCGGCCGCCGCCACGACCACGGCAAAGACCGTCCTCGGCGTCCGGGCACGCGGCCGGCCGAGGCGTTCCGGGGGCGGGATTCCTCTCGGATGGGGATGCATGGCGGGTGGCACGACGGGATGGCGGCCGCGGCGGCCGATGCGACAGCCGCATCTGCGTGGAAACGCATTCTCCGCTAGTATGATCGGCACCGGCCTCGGGGAAAACCGCAGGATCGCGGTCGCGGAGCCGGGACTTTGGAGGCGACACTTCGTGGACAGCGTGCACGTGGTCGCGGGCGTGGACCTCGGCGGGACCGCGGTCAATTACACCTTTCTCGACGGCCATCGCCACTTCCTGATCGAGGAACTCTGCGAGCATCCCGCCCGCAGCCGCGAGGGGCCCGGGCAGTGCCTGCAGCAGATCGCCGATGGCCTGGAGCTCGCGGCCACGGCCGTCGGCATCTCGCGGTCGCAGATCGTGGCGGTGGGCCTGGGACCCCCCGGGCCGGCAACCGCCGAGGGCGTGTTCGCCGCGGCGGGTTCGACCAACTTCGCCCATCCCGACTGGGCCGGCTACGACATCCGCGGGGGGCTCGAGGCCAAGCTGGGCCTGCCGGTCTCGTATCTCAACGACGGCAACGCCGCGGCCCTCTGGGGACACTTCAGCCTTTTTGGCGAGAGCACCACCGCCACGAGTATTTCCGCGGTGATCGGGACGGGCCTCGGCGGGGGCGTGATCGTGGGGGGAGAGGCGATCGTCGGCCGCAACGGCTTCGGCGGCGAACTCGGCCACATGCTCCTGCCGTACCGCTCGATTCCCGGCATCGACGGGCTCGTGCCACGCTGCAACTGCGGTCGCACCGGCGACTTGGAATCGCTCTGCTCACTGACGGCGATCGAGCGGTCGCTGCTCCCCTTTTTCCTCACCCGGCATCCCGGCCACCAGCTCGGCGAACTCGGCGACATGCGGCGTGCGGCGAAGTTTGTCCGTGGTCTTGCCGAGAAGGGCGACCCGATGTGCCGCGAGATCTTCCGGGTGCAGGCGATGGCATTGGGGCTGTTCATCGACGCGATGATCAACGTCTTCGACCCCGACGCCCTGCTCGTCGGGGGCGGTGCCCTGGAAACCGAACCGGCTTTTCAGGACTGGTTCCTGGGTGAAGTCCGCGCCGGCATGCCGCCGCAGCGTGTCGAACAGGCCGACATCCCGATCGCGGTGATGCCCAATGGCGACACCGCCGGTGCCCGCGGGGCCGCCATCAGGGCCCTCTCGGTGGCCGGAGCGGAGCTCATGCCGTGAGCGGGAGCGGGCCGGCCGGCTACGACATCATCGGCGACGTCCACGGACGGGCCGACCTGCTTGTGCGTCTGCTCGAGGCGATGGACTATCGCCGCGTTCCCGGCGGCCGTGGCTTTGCCCATCCGTATCGTCGGGCGGTGTTCGTGGGAGACCTCGTCGATCGGGGGCCGATGATCGCCGAGGCGGTGGCGATCGTGCGGGCGATGGCCGAGGCCGGCGATGGCCTGGTCGTGCTGGGAAACCACGAGGTCAACCTGTTGAGCTTCTGTAGCCCCGGCCCCGACGGCCTCCCGCTGCGGGCGGCGACGGCCTCCAACCGGGCTCAGCACCGCGAGACGCTCGAGCAGGTCAGGGGGCGGGCCCTCGATGAACTGCTCGCCTGGATCCGCAGCCTGCCGCTGTGGCTGGAGCTCGACGGGCTGCGGGTGGTGCACGCCTGCTGGCATCCGCCGTCGATCGATACCCTCGCCGCGGCCGCCCGTGAAACGGCACTGCTCGGCCAGCCGCTGCTTGCCTGCCTCAACCGACCGGGCGATCCGCTCGCCGACGCCCTCGAGCGGGTGGTCAAGGGCTGGGAGCTGCCGCTGCCGGAGGCCTGTGATCCGGCCGCGGGCGATGCTCGAGAGCGGCGGAAGATCCGCGTGCGGTGGTATGCCGATCCGGCCGGTGCCACCTATCGCGGGTATGCCCTGCAGTCGCGGCCGGTGGACTGCGACGAGTCGCTCGATCCGGCGGCCGTGGCGGAGGCGGTTCCCTACGGCGACGACGAGCCGCCGGTTTTCTTCGGCCACTACGGGCTTCAAGGCCCCGGCCTCGGCCCGCCGCGGCCGCTGGCCGCCAACGTCGGCTGCGTCGACTGGGGCGTTTCCAAGGGTGGTCCCTTGGTGGCCTACCGCTGGCAGGGAGAGCGACGGCTCGAGCCAGAACGGTTTATTGGAGTCACCTGAGGGAGCTGTTTGATGCCAGCCCACGATCAGGCCGACCCGCTTCCGGTGGCCGAACTACTCCCGCGGATCGTGGAGGCCTCGCGGCTGGGCGGGGTCGTGGTCACCGCGCCGCCGGGATCGGGCAAAACGACCCTCATCCCGCCGGCGATCCTCGATGAATTGCCGCAGCCGCTCGGGGTGGCCGTGGTGCAGCCGCGGCGGCTGGCGGCCAGGGCGGTCGCCGCGAGGATCGCCGAACTGCGGGGCTGCCGGATCGGTGAAGAGGTCGGCTACAGGGTTCGCTTCGACGTGCGGGCCGGAGCGTCGACCCGGCTTTCGGTGGAGACGACCGGGATCATGCTGCGGCGGCTGCTTGACGACGTCGCGATCGAGTCGATCGGCTGCGTGGTGCTCGATGAATTCCACGAGCGTTCGCTGGAGATGGACCTTCTGCTGGGGCTGCTCGTGCGGCTGCGGGAGTCGCTGCGGCCCGATCTGCGTGTCGTGGTGGCAAGCGCCACCCTCGAGACCCAGCCGGTGGCCCGCCTGCTCGGCGGCAGCCTGCCTGGTCGGCCGGCTGCCTGCCCGGTGGTCGAGGCGGTCGGCAGGGTCCATCCGGTGACGATCCGCCACCTGCGCCGCGGCGAGCGGACCGGCCGCGACCCGATCGAGGAATTGGTGGCCCGGCGGCTGCCGGGAGTGCTGCGTTCAACCGCGGGGCACGTGCTCGTCTTTCTGCCGGGCGTTGGGGAGATCCGCCGCTGCCAGCGGGCAATCGAGCGAATCTGCCCGGCGGAATCGTTCGCCGTGCTGCCGCTGTATGGTGACCTGCCGCCGGCGGAGCAGGACCGGGTGTTTGCCGACGACGGGCGGAGGAAGGTGATCCTGGCGACCAACGTGGCCGAGACCTCGCTCACAGTGCCGGGCGTGACGGCGGTCATCGATTCCGGGGAGGCTCGCCAGCTGCGGGTGGCCGCCGCCACCGGGCTGCCGCGGCTGGAAACGCTGCCGATCTCGAGGGCCTCGGCGGAGCAGCGAGCCGGGCGTGCCGGCCGAACGCAGCCGGGGGAGTGTGTGCGGCTGTGGGACGAGGCCTCGCATCGGCGCCGCGAGGAGCATGAGGTCCCTGAGGCGGTCCGCGGCGACCCGACCGCCGCGGTGCTTGCCCTGGTGGCCATCGGCGAGTTCGAGGGATTTCCCTGGCTTGACCCCCCGCCGGCCGAAGCGGTGGGTCGCAGTCTCGAGCTGCTCAATTCGCTTGCCGCGGTCAGCAGCGATGCGGGCCGCACGGTGATCACGCCGCGGGGCCGGCTGCTCGCATCGCTCCCCTGCCACCCGCGGCTCGGGGCGATTCTGCTTGAGGCGGCCGAGGCGGGCGTGCTGTGGGAGGCGTCGATCGCCGCGGCCCTGCTTTCGGAGCGTGACCCTTTTGGCGGGCCGGCCGCCGGGCCTCGGGAGCGGCAGACTGGCCGTTCGCGGTCGGATCTCTACGATCGCGTGCTCGCGATCGAGGATTTTCATGCCGGCCGGCAGACGGCGGGCGGCGATTTGCTCGTCCATCCGCCGCAGGCGAGGGCGGTGCTGCGGACGGCGGAGCAGCTGATGCGGCTGGTGCGGCCGAGCGGGCCGCGGGCGCACGACATCCAGACGGCCCTGGGGCGGGTGCTGTTGGCGGGCTTCCCCGACCGGCTGGTGCGGCTGCGGGCCGGGTCGCATGATCGCGGCACGATTGTCGGGGGTCGCGGGGTGCGGCTCGATCGCTCGAGTCGACTCCGCGGAGAGCCTTTCCTGCTGGCCCTGGACGTCGACGACGCGGCGGCCGAGGTGCGGGTGCGGCTGGCGTCGGCGGTGGAACGCGACTGGCTCGACGAGCCGGCCTTCGCGGGGCTGCTTTCTCACGAGGAGGTCGTGCGGTGGGCGGGCGGACGGCTCGAGGCACGCGGCCAGACTCGGTGGCTCGATCTGGTGATCGAGGAAACGCCTCTGGCAGTGCCCGACTCCGCCGAGTCGATGGGGCTGCTCGAGGCCGCGGCGGCCCGGGAGCCCGGCCGGGTGCTGCCTGCTGCCGACTCGCCGGCCGGGAGGTTCGTGGCCCGGGTCCGCTGGCTTGCCGGGGTGATGCCACAGCTCGATCTGCCGAACCTCGACACGGCGGGACTGCTGGAGCTGCTGCCGCAGGTCTGCCGCGGGGCGACGACGCTCGAGCAGGTTCGCCGGGCCGACTGGCTCACGGCGGTGCGGGGGAGGGTGGGTTTTGAACGGCTTGCCGAGATCGACCGGCTCGCCCCGGATGCGGTGGCGATGCCCAGCGGCCGCCCTTGCCGGCTGGAGTATCCTGCCGAGGCGGAGCCGGTGGGAACGTCCCCGCTGCTTGCCGTGCGAATCCAGGAGGTCTTCGGGATGCGGGACACGCCACGTGTTGCCGACGGGCGGCTGGCGGTGCGGATGCAGCTGCTGGGGCCGGATCATCGCCCGCGGCAGATCACCGACGACTTGGCGAGCTTCTGGGCCACCACCTATCCCGTGATCAGGAAGGAACTCCGCCGCCGCTACCCCAAGCACGCCTGGCCCGACGACCCCTTCTCCGCGATCGCCACCCCCTCGGGCCTGGCGAGGCACGCCGGCCGACCGGGCCACGACTCACGCGGCCGTCGCAGCGAGCGATGAGATGAACCCTCACACCACGCGCTGGCTCGCCGGCCTGCGGGCGTATCTCGCCCAGCTCGCCCCGGCCGACGAGATCCCGCCGCCACCGGATGCCGCTGCCCGCGAGGCCCGCCGCGTGCTGCTCGACTCGATGCGGTGGTGGTCTGCCGAGGAACTGCCGCGGCTGCTCGCCGCCCGACGTGAGCGGCTCCTCGCAGGGCCGCCACGCGCCGAGGACGACCCCGACCCGGCCGTCGTGCTCACGACAACGCCGGCAGGCCTCGCCGCGGCGGCCGAGGCTTTTGCTGCGGAGCCACCTGCAGGACTCGTCGTGCTGCCGGAGGTGGAATACCGTCGCTGGTGTCGGCTGGAGCCCGACGAATCCCATGCCCACCATGTCTGCTGCTGGAACTGGCTCAAGACCCACGTGCCGCCAAAGCGGTGGGGTGAGTTTGCCGCCTGGCCGCTGGGTGAGGGCGAGGTCTACTGGCTGCATCGGGTGGGGGCCGCCGGCGTGGCAGCCGAAGAACTCCGCCGCACGCGGCTGTTGGCCTTCGACGGGACACGCAGTCGTCTGCTCGCCGAGGATGTTCGCGAGCGGGCCTTCGAGTGAGGGCCGGTGGATGATGGCCGCCGGAAACTAATCGAGGATTGGCGAGGGCCGGCGGCAGTCAGGGCGGTCAGGGCAGGCGAGGGTCGTCGAAGGGGATCAGGGGCACCGCCTCCTCGACGCGGCCGAGGGGCCGGCAGCCCGGGCCGATGCCGCTGCGGCCGAGGTCGGCGTCGGTCGCCGCGGCAACCGCGGTCAGTTCGGCAACCCGCTGTGCGTGTTCGTCGGCAAGGTCGTGGGACTCGCCGACATCCGCCTCGAGGTCGTAGAGTTCACCGCTGTCGAGGTGGAGCTTCCAGCGGCCTTTGCGGATCGCCTTCAGATCGAGCCCGCGAAAATAGAGGAAGCTTTCGTGCGGGCCGGCGACGGGCGGCTCGGAAAAGAGCACCTCGGAGATGTCGCGGCCGTCGAGCGGGAGCTCGGGAAGGGTGCCCCCGGCGAGGGCGGCAACGGTCGGCAGGATGTCATGCATGCCTGTGATCGCGTCGCTGGAGGTGCCCGCGGGAATCCTTCCGGGCCAGCGGCAGATCGTGCAGACCCGCAGGCCGCCCTCCCAGGTCGAGCCCTTGAACCCGCGCAGCGGCCGGTTGCTACCACGTTTCGTTCCCCCGTTGTCGCTGGTGAAGATCACGAGGGTCTGGCGGTCGAGGCCGGCCCGGCGGATTGCGTCGAGCACCTCGCCGACGCTGGCATCGACCTCCTCGACCCAGTCGGAATAGTGACCGTGCTCGGAGCGGCCGGCAAAGGCCTCACCGGGATAGATCGGAAAGTGGACGGCCGAATGGGGCAGGTAGAGAAAGAAGGGCCGGCCCTGCCGGGAGCCTGCGGGGCCGTGGTCGGTGATGAAGCCGACCGCCCGCTCGGTGAGCGTGGAGACGAGCTGTTGCTGCTCGGGTGCCCGCACGCGGTAGGCGACGGTCGTCTCCTCGAGGAAGGGCATCGGCGGCTGGAAGAAGCCCCGGATGCCGGTCTCGTCATGAATCGAGGGGAGCTTGGCGTCGGGACGTTTCCGCGGATCGGGGATCGGCTTGCCGAGGTCGCTGCGGGCGCCGTCGGCCAGCGGGCCCATGTCGTTGGAGTAGGGAATCCCTGCGTAGGTGGCGAAGCCCTGGGCGGTGGGCAGGAAGGGGGGCTGGTCGCCGAGGTGCCACTTGCCGAAGGCGGCGGTGTCGTAGCCGGCGTCGCGAAGCAGTTCGGCGAGGGTGGTCTCCCTCGGGGCGAGGCCCACCGCGGCCACCGGGAAGAGCACATGCGGGATCGGCAGCACCCGCTTGGGATAGCAGCCGGTCATGAGGGACGATCGCGAGGGGGAGCAGACCGGGGCGGCGTAGAAGCTCGTCAGCCGCCTGCCCTCGGCGGCCATCCGGTCGAGGGCGGGTGTGCGGTTGATCGTCGAGCCGAACGGACCGATGTCGGCGTAGCCGAGGTCGTCGATGGTGATCACGACAACATTGGGCTGCCCGGCGTCCGCCGGCTGCGGGGCGAACGGAATCGCCGCGGCAAGAACCGCCGCAAGCCGGCTCCACAGGTGGGTGGTTGCTATTTGCCTGTTCACGATCATGATCTCCGTTGGGGGCAGACTGGACGGGTCCGGTGAGTGTAGTCGGGTGAGTGGAGTCAGGAAAAACAGCATGCACATGCGAACGACGCGGCTTGGTATCACGATTCTCGGGGGGCTTTTGGCAGCGACGGCCCCTCAGTCGCCTGCGGTCGCCGACGCCGCCCTCGAGGCGGTGCGTGCGAGTGTTCGCCTGCATGGCGGCGGGGAATCCGGAACGGGCTTCCTGGTGGCCGTGCCCGATGGCGGGCCGCTGTTGCTCGTTTCCGCCGCCCACACCTTTGCCGGCATCGACGGCCCCACCTGCACCATCGTCGGCCGGCTGCCGGCGGCCGGGGGAGGCTTCGAGCGGCGGGAGGTGGTCGTGCCGGTCCGTGCCGAAAAAAAGCCCCTCTGGCGGCGGCATCCGTCGCTTGACGTGGCGGTGATGCCCGTCAGCCTGCCGGAGGAGATCGCCGCGGCCGCCTTCCCGCTCTCGCGGCTGGCCACCGAGGCCGACTTCGATTCCGGGAAGGTCCGCGTGGGCCAGCGGGTCCGCGTGGCCTGCTTTCCGGCGCAGGTCGAAGCCAACGCCGCCGGCTGGCCGGTGCTGCGGAGTGGGTCGATCGCCAGCCATCCGCTCTTGCCGGCTGCGAAACTCGAGCGGTTCTTTGTCGACTACTCAAACTTCGGTGGTGACAGCGGGGCGGCGGTCGTGGCCGAGCCGCTCATCGAAGCCGGCAGTCCGCTGGTCGTCGGCGTGGTCGTGGCGATGCAGCGGCAGACCGACCGCACGACGAGTCCTTTCGAAGAGACGGTCCGCCACACACCCTTGGGCCTGGCGATCAGCGTGCCGAGCCCGCGGCTCTTGGAGGTGATCGAGAAGCGGGACCCGAAGCCGTAAGGCAGCAAGCAGACCGCCAGCGGACGCCGGGTCACGACAAAGCCCCTCGGGCGGCCGGACCCGGAGAGACTCCGCGCCGACACGAGAAAAACGCCGCTTCAGGGGAAGGGGGCCGATCCAGGGAGCCGCTTTCCGGGCCGGGGCAGCCTCGGGACGCGCGAGCAACCCGCTCACGAGCCGCTCATCCGTCAGCCGATGGAGGCGGAAGTGCCGTTGACCGGGCTGTCCTTTTCAAATCGCTCGCCCGCTGCTTTTCGTGCATCTTCACGATGCATCTCGATGGCCTCGGCCAGGGGTTCACGCAAGTTCGAAAGAAGCTTCTCCCGCCGCTCGCCGTGCGAGTTCACGCCAGGCACTTCCTCAACCCAGCCGATCCACCACCGACCGTCGCGCCGAATAACGGCTGTGTAAGGAGTCGCGGTCATTCAAGGCTCCAGTTGCGGGACTGAGAAGGACATTCGACTCACGCTCCAAATTTCCACAAAGGGCATCACGGCCGCATGGCCGAACGCTCGCGATTTGCGGCTCGCAACCGAGCGATTATCCACACCGCCCGACTTTATCGTGAGTCCGCTGCATCGCTTGGTTCTCCCTGCTCGGGCTTCTTCGCCATGAACTCGTTGATCTCACGATGTCGCGGAACCGTGGACACTTTCCGTGCAGTCGGATTGATGTCGATGGTGTGCCTGCCGCGCTCGCGCAGAAAGGCACAACCCTGGGCCTCAATGTGTCAAATCAAATCGACCTTTTTCATCACGATGCCAAATTTCAAAGGCTCTCTTTCGACTTTCTGGCCGACCAGAGCTTGCTCTGCCCGTTCCCGATTTGCTTCGAGCACCAACTGGACGGCCTCGCGAAGATTTTCTCGAACCTCGTCGAGCGTCTCGCCCTGGCTGTTAACGCCGGGGATCTCCTCAAGAAATCCGATGTAGCCCTCGGGCACCGGCATGAAGACGGCAGTAAACGTCACCGGAGCAGCTCAGGTCGCTCGAGGCAACGGCGGCACAGTATGACTTTTCCAGCAGAAGGAAGGTTCGTACAGATGCGTGGTGCGAGCAGCTTTCGGCGGGAGAACGATCGAGCTGATCAGCGGCGGACCATCGATCATCCATTCGGCTGGATTCTATCCACGGTCTGATCCAGTGGCTGCTTCGCCCTCGTTGCCGCGTTTTTGCCAATCCGTGATTGCCTCAAGGATCATCGCGAAGACTCCAAGACCGCCACCACACACTACGCCACCGAACGCACCAAGTACGGTCGCGAAACCGACCGGCTCGATTTCCTTCCACGGCATTACGCTCTTGAAGAACGATGGGGCAATGGTGGCCGCGGCCCAGCCAAATGCAGCGCCCAGCAGCATCCCGAAGAGGGCTACCGCCGTAACAATCGCGATTGTTCGAATCACCATCAAGGATGTGCCGCACAGTAGGGCTGACGGCTGCGATCAGCAGATCGCAGCCAATCGATTCTCAACTCCGCAGGACGTCATCGCGATTCTGCTGCAAGGCTTTGTTCGGCACTTTATGGCCGCATTCTGGATCGCACCCAGCCAGCGAACTCTTCTCGACTCAACTCTCCGGCTGCAAGACCCAGAATGATCCGCTCTTGCTCATCAACTCCGGCATCGAGTTCGTGATCGTTCAGGACCAGGAACATTTCCATCGCAAGATGGCCAATGCGCTTGTTGCCATCGACGAAGGGATGATTGCGGATCAAAGAGAAACCCAGGGCGGCGGCTTTGGTCGGCAAGCATGGATACAGATCCTGCCGATCGAACGTCATCTGCGGTTGAGCACAAGCCGACTCAAGGCCGCCCAGATCGCGCACGCCTTCAAGCCCGCCAGACTGCCGAAGCACGAGGCGATGAAGCTCCAAGATCTCCTCGAGCGACAGATACCGAATCATGCAAGCCGCCGATAGAGCTCAGCATTCTTCTGCAGCAAATGATCCGCAGCTTTCTGAAACTGAGCGTCAGGCCGATCGAGTAGCTGCTCAACGCGACGCCGCAGAAACTCCTCCGGCGGCATCCCGGCCTCCTCAGCCCACAGTCGCAACTGGGCGGCTTGCTCATCGGATAGTGGAATCGTGATCGTTGTCATTTCCGGGGAACCCACGGGGTGAATCGCTCGCTGGTCATCACAGCCCAAATTCTACCGCGACAGCGACCGCCTAGGTAACCGCGATATGCTCGCTCGGCTTGGCGATTACCACCGGCGCGACACCGAAACTGCTCTGACTCTGGGCCTCCCGTTGCCGAACGGCTGTCTTCAGCAGATCGCAGCCAATCGATTCTCAACACCCCAGGACGTCATCGCGATTCTGCCGCAAGGCTTTGTTCGCCCGATCTTGTCGGCTATCCCCAAAATACTAGTGGCAACTTGTGCGAAAGGCTATGGCCGCACAATTCCTTGAGCGTCTTGAAGCCCGCGGCGATAGCCCTCTGAGAAGACTCGGACATTCCCGGATCATTCTCTCGGGGCAACTCACGCTCAAGAGTGCAACGCTGATCGCTGAGCGTATAGGACGAACCGAAGCTCCTTTGAAAGGTGAATCGGCCATACGCCTGATACGCGTCAACATAGACGACACGATCAAAATGGCACGGCACGTAGTATCCGCTTTAGCAGGAGTGATCGATGATGTGGGAATACCGAAACTGCCGCGAGGCCCCTTCCTACTTCAGCGCCGGATGCTTGTAGAAATTGTTGTCTGGCGGATCTTCGAACGCAGGGATCTGATCCTTCAGATCTAACCATTTTGCATAGGCTCGCAACGCCTCGAATCCCCACCACGCTTGCTCGGAGTGCACGACATCGCCTTCATCGCGCCACTGAATCCGGCATCCGAGGGCTTTTTCAGCCTCCTTGATGACGCCTCGCACCTGGCGAGCGGCCTTGCGGCGGGCTATAAAGGCTTTGATGTTCGGGAGTTGAAGGATGCGGAACGCTGTGGAACCCGCTGGGTTCTCGGGGAACAGTCGCTGGACGCCCGTCGTGAGGTCGCCCGCTTTGAACCGCCACAGAGGCATCATATAGACGTCTGGCGCCACGGACCTAGCCCTTAAACAAGCGAAGGGCGATCTGGTTTTCGTCGGCTCATGAGCTGGCCGGGCTGGCCAGGCCGTCGCCTTTCGGCCCCTTCGGGACCGTCGA